>JAQICX010000220.1 GCA_027858345.1 Kiritimatiellia bacterium | reverse complement strand
AATGACAATACTGCGACCAACTGGTTGCCGGTAGAGTTCTCAAACAGAATCCTACCAGTAGTGACCTGGTGGTATTTCAAACCAAATGCAATGCCGCAAACTCAATCGGACCGACAAGTTGTTGTGCCATGGACAGGTTGGGACAAAACAAATGAGACAACCTACCTTCGCAAAGAATTTATTGTTCAATAATCCCACTGATAATCATTTAATATAATGAATGTTAAATGACAAATTGAGTAGTCATTAATTTATTAAAGTTTTTGCAAACAAACTACTTGACTTTTGCCCAGAAAAACAGTTTAATGCCCTCCGTTTTTGAGCCAGCATAGCTCAGTTGGTAGAGCAGCTGATTTGTAATCAGCAGGTCAACAGTTCGAGTCTGTTTGCTGGCTCCATTTTTTTTGGGGGTATAGCTCAGTTGGTAGAGCGCTTGAATGGCATTCAAGAGGTCAGGGGTTCGATTCCCCTTACCTCCACCAGCCTTCGCTCGTAGCGTAGCGAAGAGAGAAGGCTGTCGCACCTTAGACTTTTTGAGCTTGCGAAAAAAACGAAGGCGGACCAAACAGTCATGCTACAAGACTTCAGCCTCCGCTATTCCCGCTTCCAATGATGAATAGAAAATTGAGCAAACCAACAACTACCTGAAACACTAATTTTCCAGGCGGCGACTATGCTTGCCGATGAAGTGAAGTCCACCATAAATGATGACAAGAACAGCAAAAGAAGCAATCATATATATTATATTTCTTCCCTCTGCAACTTGATAAAACAGAGTTGCGACAGCCCATGCAAGCAAGGTACAATATGCAGCCATTACTGCTGCATAAAAACCACCCATTTCCTGTTTGGCTACACCAATTACAGCTAAACATGGAAAATATACCAACACAAACAATAAGTAAGCAAAAGCAGATATAGGAGTAAAATTATTCGCCAAATGTTTATAAACTTCAGGCTCTGCACCAATCTTTTCTGATATGGTTATATCATCCTCTGCAATCAAAGCAATTCCCAGAACATCAAAAGAACTTACTATATCAATGAAACTACTTTTTATGGAAGCAAAAGCCTCTCTAATTTCAGGTAAGATATTGATAGAAGCCTCTTCCTTTGATTCAGGCATAGCAGTAGAATCAGTCATATTAATCGATGCATAAAGAGAATTTATTGTTCCAACAATTGCCTCTTTAGCAAAAAGACCAGTAAATAATGCAACAGAAGCCGGCCAATTTTCTTCCTTAATACCCATTGGTTTAAACACGGGAACAATAGCCTTACCTACATATGCCAATATAGATGATTGAGAATCTTCGTTGCCAAATGTTAGTCGTGAATCTTTTATACCAACTGTATTTATGATACTAAGAACAGCAACAGCTATTACAACAATTGATCCCGCTTTACGAACAAATGCACTGACTCTGAACCACGCATTTTTCAGGATACTTGCAGGTCTTGGAGCATGATACAACGGTAAATCCATGACAAAATATGACGACTTCCCCTTGAAAAGGGTTCCCTTAAGGAAAAATCCAGTCACTATTGCTAAAAATAGCCCTGAAAGATATATCATAAAGACAGCAATACCAGACTTCTCTTTGAACAATGCTGCACAAAACAGAGCATAAACTGGTAGTCTAGCACCACAAGACATAAATGGTGCCATAAAAATGGTCATGAAACGATCTCTTTTTGTTGCCAATGTTCTAGCAGCCATAATAGCTGGAACAGTGCAACCAAAACCAACAATCATTGGAATAAAGGCAGAACCTGGCAAGCCAATTTTTCGCATAAATCTATCGGCAATAACCCCTACCCTTGCCATATAACCAAGGTCTTCAAGAATAGCAAGTGCCAGGAACATAAAAAATACGACAGGAATAAAAGTGAAAACAGTTTGACAACCTGCACCAACACCACCAGCTAATATAACCACAAGCCATTGAGGGGCATGAAGTGCTTCCAGAATTACTGAAGGAATATCAACAAACACCAATCCTCCAATTATGTCAAAAAAATCAATAAAGACAGAACCAACACCAATAGCAAGCCAGAACGTTACAAACATTGCAACTAAGAATATTGGAATTGCCGCAAATTTATTAAGAACAATAGTATCAATTCTGTTGGTGAAACTTTTTTTTGTATGACTGCTGTCATTTATAACAGAAGCACATATCTCGTCAATATGTGCATACTTCCTCACGGTATCCCAAACCTCTTTTATTGAAACATGTTTTGTATGCTTTGGCAAATGCTTAACAATCTTCTCAATTTCTAATCTCGCATTCTCAACGGAAGCCTTGTCAACCCCAATGACCGGAATTACAGGACAACCCACTTGTTTACTCAGTGCATTGACATCAACATTCAACCCTTCTTTCTCAGCGACATCAACCATATTTAATAGAACAACTATCTGGTTTGTGCTATCTTTTAAATCCATTGTTAGATATAGGTTACGAGAAAGATTTGAAGCATCTACAACATTAATAATCAGATCATACTCGCCATCGCTAATTACACGCTCTGCAACTTTCTGATCTTCTGTATCTGGACTTAAATTATATGTACCAGGTAAATCAACAAGTGAAACATGCTGATTGTTTAACCAAAAAGAACCACTAACTTTTTCAACGGTAACCCCTGGCCAGTTGCCGACTGTCTGCTTAAGGCCTGTAAATGCATTGAATATCGTTGTCTTCCCACAATTTGGAACTCCAGCAATTGCAACAGTACTAATCGTATGTCCCGATTTATGATTACATTGTCTGCGTTTACAAAATTGTCTGTTTTTATAACGTCTCATTCGTATATTTCCTCAACCAAAATTTGAGAAGCCTCTTTCTTGCGTAAAGCAATTCGACTAGCACGAATCTGAAAGATCATAGGGTCATAGGTCTTCACAGGAGCCAGTTTAATAACTGTTCCTTTCACAAATCCCATCTTGTGAAGCTTATCAGAATAGTCAGATTCCTCTTTAAAACCTGCAACTGTGTAACATTTGTTCGGTACAATATCCGATAATTTAATGATTTTTGACATCTACTAGTTCCTTAAATTTTATAAATTCCCACACATAATGTTAGACCCATCTAATTCTATAGATAAAACGATTCTCAAGTTATATATATTGTTTTTGATTGCCGGGAAATATACTTAGTTTCATCTAACATTTCAAGTCTTTTTCCAGAAAAAAGCATTATAAATTCAAATTCATGTTTTAATTGACACTAAAGACAAGGACATAAAAGACCCAAAGGACAAAAAATGTAGAAAAAAGCAGGGCTGAAGCAGTCCGCTTATGAATCTGGTGCTGAGATGCCTCTATGATTATGAAAACCTGGAGCATGATTTCTCCAGCGGTCATCAGCTTTAACAGCAAGGTAGAAGAACGGATCAGCCGTCAATGCAACATGCTCGTCAAGCATGGCTCTATGCTCTTCAAGAACATCTGCATAATTGTTGTCACCAGCAAGATTAATCTTTTCATATGGATCATTAACTAAATCATAAAGCTCTTCATCACTGTTCTCAAGAAAATGATTATACTTAAAGTTTTTAGAGCGAATCATTCTGCCTGGTTCAATGGTGAATCCCCATTCACTCATCCATTCACTTGCAACATATGTTCGTCCCTCTTTAAGCTTTTCCCCCTTAAGTAATGGAGCCAGACTTTTTCCATAAATATTTGTTGGACAATCAATGCCCGCAAGCTCACAAAGAGTTGGCATAAGATCAGTATTTGAAACAAGTTCATCAAAACATTGATTTTGACCTGAAACCCCTGCACCAGCAAAAATCATCGGCACATTTGTTGTCTCTTCATAAAATGATGTATGTTTTGTAACCATCTTTCTGCTTCCCATAGAATCGCCGTGGTCTGCCATAAAAACAATTAGTGTGTCATCGGCACTGTCAGATGCTTTCAAAGCATCAAGTAAACGTCCGATACAATCATCGGCCATATGAACATAGTGATAATAGGCTGCAAGGTAGTGTCTGAAATTCATATCATTCCACAGCGATGCATGCTGTTGTCGACGATGTGCACAGCATGAGTATTGAACTGATTTCGGCAACTGAGAAAAGTCAACAATGTAATTTTCCAACAGCTCCGGCAACTTATCTGGACCTGTTAAATCCTCATGTTCACCTTGGAAACATCCAATCCAACTACATATGTCATGAGGATTCTGAATGTCAACAGCCATTACAAATGGCTTGTCGTGGGTCTGACTAAGATAGTTAACGCTTTTTCTTGTAGTGTCTTCATCATTAAAGGAGTCATAATTCAATGAATATGCGGGATGAATTGGCTCAAACTTAATACCGTTCACATCAATACAATTAAAACCATGCAGAGCACCATTATCATGACGCTTGCCAAAGTGAATACACTCATAGCCTGCAGCTGAAAAAAGAGAACCAACTGAAGGAACATCCTCTGTTACAACTCCATTTTTAAATCTGTTTTCGTTTGAAACACTCCATGTGTTATGCGGCATTGTACCTGTCCAGAAAGCTGCTCGAGCAGGAAGACACAAAGGATACGTTGTATAAGCATTATCAAATCGAATTCCTTGTTTTGCCAATGAGTCAATATTTGGAGTTTTAACATCTTCATTACCATATGCGCCAACTGCTCTCTTTGAAAGCTGATCACTAATTATTATAAGTATATTTTTCATCAATTTTGCCTTTTTATTTTACTTTAAAAAAAAACAGAGGTCTTCATACCGCAGCCATAGATACTGAAACTGCACTCCAACCACCTGTCCGCCAAAACTCCTCCCCGGCTGGCTTTGCTAGTCCCGCAAGGCGGGAGGAGGTGGCGAGCGACGCGAGACGGAGGGGTATCCGTCGAAAGGACCAAAGACTAAGGACTCTCGACTCAAACCCACAAAACTGATTAATTCGCTTCGCGAGCATGATGAGTGCGAAGTGTTTATTTTTTTTACACTTCTCACTTCCCCCTTCGTCTATCATCCTGCCGGGAAGCATTCCCCCTTTTCCTGCAACTTGTTGCGTTCCTATTTCCTGCAACCTGTTGCCTTCCTCTCCCTCCACCCTCAACCTTAATCTTAACCTTAACCTGCTGGCTCCGCCAGCCCCTCCACGAGGTCGGTATATGTCGGTCGAAGACCGACAACTATATTGAATCTTTCATCAATTTGTAATTTATGCTGTCAAGCAATGCAAGCCATGAGGCTTCAATGATGTTCGCTGAGACACCAACCGTTCCCCAAGTATCAGTCTTATCTGCTGACTCAATAAGCACACGCACTTTTGCACCTGTACCCTCTTTGCCATTGATAACCAAAACCTTGTAGTCAATAAGCCTGATGTCAGCAAGTTCAGGAAAGAACTGTTCCAATGCTTTTCTTATGGCATTATCCATTGCATTAACAGGTCCATCACCTTCGGCTGCAGTGTGAACAAGCTTGCCATTAGCCTTAACTTTTATAGTTGCTTCTGCAGATGGATCATGACTACCACCCTTCTGCTCTTCCATAACTCTAAAACCTATAAACTCAAATGGTTCTTTGTAGAGACCAAACTCTTTTGCCGCAAGAAGCCTGAAAGAACCTTCCGCAGCTTCAAACTGATAACCTTCGGCCTCCATATCCTTGACTTTTGCAAGTATCTGCCCGACCAACGGATCTTTTTTCTCGATATGAGGAAGAAACTGTTGAAGTTTTTTGACAATCGTACTGCCCCCTGATTGGTCTGAAAGAATATAAACTCTATCATTGCCAACTAAAGCTGGATCAATATGTTCAAACGTTGTTGGATCTTTCATAACACCATCAATATGTGCTCCACCTTTATGAGCAAAGGCTGAAGCACCTACATATGGTTGCTTGATATCATCATGCAAATTTGCAATCTCTGAAAAATATCTGGACATCTCAGTCAATGACTTTAGTTCAGATGAACTCAAGCACTCATATCCAAGTTTAAGATACAAGTTAGGTATGATTGTGCAAAGATTTGCATTTCCACAACGCTCGCCAAAGCCATTAATTGTACCCTGCACTTGCACTGCTCCAGCAAGAACACCTTCGATGCTGTTTGCAACAGCACAACCAGAGTCATCATGTGTGTGAATGCCAAGTGGTGTATTTATAGTTTTTGCAACCACTTCCATAATTTCTCTTATGTCCATAGGTAACATACCACCATTAGTTTCACAAAGCACAATGCAGTCCGCTCCCCCCTCTTCAGCAGCCAAAAGTGTCTGCATAGCATATTCAGGATTTACACGATAGCCATCAAAAAAGTGTTCAGCATCATAGATGACTTCTTCACATTTTGACTTAAGATATTGCACAGACTCCTTGATCATCAAAAGATTCTCTTCAAGAGTTGTCTTCAATACTTTTTTAACATGCAAATCCCAAGTTTTACCAAAAATGGTTATAACAGGTGTATTTGCCTCAACCAGAGAGTTAAGTGTGGCGTCTTGCTCAACATCTGAATTTGGTCTACGTGTCGAACCAAATGCAGTAAGTTTAGTGCTGCCTAAATCAAGTTTTGCAGCCTGTTCAAAAAAATGAATATCAAGCTGATTTGTTGCATTAGGCCAACCGCCTTCTATATAATCAACACCAAACTCTGCCAATTTCTGAGCAATATTCAGCTTATCGTCCAACGACAAAGACATATTACGTGCCTGATTGCCATCGCGCAAAGTTGTGTCATATATCTGTATTTTCTTAGTCATAGTTCTCATCCGCATACTCAAGCCATCCTCCGGCTTCAACAAGAGCTCTGTCAAATCCGCTTATCACGAACTCAAAAGTGCTCTTTTGATCATCAGCAGAAACTGTCAAAGTTGAACTGTCCATATCGACAGCAACCGTAACATCTTGGCAACTTGAGTACTTATTAAATATTTTTTCTATATCAGCTTCTGTTAGTTCTATAGCCAGAAGACCGCCATTAAACATATTTTGTCTAAAGATTCGTGCAAAACCTGAAGCTATTATTGTGTGATAGCCACACTCAGCAAATGCCCAGGGTGCATGTTCTCTCGATGAACCACAACCAAAGTTAGCACGAGTTATAGCAACCGATGATTGCTTGAACTCATCTGAATCAGTTGAGAATCCTTCAAGATTCAAATCTTCCAGCAAATGTGGTCCTAAAGCTGACTTTTCAATCTCAGTCAGGTACTTTGCTGGAATTATTTCATCTGTATTAATATCTGATCTATCAAGAAACAGAACTTTACCTTCAAATTTTCTCATTATAAATACTCCCTTGGATCTGTAATTTTTCCATTAATTGCTGTAGCTGCGGCCGATGCAGGGCTCATCAAGTGAACCATACCGCCTTTGCCCATTCTTCCATTAAAGTTACGATTTGTAGTTGAAGCACAAATTTCACCTTCTGCAAGCACTCCATTTGACATACCAAGACATGCACCGCATGTTGGATTTGTCAAGCATGCACCTGCATCCATGAAGATTTTGATATATCCAGCTTCAAGAGCCTTTGAATATATATCAGGTGTGGCTGGAGAAACAATAAGTCTCACTGTGTCTGCAATTTTCTTGCCATCCAAGATTGAAGCAGCAACCGCCAAATCTTCAAGACGACCATTTGTACATGAGCCCAAGTAGACTTGATCAACACGCTGTCCAGAAAGTTCATCCATTGTCTTAACTTGATCGGGCTTGTAACCAAATGTTGCAACTGGCACCAAAGCATCTGCATCAATTTCAACAACCTTTGCATATACTGCATCGTCATCAGAATGCCAGCTTTTAAAATCTGCCAAAGCTGCTTCTTTATCATTGTTGTAGTCTTCCTTAACAAATTCCCACAAGAAATCTAAAGTAACTTCATCAGGCATACAGATACCAGTTGTGGCACCCATTTCAACTGCCATATTTGACAAAGTCATACGAGATTCCATTGTCATCTCTGTGATCTGCTCACCATGAAATTCAACAACATGGTCTGTTGCACCATTCACGGTCAAAACTGAAATTATATGCAAAATCAAATCTTTAGCATAAACGCCTTTGCGCAATTTACCATTAATATTGATTTTTATTGTTGCAGGTTTTCTGAATGCACAAACGCCCTTCAAGATACCAACCTCAAGATCTGTAGTTCCTACACCAGCTGAAAAAGCACCAAATGCTCCATGAGTACAAGTGTGAGAGTCGCCCATTATCACTGTATATCCAGGACGAATAAATCCTTTCTCAGGAAATATTGCATGGCAAACCCCATTGCGACCTACATCAAAGAAGTCTTTGATTTCATTTCTTCTAGCCCAGTCTCTAAGCACTTTTGCCTGAGCAGCTGTCTTTGAGTCTTTTGAAGGTGTCACATGGTCAATAACTGCCTTGATCTTTGTTGGATCAAAAACACGATCTTTACCTCTTGCAACCAAATCAAGGATAGCCGTTGGTGTTGTGATTTCATGGCACATCACCACATCAATATCCAAAACAAAGGATCCTGGAAATGGTTCATTCCTTAAATGCTTTTCAAATATCTTATCTGCAATTGTCTGTTTCATTTGTTTTTACTCTTTCTAACTTCTTCAACTTTTATATTTCTTTCAACCTTATTTGTTGCATTAATATATGCCTGAGCTGACGCTTCAATGATATCAGTGCTGGAGCCATGCCCATGAAAGCGTTTACCATTGTAATCAACAATCAGTTTAACTTCACCCAAAGCATCACGTCCTCCTGTCACACCTGACAAACTGTAATCAACAACTTCCAAAACCATTCCAGTTGCTCTGGAAATAGCTTCATAAGTTGCGTCAACTGGTCCGTCACCAGTTGCTGCTTCCTGCAGAATAATGTCACCATCCGACACACGGACAGTCGATGTTGCAATGATTCCTCTACCTGATGAAACATTCAAATATTCTAATGAGTATTTGCTTTCATCAACATCAGAACCAATTTCCATCAACGCTTCCAAGTCATCATCATAAACTGACCCCTTTTTGTCTGCTAAAGCCAAAAAGTTTGCATAAAATTTCCCCATGTCATATGTATCTTTTTCATAGCCCAAATTAGCCAAACGATGCTGAATAACAGCACGCCCGCTACGGCTTGTCAAATTCAATGTATTTTTGTCCAAACCAACTGACTCTGGTGTCATAATTTCATATGTACTCTGATTTTTCAACATTCCATCCTGGTGTATACCAGAAGAGTGTGAAAATGCATTTGCACCAACAATCGCCTTATTTGGCTGAATTGGAACACCACATATATGACTTACCAAACGGCTTGTGTTTGAAATCTCTTTTGTGTTTATGTTTGTTTCAACATTGAAAATGTCTTTGCGAGTGCGTAAAATCATTACAATCTCTTCTAACGAAGCATTACCGGCTCGCTCTCCCAATCCATTCACTGTACACTCCACCTGACGTGCACCATTCAAAACGGCCATCACTGAGTTTGCCGTACCCAACCCTAAATCATTATGGCAGTGAACTGAAATAACAGCATCATCAACGTTGGGAACTCTCTCAAAAATATTTTTGATGATATCCCCAAACTGATAACCAACTGTATAACCAACTGTATCTGGAATGTTAATTGTTTTTGCACCAGCTTTGATCGTCTCTTCAACAACACGGCATAACAAATCAGGATCTGTACGACCTGCATCTTCGCATGAAAACTCAACATCTCCACACAAATTCCGTGCATGCTTGACGGCATGAATAGCCATTGCCAATATCTCATCATTTGATTTACGCAACTTGCTGCTTGCATGAATTTCAGAGGTTGCAATAAATGTATGAATTCGTGGACGGGCAGCCTTATTCACTGCTTCCGCACAAACTTCAATATCCTTGTCAACCGCTCTAGACAATCCACAGATTGTAGCATCACTGATGCTCTCTGCAATTGTCGAAACACTCTGGAAGTCTCCCGGCGAACTCACCGGGAATCCAGCTTCTATGATATCAACTTTCATTTTGGATAATGCACGAGCAATAACCAACTTCTCGCGCACAGACAAGCTAGACTTCAAAGCCTGCTCTCCATCTCTCAATGTTGTATCAAATATTAAAACTTTATTCATTTTCAATTCCTTTAAGTATTACTGGTGACTCATACGTCACCAATAAATTTTTTGTATTTCAAAATCTTTGGAAAGCACCGTCTTAGCACAAGATATTAGTTGTTAGCATATAATTATTGGCTTTAGCTATTCACACTTAATCTTAACCTTAACCTGCTGGCTTTGTCAGCACAATCACCTATCGGGCAATAGCAATTCGACCTGAACGAACCATCTCTTTGATTCCAAAAGGTCTAATAAATTCAATAAATGCCTCTATTTTATCTGAATCTCCAAAAATTTCTGTAGTAATAGAATCTTTCTGTATTCCAACCACATTTCCCTTAAAAATATCAATCGCCTGAATAATTTCAGCACGACTTGCTGCATGTGAATTAATTTTCACGAGCAGCGCCTCACGCTCAACGAGATTTATTCCTGTGAGGTCACGAACCTTAATCACATCAATGAGCTTGTTGAGCTGCTTCTGAATCTGTTCGAGAATATTATTATCTCCAACAGCAACAATAGTCATTCTTGATATTCCAGGATCCTCTGTCTCTCCGACAGTGAGACTATCTATATTATACGCACGTGCTGAAAAAAGATTTGCAACACGTCCTAAAACCCCAAATTGATTTTCTACTAAAACGCTTATAACATGTTTCTTCATTTTATATATTCTCCAATCTTAAATTTCAACGTCCAAAATTTCATTAATAGGTTTCCCAGCAGGAACCATAGGAAATACATTTTCCTCTTTAGCGACAATAAACTCCATAACTACTGGACCATCATATGCCATAGCCTTCTGAATTGTTTCATCAACCTTATCAGCTTCAGTACACCGCAAACCAAGAACATTATATGACTCAGCGAGCTTAACAAAGTCTGGAACATAAGGTGCACAAGTTGGCGATGGTGAACAACAAATATCAGGACAGTCAACCTGTCTCTTCAAGCATGTACCAGAATAGTTCTTATCCCAAAACAAATCCTGCCACTGTCTAACCATTCCCAAGTAACCATTGTTCAAAATTGCAACCTTAACCGGAACTCTTTCAACAAATGCAGTTGCCAATTCCTGAATATTCATCTGAATACTTCCGTCACCAGCAATATCAATAACTGTTCTTCCAGGGAATGCAAGCTGAGCGCCAATAGCTGCTGGCAACCCAAACCCCATAGTTCCAAGACCACCAGAAGTCAACAACTGACGTGGATATGTATACTCATAATACTGAGCAGCCCACATCTGGTTCTGTCCCACTTCTGTTGCAATGATAGAGTCCTTAGGAAGATTAGCACAAAGTCTCTCAACAACGTACTGAGGCTTAACTTCATCAGTATCATCAGTACGATAAAACATCTTATGCTCTTTCTTCCAACCGGCAACTTCATCATTCCAGTGATTCTTCTCACGCTTAGCAACAATTGGAATCAACTCTTCCAAAACACTCTTTGCATCGCCAACAACCGGAACATCTACCTTAATAATTTTGCTAACCGATGCTGGGTCAATATCAATATGAATAATCTTTGCATTTGGTGCAAATTTTGAAACATCACCAGTGATACGGTCATCAAAACGTGCGCCAATAGATATTATCAAATCACATTCCATCAAACCGAAGTTTGCAACCTTTGTTCCGTGCATACCAGGCATGCCCATGTGAAGTTCATGATCTTCAGGAAAAACGCCCAAAGCCATCAAAGTTGTTGTAACAGGGGCATTAATCTTTTCTGCAAGCTCTCTCAATTCCTTGTAAGAATCACTTATAACAACTCCACCACCTGCAAAAATAACAGGTCTCTCTGAATTTGCAATAAACTCAGCAGCTTTTGTAATCTGCTTTCTGTGACCTTTAACACTAGGCTTGTAACCGCGAATATTAATCTCCGTTGGATAGCTATAATCCTCCAACGTAGAGTTGGAAACATCAACCGGCAAGTCAATCAAAACTGGTCCAGGTCTACCTGTTGCTGCAATATGAAAAGCCTCAGTGATAATGCGAGGCAAATCCTTAACATCATTAACCAGATAATTATGTTTAGTAATTGATTGAGTTATGCCCATAATATTTGCTTCCTGAAAAGCATCCGTACCAATCAAAGCACTATTAACCTGACCCGTAATAAAAACAACCGGTATCGAATCCATATGTGCAGTTGCAATACCTGTAACCAAATTAGTGGCACCAGGTCCCGATGTTGCCAAGCAAACTCCAACCTTACCAGATGCTCGTGCATATCCATCTGCCATATGTGCAGCTCCCTGCTCATGTCTCGCAAGAATAAATCTTATCTCTTTTTGCCTCTTATATAAAACATCAAAAATAGGAATGACTACTCCACCGGGATACCCAAAAAGACACTCTGTTCCCTCTTTAATTAAAGCATCAACTAATATTTCCGCTCCTGTCATTGATTTACTCATTTTATTTACTCCAATTATTACTTAATCACTTATTTACTTACTAAAAAAAAACCCGCTTCTCATGAAGCGGGTTGTGAATTTTCTATATTTTAATAGAACAAATTACTTACTACCAGCTTCCTTACCATCGACGTCAATAGACACAACGAGGACGAGACCGTTCACGACTGTGAGGACTAGGTTAAGTAGGTTAATAATAATATTTGTATATAATTTGTTCATAGTCAAGCAATTTAACCAAAAACCTCCATCATTGTCAAAACATTTTTAAAAAAAATTACTTTTTTTTAAAGATGATAGCTTTTTCACCTCCGCAAATGCAAAAAAATCACAAATATGGAGCTTTGCTCCGTTTAACGAGGCTTCGCCTCGAGGAACTGCAACAAGTTGCTGGGGAATGCTCACTTCGTGAGCGTTTAATCGGAGCTTCGCTCCTGTTTAATGCTGCAACCTAACCTCAACCTGCAAGTATCCCACCTGCCTGTCGTGCCGGAGGAACGTAGGCGGATAACGGCGGGCGCTGACCGCCGAGTGGTAACGCGACGAACTTCGTTGCAAGTGACTTTGTGCTAACTCACGCTTCCTGGTTAGATCATTACGCTTCGCTTCATTTCTGTCTCAAGCTCCAGCTGTACTCCCACTGGTCGTATGCAAGTGTTAAAACGCTTACAATCTGGAAGATTGTGCTACCTTAAAATCTGCAAATCAGTATTGTATTGCAAGAACGGGAGCGAGAACGTCCTCGTTCTCATGAAAAGGCAGGCGCTGACCGTCTAACGCCTAAAAAAACGTTTAATCGCACGAAGGCGTCCTCCTTCGCCATTCTGGACTACGGCGGACAGGTAAAAAACACAAAGAAAAACATTAAAAAAACTCCCCCTAGCGATTAAACTTGTGATGCCATTGGTTTTGCAGCTGGCTTTGCCAGCAGTGCTGAGTGATACGTGCTAAGTTTCTCTGCGAGGCTTGGAATTCGCTTCGCTCCAATATCAATGCAAGGCCTAATGGCAACACATTCTTCAAGAATATCCAGCTATTCTTGTTCCCTTTTCGTGTTTTTCGTGCCTTTCGTGGTTCAAAACTCTTTTCTTAATTCGTGCTAATTAGCGAAATTAGCTGACTCTTTATCTTCTCTTTTCGTTGTGCCCTTTGCGCCTCTTTGTGGCTACATTTTCTTATTTTTTCTTCTTTGTGCTCTTTGTGCGTTGCCATTCGCTACGCTCATTGCTCCAGCTTTGCTGAAGCCTGTCTCGACTTCGTCTCGGCTTGCGCGAGAATCCCTCTTGGTTGCGGCTACACCGCCCTAAGCTCTTCATGCCTCGGTGCGAGACAATCTATAATAAATATATTTATTCTCTCCTATTTTAAAATTTTTAATTGAATAACTTCTCTAAATACAATATGATTAACCCCTAACAAACATACGAAAGCAAACAATGACAAGATTAGAAACAAAAGCCGCATTGGTAAAAGAATCAGAAGCACGCTTCAACGCCTGCGAACAAGGCAAGCTAAAAACAATACCTTTTGAAACAGTCATGGAAAGTATTGAAAGAAAATGAAAATTCATTTACTCATCAACACCGTAAACCATCTAACTGTCTAACCATCTAACTATCTAACTTAATTATGACAACAGCAAAAATTCACTCTTTCGAAAGCTTAGGCACAGTTGATGGTCCAGGAATAAGATTCGTAATCTTCTTTCAAGGCTGCCACCTAAAGTGCAAATATTGCCACAACCGCGATTTATGGGATTGTTCAATCGGCAAAGAATACACCATGAAAGAACTCTGCATGGAAGTCATAAAACACAAGGACTTTTTTGATCATGGAGGTGGCATCACAGTCACTGGTGGAGAG
This sequence comes from Kiritimatiellia bacterium, assembly GCA_027858345.1. Classification (GTDB taxonomy): domain Bacteria; phylum Verrucomicrobiota; class Kiritimatiellia; order JAQICX01; family JAQICX01; genus JAQICX01. Next base: position 1,964 of record JAQICX010000220.1, on the reverse strand, counting down.
CCACTATTACAAGCTGAATTTCTTGCAGAATTCTTTGAAACATGCCAGGCCTTGAAAATCCATACAGCCCTAGATACCGCAGGTTCTGTCCCGCTAACCAAAAATGTCCGAAATGTTTTACAACACACAAACTTAGTACTACTTGATATAAAGCATATAGATGATGAGAAAGGAAAAGAACTGACAGGTAGTTCAAATAAAAACACACTGGCATTTGCACAATACCTTAATGACAAGAAAATTCCAATGTGGATTCGCTATGTTGTTGTGCCGGGATACACCGATTCCCCTGAAGATGTTAAAAAACTTGCCGACTTTTTGGCTCCAATGACAAACATTGAAAAAATTGAAGTACTGCCATATCATGAAATGGGAAAACACAAATGGGAACTCATGGGTGATAAATATCAGCTTGAAAACGTCAAAGCACCAACCAAAGATAGCATTGAAAACATCAAAAAAATCCTAGAAAGAAAATAGTTATTAGTTTTTAGTTATTAGCTAAGACTCCTCCGAGCCCACGGGACTCGGCTACAGGCTGAAACCGTAGTTTAAACTTTAACCTGCAACATTCACAGCTAGCTCTGCTAGTCCCGCAAGGCGTGAATAGCCGAGGTCAGCAGACCTCGGACAATGCTTCCCCGACCTCTCCAGCCTTCGCTCTTCGAGACAACGGCTCGACAAGGCTGAGGTCGGCTACAGTCGGTCACCGCCCGACGCTATCCGCCTTCGTTCCTTCCAGCCTTCGCCTGCTAAGCTACGGCGGACTGGCCTTTGCGACAGGCATGTTGTGTCTACAAACTAGCCCTAGCCCGCAAAAGCTCCCCCCCCGGCTAGCTTGCTAGTCCCGCAAAGCGGGAGGAGGTGGCGATCCCGCTACTACTTTGCTTTCAGTCAAAAGCAAAGTGGTGGCGGGAGAGACGGAGGGGTGGTCATTCAAAATTGGATGTTGGACGTTCGACCTGTCGAGCCGTAGTCTCAAAGAGCGAAGGCTGACGTTCGGTGTTCTCGCCTATAATAAATACCTGTTGTATCCTGCGAAGCTCACAGAGCGAAGAATGGCGGAGCTATTCCAACCTTAACCTTAATCTTAACCTTAATCTGCTGGCTCCGCAAGCTTTGGTTGCGGGTAGGCCACTTCGTTGCTTTAGACATGCTAAAGCCTCTCGTAAGGTAGGCCATTCGCAATGCTCATTGCTTCACTTCCGTGAAGCCTCTCTTCGACTATGGTTTCAGGCAATGTGGTGTGTTACCAGCCAGAAGTATAGAGCAAATGCGCTTGGAATCAAGCATGTACTCGGTCTTGGAAGTTACCACACAGCTTGGGAGTGGTTACACAAACTCCGTCGGGCAATGGTGTGTCCGGGGCGAGAGAAATTATCCGGCACAGTGGAGGTAGATGAGACTTACGTTGGCGGGTCAAAGCCCGGAAAGCGTGGTCGAGGTACCGAAGGAAAGATCTTGGTCATGATTGCCGTTGAGGACAAAGATGAACTTGGTTTTGGTAGAATCCGACGAGGGAGAGTTGAAGATGCGTCTAGTGATTCTCTCATTCACTTCGTCAAGGATAACGTGGAAAAAGGCAGCATAGTCAGGACAGACGGTTGGAGAAGCTACAACAGCCTGCGAAAAGAAGGCTACGAACATGTCGTTCAGGGAAATATTGGTGAAGTCGGAGATGATATGCTTCCTCTGGCTCACCGAATAGCCAGCCTGATGAAAAGACGGTTAATGGGAACCTACCAGGGAGCAGTCAGACCGCAACACCTGGATTACTACCTCGATGAATACACTTTCCGCTTCAACAGGCGAACTTCGGCCTCACGAGGCAAACTGTTCTATCGTCTCGTCCAGCAGGTTATGATGCTTGATCATGTACCTATCCATCAAATCGAGGGTGGAATCGGGGTTTCGCAAGGGCTCAAGAATGCGGAACAAAAAACTTGAACCACAAGATATGGGGT
>JAQICX010000217.1 GCA_027858345.1 Kiritimatiellia bacterium | reverse complement strand
TCCTGTAATTCGTTGAAATAATTCATTGAATTTCCAGTTTTAAAACGGTCGTCATTTAAGGCAAAGCCTTTGACAATATACTCTTTTAATCGTTGTGTTGCCCAAATTCGGAATTGAGTTGCCTGGTAAGAGTTTACCCTGTATCCAACAGATATTATGCAATCAAGATTGTAAAAATCAAGGGTTCTTGCTACTTCCCTTTTACCTTCTGTTTGAACTGCTCGAATTTTTCGAGCAGTTGCGTTTTCATCAAGTTCACCACTTTTATAAATTTCTTTGAGATGATAAGTAATAGTATGGCTTTCAACGTCAAAAAGCTGCCCCATTGCTTTTTGTGTGAGCCAAACTGTTTCATCTTTAATATTAACTTCGAGTTTTGTTTGTCCACTCTCTGTTTGATAAATTATTATTTCGCCTTTATCCATGGCTTATCCTATATGGTTTTAAATTCAATATCTGCATCACGCATTTGTAGTGCAGTATTTGTCAATGAGTTCGAAGTGAGCACATTTATGCACTATGCTTAAGCAATCATTTTATTGCGGTGCGGTAAAAATTTTATAAACTCTATTGTGTGTATTCTAGCAATTTGACTTAATAAAGACAATTATTATATTTTATTTTATCATTTACCCTTAATTTTTCGGATGAGCACCCCTCCAGCCTTCGCTGTTCCAGTCTTCCAGCCGTCGCTCTCCGAGCTATGGCGAACAGGCCTCTCGGCAGGCAGTTATGCTTCGCAGTCCAGCCCCTCCCGCAGAGCGGGACTAGTAAACCAGCCAGGGAGCAGTGTTTCTCAGTTTAAACTGTAGCCTGCGACAGCAACAAAGTGGCAAATCTGTATCGGTGTCCAATCTCCGCTTTGCGGGACTGGCAAGCCAGCTATATTTTGCCTTCCATGCTTCGCTCTGTGAGCTATGCAGGACACTGTCATTTCTAATTACGGCATACACGGCTGTGAGCAGGAACAAGCTTTGCTTGTATTTTATCTCCACGGGTTTACACCCGTGGCTACATGCTATCGCTCCTTCGGAGCTGTAATCTGAATGCTAACATGCATTGTTCCATGTCACACCGTAAGCACTGAGAAGGCTGTTCTTAAAGCGATTTAACATGTGTTGTTCCATTTGCCTTTGGTTATATTGCTTTGTGACAACAAAAGCAATGTGACCAAAGGTGAATGGCAACACATTCTTTTAAAACATTTTCTGTGTGTTCCGTGTTTTCAGTGGGTAGAAATTATCTTCATTGCGACATTGCATCATTTGCGTCACTTGCGTTAAATCTTCTTATTTTTTTCTGAAGATGAGTGAGATGGCAAATATGCAGGCTGTCAATATCAGCAGTGCAATGATTTTCAATAGATAACCACCAATGTTGATTTTCTGAATTTTGAATTCCACAGTCAACTGGCTTTTAGGATTGATCTGCAGGTCTCTTCTGAACTGCATATGTTTGCCATGTGTAGGCAGTGTTACCTGTAGCCCTTTTATAACAGCTGACGCGGCTGCCTGCTGGTCAACCATCTTGTCGGCAACAAGATCAAAAGCATCGTTCTCATCAGCGAGTTCTGCTTCAATTTGGCGAACCTGTTCTTCGGTGAAGTTCAGGTCGGCATTGTTTGCAGCCTGCTGACTGATTTTCTGCTGCCACTCCTGTTGAGCTGGTTCGACGGCAATGTTGTTGTCATATCGCACAGCTTGACGTCTGTTGAATAGACCAACTTTGATCTGCTGTTTGGAAATATTTCTCAGTTGAACTCTTGCGTCTTCGTTCAGAGCTTTTTTACCTAGTGAATAGTTGTATGCCTGTTCAAATGCTTTTCGTGCACCTGTTGAGTCGCCTTGCTGCATCATCTTTTCACCCTTGTTCAGGATTTCCTGAGCTTTCAAGATGTTTGCTTTCTGTTTTTCCTGATTTTTTGATATGTAGTTTCTAGAGTCAAAGTAGTAGTTGTTTTTGTCTGTTTTCACATACTCCATTGTGCCCCCAAAGTCATAGCATTTGGCATCGCTGTCAATGTAGAGGTTCCATGTGATATCGCGCATCGGCAACTCCTGGAATGTTGGAACATCAATTTTGTAACCACGTTTGTTGATTTCAAATTTTCCTGAGTAGGAGAAGGATACATTCATTGGTTCATCGCTGCTGATCTGTTCCAGAGGAATGCAGTAAAATTCGCCTTCGCGTGAGACGGAGACTTCCTGTTCGTCTACCAGCACGGTCCAAAGTTTGCCATCTCCCGGTAGTTTTACTTTAAGAAAGTTCAGATCTCCAACCTGTATTTTGGCTTCTAGTGAAGTTATTGCTTTTTGATCCTCTGAAAGAACAGAAAATAGTGTCACACTATCAATCTGTGCCGGCAATACCTTTGCCGCATCATTTCTTGTCACTATTAGAGGCAGGTTGAATTTTGTGCGTAGGGTACGATAGCAGAGAATTGCATCGGACAGATCCTGTGAGCCAAAGTTTGATGGAATATTTCTTGCATCTTCAAGTTTCAGTCCAACTGGCTCTATCTCTGATTCAACTTGGATTCTTCCATCGCATGTAATAACAAGGTATCCACGTTGGTCGTATGTGTTCAGCGTTTGGAGAGACTCAATGTTCACTCGTTTTTCCTCGTTATCATATGGAATTTGCCAAGTTGCTCTGAGGTTGTAGTCGTTCTCTACTTTTCCATTTAGGTTTACCTGCCAGATTCCATTTGTACCTTTGAGTTTGTTGACACTTGCAATTCCTCGTCCTGTGATAGTCAGTGATGCTTCTGTGTCCGGACATTTAATCTGGAACTGTTTTACACCTGCATTTTCAATTTGGTATTTTATGTATGCATTGTATTGCAGTATTCCTTCTTCCAGGTCAACCCATTGAAGAACTTCTGGTTTAATGATTGGATTGAGAACTTCGCTTTGCAGCTCAACTGTCCAGTTTTGTCTAAGGATATCGAATACCAGTGCTCCACTTTGATAAACTTCAACCTCTTTGGCTTTTCTGATGTCAACACCTTCGTGTTCCAAAATGTTCAGGCGAACACCTTTTTCTGCAATGACAGTTACTCTGCCTGTATGTTTGCGTGCTTCCTGAATTTCAATTTTAGGAATATAGAAAGTTTTTTCAATCTCGTTAATCATGCGAGTTGCCAGCAAGTTAACAGTGGTATCTCCTTCAAGACGTTTAGAAAAATTTACTTTAACCTGACGCATGCCGTTTGTACTTTTCATATCATCCCAATGGCTGACATCTTTTCCTGTCAAGGTTTCAAGCTCAAAGCTTTGTGGTATTAACAGGTCTATTTCAAAGATACCTGCTTTGGTTATTTTTAATTCAATTCTGCTGGATATTTCAAACTTGTCATCAGCAATAGACATGCTGCTTGTTTCAATTGCACGAATTTCCGGCAAAACTTTTTCTGCGTTAATTGTCATGCTTACTTTATCAGCCTCATGATATCTAAATGTCTTTGCCATCATGAAATTATCTGGTGATTGGCATGCCTGAAATTTACTAAATGCGAAATCATCTTTGTTCATTGGGCTTAGAGATATATTTTTTATGACTCTTGTCTGAACAATTGGAGCGGATATTATGGCAACGAAACCTCTTTGTCGATCAACATTGTTTAGAACAGGTACGCCAAATGTGACATCGTATGGTAAGCCATCAACAGCAATCTGTGTGTTAATCAAAACAGTTTGTGTGCCGGTTTGTGGCTTACTGAAAACGGTATCAAGTTTTCTGCTTATGGGATCAAAACGCCATATTGCAAGATCCTTCGCTGTCACAGATGTGACATTCATACCCGCTGGAATCTGAAGTTCAAGAGATTGGCATTCTCCTTGTACAATTAGACATTCAACATTGTGAAGCACTTCAAGGACACCCGACTTTACAGTTGCCATTGAATTGACTTCTGCAAATATAACCGTTTTTTCAAGTTCTCTAATGCGTTGTCTTGGCTGCCAGCTCAATGTCACCTCTTTTTCGTTGCCAAAAACAGCATTTGCAACAGAAGTGTCACCACTTTCTTTTGACTCAAACAGCACTGCCTGGTCGGCTTTGATGTTGAGATTCTTTTGCGGAATTGTAATTGTGACTTGATTGTGCATATTATCTGGCAGTTCGAGCACTGTTTTGTTGAGTTCATTTTCAGATTTAACTGGGATATGACATTCAACATCTATTGTATATTTGCCATCGTCCGGTAATATGGCTGTATATATGCCGTTGATTAGTTCAATTCTTACATGTTTTGAGTTTGATTTGTAACCAGTGATGACGTATTTGTCTGAAAAGAGTCTGATGTTCTCTTCGTCTTCAAGCTCAAACTGATATCTGATGTTTGCAGTGATGCTTGGTTCTTCTTCAGTTGTTTTCTTTGAAACGGTCAAGTCAAATTTAACATCATCAATAACAGTCTGAGGTAGTGGTTTTTGTTGTTGAGGCATCTGCTGCTCTTTTGCCGAAGATGCAATTGCTGTTGAAAGTATAACGAGTGCACTAGTGATGACGAGTAGATATTTTGTTGAAATATAACCATCTTTATCAGATGGTTTATCAATGATATCAAGATCATCAAAGAACTCTTCTTCTGTTTCTATTTTGTTAGATGCTTTTTTGTTACGTTTCTTACTGCGTTTCTTCTTTGATTTTTTTCTTTTTTTCAGCAACATCAATGCAATTTTAATGATGACGGTTAATATGGCAATCATAATAAGTGCGGCAGCAATTGAGCGACCCAAGGATGACTCAGATATACCAATTAGAATTGCAGCTGTTCCAAATGCTATTATGATTTTTCTTTTTGCAAAGATTCCAAAAACTAGTGCAATAAAGCCAAAGATTGACCATATCAGCAAATCAAGAAATGAGCCGGATCCACCCATCCAGTTTGGCACAACATATAAACTGACTGTCGGTGGTATTCCATCGGCAATATTGACTGTTCTGGTCAGGTTAATGGTTTTTGGTTCACCAATGCCGCTCTTCATTGCCTTGTTAATTGTGTAGTAGCGAGAATTAAATGCATATAAGATTCTTCTGCATTTAATAAATGTGCCATATAACCCACCCGGAAGGTTGGAGCCGTCTGACATGTTGCCTGATTTTAATGAAACTGCATATTCTTCAGGAACGGAAATTTGCCATCCGGCAAAAACAGCATCTGTTTCAGGTAGTTGTGGTGCTTCAAGTTTAATGCCCTTTATTCCTGAACTTAACAGACCAGGTTTTTTAACCGTCTGTGCATAGGTAACCTGAACAGTGATGATTTGATCCGGGTCCCTTGGTCGATCAACAGGAAGCAGCCAGTTGCCGTCTTTTTCCTGCATGATGATGTTTTTGAATGTTCCATCAGTCATTTTCTCTCTTGCGTGCCATGGTTTTGCGCCAGCAGGAGGTTTGATAATGAGAAATTGTCTTGATGTATTTTTCAAGAAGTATGTAACAGTTGTTTCGACTCCGCCACGACTTCCGATTTTTGTGTTTAAACTAATGTAATCAGCAAGCTGTGTGAGCAGCATTTCTGTTTTAAGAGGCGTTATATCAATCTGAAAATCGTGAGGTTTCTGAGTGTATTTGTATGCTTTAAGAATTGGTGCTGTAACTGGAGCAGCATATTCAGCAGGTAGTTCTTCACGACTGATATCAATTACAGAAGAGGGGAGTGTTCCGGTATTAGAGATCTGTAGTGCTGCTGCACTTGAGACAACAAGGTAGCCAACTTCACTTTCTGTGTCTACAGACTCAATTCCGCCAATTTCTATCTTTCCACCGCGGTAGTCAAATTGTCCGTCGTATGTCACCAGCAGTGTGTAGTCGCCCATGATTCTTGATTGAAGTTTAACCTTACAAAGATCTCCCTCTTTTTTCCATGAATCAACGCCTGAACCTGTGACTTCAAATTCTTCAATATTCTTAGGTATTTTTAGTGATAGCTCTTGCAGAGGGGAACCACCAATGTGATATGTGAATGCAATACTGCTATATGAAACCCCTTCACCTAAAGAGATCAGATGAAATGCTTCGCAGTGAACTGCTGATTTTGTTTTGTCAGCCAGAAGGCTAATTGCCCAGTCTGCTGCTTTGAAGCGATATGCTTTTTGTGCATCAACAACATTAATAGGGCTTGATCCAGCATGTATCTCTCTTAAATTATCTGCTTTGACTGTCTTTAGCTGAACCCCTTTTTCTGCCGCAACAATTAGATAACCACTCTCGTTTCTTGTATCTTCAATTTTTAAAGTTGGTATGCTGAACTCTTCGCCAGACTCTGTTGATCTTTCAAGCTTGACCTTAACAATGCTTGTTCCAAGTAGTGGAGTTGAAAATGGAATATGTATAATATGACCATTTTTTTCTTTTCTGACATCCGAGTCCATCTCTGCAACTTTTTGTCCAGTGATTGATGTTACAATCCAACCTTCGCTATCTGGTATTTTTGCTGTAATGGATGAAACAGGTGCATCTTTGACATCTAATTCAAGAGATATATCCATTGTTGTTTCACTCTCTGTGTAGCGAACAATGCTATAGTTTTCAACATCCATTGTTGTCACAATGTTATCAATTTTTACGTCAAGATTGAATGGAAGATTTGCATATTGATATGCATATAATTTGCGTTTTGGCATATATTGCTGCATGAGTTTGTCCACAATGAATCCACTTTGGTCTATTTGGGTTAAACCGCCAGCCTTTTCTATATTGAGTTTCAGTGCATTATCTGTTCCAAGCAATAAGAAACCACCTGTTCTGATCATACCACGTGGTTTTATGATTGGAAGTGATGTGTCACATGGAAGGGTTGATAAGATTTGTTCTGATTCAACAATCAGTGTATAGCGATCTTCACAAGGATGTGAAAGACGAACCTGCAGCAGGGATTTATTATCTTCTTTCAAAAGTTGCCAGTCCTGAATGTCATTGCCCGTGACTCGAGTAATACTTATGTCGTCTGGCAGATCTAGTTTGAATTCCTGAATTTCTCCCTGTATAACATTAAATGTGAAGATATTGTTTAGCTGCAAAACACCAACGCTTGCAACTGCAATTGTGTTCACATCGCAAGATGCTGCCAATTCTGTTGTCAGCTGTTTTAACTGAGGCTTCCAGCGAACTTGAAACTTGTTACCTGAACCGATATTTGCTTTCACAACAGTTTTCTGTTGTGCATTTGTCGTTCTTTGAATGTTCAGTGCTCCTGGAAACTCAATATCCAAATCAGAACGATCGCAAATGACATCAATGTTTCTCACGGTCGCTCCAGGAATCTCAAATTCTGTTACACGGTGGTCACCATCATGCTTGGCACGGCTTGCAAAGGAAAATTGTATATCAACAGGTCGTCCAAGTCTCACTCCTCTTTCAAACAGCAGGGAGAAACCAGTTTGATTTCTCTCAAGTTTTGTGTGTTTAGGAAAATTGCCGCTAAGATAAGCAACATCACCACTAATCAACTGAAGGCTGCCATCTCGATCTATATCCGAAACCTGAAAGCTCATATCAAATGAAATGTTCTCACCAGCAATTTCACCTGTTAGTGTAAAATCTTCAACAACCTGTGCATTCATTCTTGTGCCAATCATTGCCAGCACCATCATCATTATTATTTTCTTCATGGTTTTTCCTTTTAATTTAGTTAGACAGTTAGTCCGTTAGATTGTTAGACAGTTGGACGGTTAGACTGTTTATCAGTTAGACTGTTAGACAGTTAGTCCGTTAGACCGTTGCTTTGACTCACGACTCATGACTCAAGACGCTAGACTAAAAAATTGTTAAGCGTTGATTTCATCAAGCAACTGGACTACATGACAACTGGACTACACGACAACCGCAAGTCCGCCAAAACTCCTCCCGCTTTTAGGGGAGGTCACCTCGCCTGCGAGGTGGGAGGGGTATTTTCTTAACCTTAACCTCAATCTTAATCTTTACCTGCTGGCAACGCCAGCCTACTGGCTCTGCCAGCCCGGTGCATACTGAATGAAATTCTTAAGTTGCTGAACTTTTTTGTCGAGAGGTAGTTCCTGGGCTACCGGATCAATAACCTTAGAGATATCTCTGAAACTATTATTTGCGTATGGACTTCCACGTAGTTGTTCCGCAAATTCAGCTACACCCACTGCCAGACGATAATCAACTGGCATTCCTTCAAATGAATTTTTGATGTCTCTTGTACGAACTTTCTGTTCAATTTCGATAATTTCCTTAGTGTTGATATCTTTGTATCTGACTCTAACAATTGCCAGAACGTCACCAGAGTGCAAGCCCGCAGCACTGTTGCGCCATGGATCCATTGGCTTGTTTTCTTCAAGTTCCATTTCGTAAAGAGCTGTTACCGCTTGTCCACTTCCGATTTCTCCAGCATCAACAGTATCATTTCTAAAGTCCTGCTGTGTAAGCAATCTGTTTTCATATCCAAGCTGACGATACTGTTTGACGATACTTGGTGAAAACTCAACCTGAATTTTGACATCTGATGCAATTAAGTTCAATGTCGATGCAGACTCTTCCGAGAAAATCTGTTTTGCATCAGTCAGATTGCCGACGTATGCATATATGCCATTGCCTTTGTTTGCAAGTTTCTCGAGCATTGCATCATCATAGTTGCCAATGCCAAATCCATAAATTGAACAGGTGATTCCCTGTTTAATGTATGGTCTGATTTTTTCAAGTATGCTCTCTGCGATGCCTTCCCCAATGTTTGCAACCCCGTCAGAAAGCAGCAATACTTTGTTTTCTGCATTGTTCACGTATCCATCGGCCGCAACTTTGTATGCAAGCAACATTCCATCTTCAAGATCTGTTGCTCCACCACATTGTAGAGAATCAATTGCATTTAATATTGTGTCAATATTCTTGACCTCTGTGTGTTCTAGAACAAGTCTTGCCTTTGTTCCATATTGAACAATTGCAACTTTGTCGTTTTCGCCTAGCTGTTCCAGCAGGAATTTCAGTGATTGTTTGATTAAGCCAATTCTGTCTGCACGTTTCATGCTGCCTGATGTGTCAACAAGAAATGTCAGCACTGCCTGTTTCATCTCTTCACGTCCGAGTCGTTTGCCTTTGACTCCAATTCTCATCATATATTGTCCATGAGCAAATGGCGATGGAGCAATGTCTGTGTAAATTCTGAAAGTCTGACTTGCTGCAGGAACGTAGTGATAATCGAATGAGTTCACAAATTCTTCTGTTCTTACCATTTCTGGTGGTGGCAGAAGTCCAGCCAGCATGTATCTTCTAGATAGGTTATACGATGCTGTATCCACATCAATTGAGAATGTTGAGAATGCATTTTCAACCGTCTGGACATATGGATTCACACCAGTTGCCTGGATCATTGATTGACGGGTAACAATTTCGTCACCAACATCTTTTTCGTCCGCCAAAACCTCAGATACTACTTCAATTTCTTCACAAATTTCTTCTTTTTCTCGCATTTTTTCGTATTGCGCACCTTCTAAAGGTTGATTTGCAGGAGTGATGTTCTCTGTCATTACAGTTTCTGTTTCTGCATCTGTCGGAGCATCTTCAAAATCATCTAAAACTTCACTCTTATCCTGGAGTTGTTCCGCCTGATTTTTGATTTCCGGTTTGCTTGCAAGTTTTAAAGACTTCTTATCAAGTCCATCCTTTGCTTCATCCCTGCTAAAGTAACTGATTGGCTCAGCTGTCTTTTCTGCATTATCATAAAGAACAATTTTGTCATTGCCCGCTTCAACTGCTGCAGCTTCTTGCATTTCATAAATTGGCTTTTGCTCATGGTCGGCTGTAGATGACTTCGACAACTCCGTATGTTGTTCTGATATGAGGCCTCCAGTTGTTTTTCCAGAAATACTTACACCAAAGGATACATTTTTGTTTTGACCCTCTGTTGAACTGAATGAATCACTATCTTTCCAAACTTCCTTTTTTCTAACCTCTTTTGAACGTCTTGATAGACTTTCTCTTGCTACAGTTTGCGAAGTTTGAACTTGTTTGTCTGATTTATTCTCTTCACGTAGATTCTTTTTATTTTTTAGGGAGTTACCTTCAGCTTTCGCAAGTGTTTTTTTCTCTATCTCTACAGGTTCAGGGCTTTCTGGCGAAATTAATTGTGCCCGGTCACCACGAGATCGACTGGAGTATGTTTTATTTTGAATGATAGGTGATGTAGTTATGGCTACTGCATCGATCTCTTTAACTGCTGCACTTTGAGGTTTGTTATCTCTTTTTAGATTGCCTTTAATATCCGCATCCACATAACCATAGTTAGGTTGTGTAGGTTCTGGCAAGCTGCTCATTGCCTTTGCTGGTTTAGCCTTTCTGTTGTTGTTTTGAGTTAGTGCGGATTTCTTAAATGCAACCTTTTTCTCAACTTGGTATGCAGGAGCAGTAGCATCACTGTAATCAACGCCGTCATCGTCATAAAGTAAGCTTTCATCTAGTACAAACTCTTTATCTGGACTTTGCATATCGACGGACGAGTCAAAAACAACATCGATGGCTTGGGGGTCTTCAAGCATAGCAACTTCATCTGCGCTTTCTAAAGAGTCTTCATACCCGCCTCTCATACTCACAGCACCAACGTTTTCTTCAAGTTTCATTAATTTTGGAGCCTTCATGCTTGAAACAATTGCCCAGGTCAGACCAAAGACAACAAGTGTGCTTGCTGCAATTCCCAGTGCTGGTCGATATTTTGTTATCCAACCAAGCCCTGTGGATTTCTTAATTTTTGATGCTCTAATAATTGCATCATAGCGCTCTTCGCTAAGGTGCTGGTCGTCAACGCTTGTATCTTTCAATACATCATTAATTACTGTTAGCCCCTGTTTTATTTCTTCAAATTCTTTTTGGCACTTCTTGCACTCTTCAAGGTGTTTTGAAACTTCCTGTTTTGATACGCCCCCTAGATTATCAAGAGCATAAAGAGTCAACAAAAATTGTATATCTTCACATTTCTTCATTGTATTATCCCCTGTGTTTTTAATTCTCTTGTAATCTTCCCAACTGCTCTATGTAAGAGCTTTCCAACGTTTCCAACTGCTCGGTTTGTGATTTCACTAATTTCTTTATAACTCAATTCTTCTTCAAGTCGGAGCAGCAGCACCTCTTTTTCTGCCGGACTCAATTTGTCCACTTGCTTTAAGACAAGCTCTTTCTTCTTTTGTTTTCTTGCCTCGTCAGAACTATTGTCTTCCTTGTTTAGCAAGTCTTCTCCATGGTTTTCCATTGCCTTGCGATAGTTCTGCTCTTTTCTAATAAGATCAACTGCCTGGTTGTGCGCCACTCTGTAGAGCCAACTTTTCAAGTTTGTTGCTCTATCCTTTATGGAACTCCACGACCTAAAAAGTTTAATAAATGTGTCCTGTACAACATCCTCTGCACTGTTATGATCATTTACAAACCTCTGAGCATAGCGAAGTAGGCATGATTCATATGCGCGAATTATTTGTCGCATATCATCATCGCCCAAATGACGCTTGCCATAAATATCCTTGAGAAGCTCTGCAGCCCCCATTCCTATGGATATATCAGTTGTCGTTTGTGAATTCACAATGTTGTGTTCCCAGTTCATTATTGATCAATTTGCCCCTAAGACGTTTTGAGTTTTCCTTTTGTTCCCAAAATGATAACTTTTTTTCATTTTTTTTGCAACCAAAGAATTTTTATCCGCAGATGACGCAGATGAACGCAGATTAAGAAGAGAGTTTTAACGCAAAGGTGCAAAGTCGCAAGGAAAAAAGAGAAGAATTTTCTCGCGCAGAGGCACAGAGAACGCAGAGAAAGAAGATTTTTAACCACGGAATACACTGAAAACACGGAAAATGTTTTATCCGCAGATTAAGATGATTTACACAGATTAAAGAGCAGGCAAAAAGAAAGAGTATTAACCGCAAAGAACGCAAAGGGACGCAAAGAAGAAGAGTCTTCGTCAGCGAATTTAGCTAATTAACCCGAATTTTTGAAGAATGTGTTGCCATTAGGCCTTGCATTGATATTGCTTCTTAACAAAGAGCAATATATGCAAGACCTATGGCAACACAAGTTTAAATCGCTTTAAGAATAGCCTTCTCAGTTCTTACGGTGTGATATTGCATGTTAGCATTCAGATTACAGCTCCGAAGGAGCGATAGCATGTAGCCACGGGTGTAAACCCGTGGAGATAAAATACAAGCAAAGCTTGTTCCTGCTCTCAGCAGAGTGTGCCGCACGTTACTTTATATCATTGCTTTCACAAATTTAGTTTTCAAATCAAAACCGTGTGTAAATCCTTAGTTTGTCGGTTGGAGATAAAAACGTGCTTTCCAATTAATAAAATTAGCAAAACAAATATCATTTTATCACTAAACGGGTGATAAAATGGAAAAATATTTTTCGGCGGTCAGCGACCGCCGCTACAGTATGAAACGTGCAGTTTAACGGTTGATTGCAAAATTTACCACCTGTAGCGTCGGTCGTTGACCGATGGATATTCCGGCACGTAGTGCCTCAACCGAAAAATCCAAGTTTTTTTACCTTAATTTTTCGGTTGGACAAGAAAACATCTGTTTTAACCAATAAAATCAGCAAATGAGAGCTTGTTTTTTTCAGTTTTGGGTGATAAAGTTGAAAATTATATTTAAAGGCGGGGTGAAGCACCCCGGCCCTACAGAAGCCATTTGCAATCAACCTTGTAGCTTTGGTTGCAGCATCCGCAACTGTAGGGTCGGGGTCCGTGACCCCGCCAAAAAGGGTGTTCAACCGAAAAATTGAGGGTAAGATAGCTCGAAGGTTATTCTTTCTTGAAAATTTCTTTTTAGTTTGTTACTATGCAGAAAGTTATAGATTTATATTAGCCCGTATATTTCACGAAGAGACTTAAAAACATATACAATCACCTTATGAAGAATATGTTAAGGTTTAATATTAAAAACACGTTATGTAATAAAAAAACTTAGTATATAACGCCCTATCGGGTGAGGCGCTAGCACCCAGCTACTAACGCACGAAAGGTTTTGTGTGCTGAGAAAATATTGGTTAAGTTAATAGCTGGGCTACTTCATCAGCAATATATTTGAGTAGTTACTACACTACACACATTGCTTTCCCGCAAAGCGGGACTAAATCACTAGCGACTCATAAAATATGCGGGTTAGATTATTGTCGAGTTTAAAATATTATTTTAAGGAAGGAATTTGCTGTTCTGTATAGGCAGTTTTAGAGAATGAAAAAAATTATATATATATTATTGTTTATTGTGTCAGCTTGTCTGTTGGAAGCGTCCGATATCGTGCAGTCAGAACGTGAAATTCCTATTGTTCGAGAGTGTGATGTGCTTGTAGTTGGTGGCAGTTGTGCAGCGGTGAACGCAGCTTTATCTGCTCGTGAGGCAGGCGCATCGGTTTTTCTTGTTGCACCGCGAACCTATCTTGGCGATGATGTTGCTGCAACGCGTGAACTTTGGCAGTCTTATGTATCCGAGGCGGATAGTGCGGAAAATTTCAATCTTATTTTTGAGCGGGATACATCGATTGCCTATAGCTATAATTATCTTGATTTTGCCGGTTTAGAGCTCTCTCCTGACTCAGCTCATCCTGATAGCAATTCTTCATGTCTTACCGATGGTGTTCATGATGATGCTGTCAATCACAGTGTGCAGTTTAATGAAAGTGTTGTTGTGAATGCTGACCTTAACGACAACATATCCGTCAGCACAATTAATGTATATTATTATCGAAGGGATCCTAGTTCCAGCAATCCATTTGGAACAGTTGTTTCAGCAGTTGACTTCAGTAACGATGGAATAAATTGGACAACAGCTTCAATATCAAACAATATCGAGGTTCTTGGTAGTGGAGAAAATGTTCTTTACGTTGATAGAATCAGTTTAATCGGAGAAGTGACGGGACATTATTTTCGAGTTCAGTGTGATCTTGAAGACGGTGCTTCCCGCCAGCTTCTTGATGAAGTGGAATTCTTGCCGACTGTCTCTGATATTGCTGATGTTTGTTATGAAACAAAGCCATTGAGAGTTAAGCAGGTTCTGGACTCACTTGTTGAAGATGCCGGGATTCCTTTTATTGGAGGATCGCATGTCTGTGATATCCTTGAGGATGGGGATGGTAATCCAGCCGGTGTTATTCTAATCAACAAAAGGGGGCGTCAGGCTGTCCGCGCAAAGGTAATAGTTGATGCAACAGAACAGGCTCTGCCGGCAAGACTCGCCGGAGCAGCGAAAAGAACTTTTACGCCAGGTGAATATTCTTTTTCAAGAATAGTGATGTCGGATTTAAACGATCCTCCTTCGGCTTCAGGCATGAGTGTCGAAATGATTTCAAACATATTTTTTTCCGTATCGGTGACCGGAGTAAGCGCACCCGCCGGGATGCTGTCCTCAATCAACGGTCGAGTCTGGCGTTGTACTTTTACCACAAATCTTGTTGATGGTTCCGCAACCGAACTTCTGGAGGTGGAACAGATTGCACGCGATCTTACCTGGGTACCTAGCTGTTTTGATCAGGCAGATAATGTTTTCTGGATTCCACCTGATTCAATTATTGGAAAAAATCCTGATTCATCCACAAACTGGATAGATGCTGCATCTGTTGCCGAGGGAGCTTTCAGACCAGCCGGTGTTACCAATATATTTGTTCTTGGACCACGTACTGATGTTTCCCGTGATATGGTTGCTGAGATGCTTCATCCTGCCAGAATGATGGCACTTGGTGAACGTATCGGAGCTTTGGCTGCTGGAGAGGCTCTTGCACGAGAGGACTTATCAGGAGTTGTGATTCCATCGGAAGTTTCTTCAGGAACAGATTCAGGTGAGATATTTGAAGATCTGGATGGTTTCATGCCTGCATATACAAATGCACAGGGTAATCTCCATGAGAGTATAGCCGATATTCCGGTTATAGATGAGTGTGAGGTTCTTATTATCGGGGCTGGAACTTCTGGTGGACCAGCTGCAATTTCTGCTGGGCGTGCCGGTGCGGATACAGTAGTGGTTGAATTTCTTTATAATATGGGTGGTGTTGCTGTTGATGGACGTATAGGAAGATACTATTATGGCAATGATTGCGGATTTACTGCTAATGATATTGATCCTGGTGCAGCGGCTACAGGTTCCATAAGGGTTATGTCAAAACCGGAGTGGACGCGTCGAACTGCTCGTGAGGCTGGTGTAAGAATCCTTTTTGGGACCATGGCTGTCGGAGCTTTGGTTGATGAAGATGATCTTAAGGGCGTGATAGTGGCTCTGCCAGATGGCACGCGCGGTGTTATTCTTGCTCAGACGGTTGTTGATGCCACCGGACGAGCTTTGATAGCTGATTTGTCTGGGGAAGAGACGGAGTATATAACCGCATCTGAGCTTGCATTGCAGGGGGCAGGTCTTGCTCCGCACTATTTTGGCAGCAGTTATAACAATACAGATGTGGGGTTTGTGGATCCAGGTGAAGTTTCTGATGTCTTCTTCTTTGCACGTAGGGCACATGCTTCAATGAATGCTGATGCTGTATGGGATACAGGTCAGAATCCAGCTACGCGTGAGCGTCGCAGGCTTGTAGGTGTTGTATCTTTGACACCTATAGATATACTTAATAATCGCACCTGGCCGGATACAATCTGTAGAACTGTCAGCAATTTTGATTCACATGGCTTTACGGTTCATGATGTATTCTTCATGCTTGAGCCCACCAGGACTGTTCTTTCTGTCAATCTTCCTTATAGAGTTCTTTTGCCTAAAAGGCTTGAAAATCTTCTATGTGTGGGCCTTGGCATGAGTGCCCATCGAGATGCAATGCCAGTGATTAGAATGCAGAGGGATGTACAGAATCAGGGTTATGCCGCCGGTTATGCATCAGCACTTGCGGTTCAGAGTGAAGTTTCTGTACGAAATATAGATATTGATACCCTTCAAAGCCATCTGGTTTCAAAAGGAATAATCAGCTCCGCTACTGCAGCGGCAGAAGACTCATTTCCTATAACAGCCTCACAAATTCAGGGTGCAGTGGATGGATTGACAAATTCTTATGCAAATATTCAAGTTGTGTTTGCTGATATTCCGACAGCTCTTCCGATGTTGCGTACGGCTTATGAGAATTGTTCTGATTTTGACGGTAAATTGATATATGCACATATGCTTGGAATGCTTTATGATGATACCGGTGTGCAGACATTAGCCGATGCTGTGGAATCTGGTTTTTGGGATACCGGCTGGAATTATACAGGGATGGGACAGTATGGAAGTTCAGTATCTTTGATGGATAGCTATATCATTGCCTTGGGTAGGACTCATTCTCCTGCTGCTGTTTCACCAGTGCTGGCAAAAATTCAACAGCTGAATTCCACATCTTATTTTTCACACATTCGGGCATGCAGTTTTGCTGTGGAACAGCTGCGTAGCAGTTCTCTTAAAACAGCGCTTTCACAGCTGCTTACTCTGCTTCGAGACAATACTCTTGACGATGGTATGGTTGCTCCAGCTATTCCAAGTTATTCCAACACAGCAGCTGATGCCGAACGTAATAGATGTCTGAAAGAGATTTCAGCAGCCAGAGCTCTATATGTTGCAGGGGATGACTCTTCCAAGTCCGGTGAGGCTACTTTGAAAGATTGGCTTGCAGATCCCCGTCTGACATATGCAGAACATGTACAGATGGTTTTTAATGCTGTCTGGCCTCTTCTTGACAGCGATGGTGTGTGGATATCTGATGCCAGCTCAGCCATTTATGCAGCTGGCACGAATTGGTTGAACAGCACTATTGGATACGGTGTGGAATCAACTGTGTGGTTTACGAATCATCTGAGCAGTACCCAAAGCATTTCATTGGATGGTCGTGATGTGGAATTAGGAAGATTGGTTCTGGCAAATGGAGAAAGAGTATTTAATTTGGATGGAGGATCGCTAACATTTAAAGAATTGGATGGCTATGTAGGGTTCACCGGTGATGGAAATGTGAGCGTTGTTTTAAATCCAGAGTTGGATAATCAGCTGGATGGAACGATTTATGTTTCCGGTGGAGTTTTTGAGATCAGCATTCCTGTTAGTCAGAGTTCATTATCGGTTGATGTTCCTTATTCAAGTTTTGAGAGTGATCCGCTGCTGCCATATTCTACAGACAGGTCTGCTATGGACAAGCGTGGTGATGCTGCAGAGAGCGGTTGTGCTGGTTGGAACTTTGTGGATAGCGGTAGTGTTGAATCCGGCTATCAGCGAAATAACAGTTATTTTTCTTCGGAGTCAGCTGCTCAGACCAGCGATGGAGTTCAGACAGCCTTTGTGCGCCAGAGTGGTACAATGAGTACTGTCATCAATGTGCAGACAGCTGGAGTATATAATCTTTCCTATAGTCAATGTCCACGTGGATATACCGGAACTTGGTATAACAACCATACTTTAAGGGTAAAGGTGGATGATGTGCTTAAACACGAAACGATTGTCAGCAATCACTGGTTTACTACAGAGAATGTTGACTTGGGATATCTTGCAGCTGGCTCGCATGCGCTTCTTTTCGAAGGTGAAGTAACGGTAGGCACAACCGATCCGTGTACCTTGATAGATTCTCTTGAGATAATCGGTGTTTCAGAGGATTTTGATACCACCACTTTATCTGCCGACCATCTGCACTTAGAAGTTGATGAACCGGGTCAGATTGCCTTGAATTATAATGGTGTGATAAAAGTTGGTTCTCTTGTAATCAACGGGCTCTTTATCGGTAGTGGCATAGTTGATGCAACCACATATCCAGAACTGTTTACAGGTGACGGTCAATTACTAATCATGCGATTAGGAACGTTGCTTATGATTCGTTAAAGGGGCAGCTTGTGCTCCACAACCTGAAGGACATAATGTGCATAGATGAATGATGTTTGAGTTTTCGGTAGGATGTGTTATCTCGTCGGTCAACGCCCGCCGCTACAGTCGCCAAGTTGCAAATCAAATGTAAAACAGCTAATTTCTGCTGTAGCGGCGGTCGCTGACCGACGAATTATGGCAAACAACTGAAAAAAATGGTATGTTCCTTTAGTTTTTCGGTTGGAGACCAAAGCGTGCGTTTGGATCAATAAAATCAAGGAATGATTTTTTTTTTTGCTTTTTGGGTGATAAATTAGAAAAATAATTTATTATGACAATGAGGAATCGGCCATTCACTACGTTCATTGCTTCACCCTATTGTTTCTTTTTAGTGGTTAAAGCCTCTCTCGCAAGCTCGAGGGCCGCTCCCAGCATACAAACAACCGTTGTCTTGGAAAAATGGGAACGACAACGTCCTCGTTGTCATAGCTGTATTCAACCGAAAAATCGAGATATGTTCAAGTTTTTTTATTATCAGCTTGCAAAATATGATATAGAAGTCTAAAATTCATTACAGTGTCTATAGTGTACTCATATATCTTATCAGAATAATGGAGGTGATTAAATATTTAAAAGATAAGTCGAAAAGTTCTAATATAGACCAATTATAAATTATCTGAAGATAATAAATATATCAAACCTAATGTAGAAAGGAATAATGATATGAATAAAAGTATAATGAAGAGGCAAAAGAGTTTGGTAGTTTTGTCTACTATCGCATTGATGGCAATATCTAGTAATGCTTTTGCTTTGTTTGGGAAAGCGACCACTAAAACAGAATCTGGTAATGCCGATATGAAACTTGGTGAATACAAGGGAATCAAACATGCCATTGGTGTTAAAGATTTTGAGAATAGTTCAGGCTGGGCTGGTCATTGGAAGATTGGCGATAATCTTTCTGCTATGCTTGAATCAGCCTTGTATGATTCTGGACGATTTATTGTGGTTGAGCGGGAGAAGTTGGGTGATGTGATTCTAGAACAGGATCTTGCTGCTAGCGGGCGTGCTGCTCCTGCAAAAAAAGTTGCTCAAACAGGGAAAATCCGATTGGCTCGTTATTTGGCAACTGGAGCTGTTACAGAAGTAGATGAATCTCAATCTGGTGCAAAGGGTGGGATAAGAATTAAGGGCTTTCGTATTGGTGGAGGTCGTTCCGAAGCTCAAGTTACAGTTATTGTAAAACTTATTGATACGACAACAGGAGAGATTGTTGCAAAAGAACGAGTTGTCGGCAAGGCTAGTAATACTTCTGCTAAAGTAGGTCTTTCTGTAGCAGGAATGAGTACAGACTTAGGTGGTTTTAAAAAGACACCACTTGGTCAAGCTGCTCAAGATTGTATTAACAAGGCAACATACTTTATTGCGAAAAATATGGAAGAGTTTCCTGTTGAAGGTGCTGTCGTCAAGGCTACAAGCAAAGGAGTGATTATTAATCGAGGCTCCTTATATAGTGTTGAAGTGGGGCAGAAGCTTGTTATGGAGACAGAGGGGGAAGAACTTCTTGATCCAGATACAGGAGCAATTCTTGGTCGCGAAGACGGCAAACTGATTGGAAAATTGGTTGTTACATCTGTAAATGAAAAATTTTCCTATTGCACGGTTGTTGAAGGTGAAAAAAATCCTGCGCCAAGTACAAGAGTTCGTTTTGTCACAGAAGAAAAGAAGAAATAATCTTTATAATAAATTTTAACAATGGGAGGGACGCTTCCGAGAAACGGTTGCTAAGCGACAGAGACACTTCCTGTTTTCATAAATTCAATTAACCCCCCCAAAAAAAACAAGATTTCTTTGTGGTCTTTGAAATATTTAATAGACAGGTCAGCCATGTTTTGATAACTTACTTGTTTATGTGTTTTACAATATCAATAATTAGAAAGATATATTATGAGTGATTTTCCAAGAACAATGGTGGGTGATGCTTCTTTGTCGAGATTAATTATTGGAACCAATTGGTTTCTCGGTTATTCTCATACCAGTATGGCAAAAGATAAGTTTATCAAAGACTATCAGACGCGCGATAATATTGCAGATATTCTGACGGTATTTTTGAATTCAGGAGTGGATACGATGATGGGATTGCCTGTGCCAATTCTTAGTGATGCAATTGATATTGCTCAAAATAGGACAGGTCGCGAGGTCAAGCTGGTCATTACTCCTCATTTTAATATAACACCGGGTGGAGATCCTGCTATGGAGCCGGAACGAGTGTTTGATGAGTGTAAGGCGTTTGGAGCAACAATCTGCATGCCGCATCAGGCTGTGACAGATGCGTTACTTGATCGACGTGCATCTGAAATTAGAGATATTGGTATATATACAAAGATGATTCGGGAGCGCGGTATGATTCCTGGTCTTTCAACTCACATGCCGGAATCAGTTGTGATTGCGGATGAGACAGGGGTTGATGTTGAAACTTATATACAGCTATATAATGCCGCTGGTTTTCTGCTGCAGGTTGAAACCGACTGGGTTATGAGAATTATAAAAAATGCAAAAAAACCTGTAATGACAATCAAACCACTTGCAGCGGGAAGAATATTGCCGCCGGTGGGGCTTGCATTTGTCTGGAATACAATTAGACCTCAGGATATGGTTACAATTGGTACAACAACGCCTGATGAGGCACGTGAAGTCATTGACCTATCTCTTGATTTTATTAATAAACGTATACCGGATAATGAACTGCAGAAAACACGTAGTAAAAAATCTCTGACGTATTAACAATTTGTATTTTTAAAATAAGAAGTTTTGAGGAAATTCTCCAAAACTTCTTTTTTTTTGCTTAAACGGAAAAAGGTTTTTGACGAAACGGTATAATTGGGGCATAATGTTGGACGAGAAGATTATAAAGGCATTTTATATAGACTTGTAAGTGAATGCGTTAAAGATACTGTCAAAAATAGGACATTACACTGCGTTTCATTGCTGTCGCAGGCTCCAGCCTCACTTCCGCTGGTCGTGGGTATGAAAAATATAATTCTGCTCATAGAGCAGAGGCTGGTTTATTTATAATGAAATGGGTGCAGGCTCAGCCTGCAAACTTTTGACAGAACCGAATTATTGCAAGGAGAAAAGATGAATAAAGGTATAGCCGTTGCCGGTAATATGATATTGGACAGGATAAAGATGATAGATGTTTTTCCTGAGAAAGGCAGGCTTTGCAATATAAAAAGCCAAAGTATAGGTATAGGCGGTTGCGTTTGTAATACAGCAATTGATATAGCAATGTTAAGTGACAACGAAATCAAATTATACGCACTTGGTAGACTGGGGAAAGACGAAAACGGACAGCAAATCCTAGATTTCCTAAACGACAATAATATTGATACAAAAGGTGTTATAAGGTGTGACACGGATACAAGTTATACAGATGTAATGACTATTGTTGACGTTGGAGACAGAACATTTTTTCACTACAGAGGTGCAAATGATGAGTTTTGTATAGATGATATAGATTTTGACAACTTAAACTGTGATATATTGCATATAGGATATGCTTTGCTGCTTGATAAGTTTGACAGAAAGAATAAGGAATATGGAACAGAGCTTGCAAAGGCACTATATATAGCACAGCAGAAAGGAATCAAAACATCAATAGATGTTGTAAGTGAGCAAAGTGACAGGTTCAAAGAAATTGTGACCAGGAGCTTGAAATATTGTGACTACATAACTGTAAATGAAATAGAAGCTGAAAATGTGTCAAATATTTCTCTAAGAGATAAAGATAAAAAAATAATAGAGAGTAATCTGAAAAAAGCTTGTGATTTTTTTATAGAAAATGGAGTAAAGCAAGTTTGCATACATTTTCCGGAGGGCTGTGTGGCTATGAACGGTAATGAGTATAGGCAAATGCCTTCTCTAAAACTGCCGGATGATTATATAAAGGGAAATGTGGGTGCAGGTGATGCTTTCTGTGCAGGCATGTTGTATGCGGCATATAGAGGCTTTAGTTTGAAGGATAGTTTAGTACTTGCCGTATGTTCGGCATCTTGCAGTCTGTCACAGGCGGATAGTATAAGCGGAATGATGGATTTCCAAAGAGCAGTAGAGTTGAGTAAAATATATCAATTTGATAATGGGATAAAGATAATATGATAAATAAAAAGCAATATCAAGAGGCAAAAGCCAAAACACTGGAATATTTTGACAAACTCAACATATCAGTAACAGAGCAGGAAAAGGAAAGAATTGAAATTGCAGATTTCGGACTTTCTGATCTATATAATGTGGGTTTGCAGATTTTAACATATATAAATACGGAAAAGGTATGCGCAAAAGAACTTGTACTGTTTCCTTACCAGACTTGTCCTGAACATATGCATATAGACAGTGGCAAAATAGAAGGCAAGGAAGAGACATTTAGGTGTAGATATGGTACAGTGTATTTATATTTGGATGGTGAGCCTACGGAGAACATCAAAGCTAGAAGGTTTTGGAAAAGTGAAGATGAGGTATCGGTGTTTCATGAGATAGAGCTGAAGGCCGGAGAGCAATATACATTGTACCCAAACACAAAACATTGGTTTCAAGCAGGTGAAGAGGGTGCAGTGGTTTCCGAATTTTCCACCACCAGCACAGACCAAACAGATGTATTTACAGACAAAAGGATACAAAGGCTTCCTGAAGTGGCTGAATAAGACTTTAAAAGCAGAAAAATAAAGGTGGAGAATGAAAAAAGCAGTAATGTATGGGGCGGGTAATATTGGAAGAGGTTTCATAGGGCAACTGCTGTCACAAAGTGATTACGAAGTTACTTTTATTGATATCAACGAAAAAATTATAGACAGACTCAATAGTGACAAAAAATACACAATCCACATTGTGTCAAATGATGAGGTCAATGATGTCGTGGTCGAAAATGTTTGCGGTATAAATGGAACAGAGGAAGCTGTTGTTGAGGAGATCTTTTCTGCTGATATTATGGCAACAGCTGTTGGAGTAAATGTTATAAAATTTATAGCACCCATTGTTGCAGAAGGTCTTGAAAAAAGGATCGCAGAGCGAAAACCGCCACTTAATATAATTCTTTGTGAAAACCTCATAAAAGTCGACGAGTATTTCAAGGCAGAGATATTCAAGTATCTAAGTGAATATGCAAAATCAAATTTTAGAGATTATGTGGGACTGGTAGAGGCAAGCATAGGCAGAATGGTTCCTGTTATAGCATCTG
The DNA here is from genome assembly GCA_027858345.1 of Kiritimatiellia bacterium. Classification (GTDB taxonomy): domain Bacteria; phylum Verrucomicrobiota; class Kiritimatiellia; order JAQICX01; family JAQICX01; genus JAQICX01. The sequence continues at coordinate 36,685 of JAQICX010000217.1, read as the reverse complement.
AAGATGGTGACAATCCTTTGACGGTCTGTGTGGAGGAGTTTGATATTTTACATGTTGACAAAGATGGTTTTGTAGGCAATGTTCCAAACATAAAAAATCTTTTGCCGTATAGTCCTTTTAAATTTTTCATACAGAGGAAGCTTTATATACATAATATGTGTCATGCTCTTTCGGCATATTTGGGATATTTAAAAGGATATCAATACATAAATGATGCAATATCCTGTGTAGATATTAAGTACTGCGTGTTAAAGGCAGGCATGGAGTCTGCATGTGCGATTGCGCTTGACAATGACGAACAGCTAATAGATCTACAGAATTTTTTATACAAGCTCATATATCGTTTCAATAACAGCGCTCTCAAAGACACTATAGATCGAGTGGCAAAGGATCCCATAAGAAAACTTAAAAGGACGGATAGGTTATGTGGTGCATTTCTCCTTTGTAAACAGCATGGCATCCAAAATATATATATAAAACTTGCTATTGCTGCAGCAATGTGTTTTGACGCAGAGGGAGATGATTCTGCCAAAGAAGTACAAAAAGATATTTCAGAAAACGGTTTTGAATACGCATTAAAAAAATACACGGAGGTCGATTTTTCTGCACAGGAGATGAGGTCGGTGTTTGTTCTTTATAACATGCTGAAAGAAAAGAGTTTGTCTGAATTAATTGCGTATTGCGAAAAGGTGGAGGCGGATGCAATCGTAAATAGATAATAAAGGCGTTGAGAGTATTTGGTGGAAATTAAAAGAAGAATTTTTTTGAATATTATAATAACAGAAGAGAACACCAGTCTCTTGAGGATAACTATCCGATGGAAATATATACAGGAAGTATCAAGTTGCATATTGCAGCTTAATAAAATAGGTTTCACTTAATTTTCAAAATTTGCTGTTTGAAAACCTGAACCATTATAAGACGACCTTAATTATTATTCGCACTTAATCTTATACTTTTTAAAATATAGATTTTATTAAAAAATGTTGACATTTTTTGTGATTAGACTAGACTGTCTTTAGTTTAATTTAGGGCTCCCCGTTTAATTCATAAAACGCATATGTTGAATGCTTTAATAAAATATAATCAATGCTTGTCTGTAAGGCTTTTAGCCCTTTTATTTCAAAAAGCGTGAAGGTGATTTTATATTACAATTCTATGCTTTTTATAAATATGTAATGCAATATCACGCATCTTAATTGATTCTGAAAGTGATATTTAGGCAAACCTTCATTATACAGAGGGAAACGATTGGGGAGATTACTTATTTCTGGAAATTTGCTTTAATGCAAAGTATGCAACATATTGGAATTGGATTGGAAAAATGAGTTTTGATAATGTGGCTATGACAATTATCCCGTATATTTTATGAGGCGCTAGCGCCTCACCCGACAGGGCGATATCACTAAATTTGTATTTTTTAGAAAACGTATTTCTTATATTCTGCTGTAAGAAATTCTATTACAAGTAGTTATACCGATTTATAAGTGTTTTTGTGAAATATACGGGTTATACCACCTAGTGGAACATATATATAATAATTAAAGAAAGGGAATATTTATGAAATATAAAAATATAGGAATGTCAGATATAAAATCTTCAGTAGTCGGTCTTGGTACTTGGGCCATTGGAGGATGGATGTGGGGAGGTTCTGATGAGAAAGATGCCATTAGAGCCATTCATGCAGGTATTGATGAGGGAATTAATCTTATCGATACGGCTCCGGCATACGGTTTCGGTAAATCTGAAGAGCTTGTTGGAAAAGCTATTGCAGATCGACGAGATAAGGTTGTTTTGGCAACTAAGTGCGGTCTGATATGGCATGAGCAGAAAGGAGATTTTTTCTTTACATCAACCGAAGAAAATCTTGATGAACATGGTGGTATCAATGTTTATAAATGTCTTTCTCCCGAAGTGATTCGTTATGAAGTTGAGCAAAGTCTGCGTAGGCTTAAAACGGATTATATTGATATATATCAGACTCATTGGCAGGACTTCACTACTCCGATAGATGAGACCATGCAGACTCTTATGGAGCTAAAAAAAGAAGGAAAGATCAAAGCAATTGGCTGTTCTAATGCTACAATTGAACAAATGGAAAGCTATCGTAGATCAGGAACCCTTGATGCTGACCAGGAACTTTATTCAATGCTGGATCGCAATCACGAGCAGGATAATTTACCATATGTGAAGGAGCATGGTATATCCTTTCTTGCTTATTCACCGCTGGGTCAAGGTCTATTAACCGGTAAAATTGGTCCGGACAGAGTTTTTGAAGAGGGAGATCAGCGTAGGGATAACGATCGGTTTAGTTTGTCAAATCGAAGAAAAATTTTGACAATGCTTGATTCCTTCAGACCTATTGCTGATGCTCATGGTATTTCTTTAGGTCAATTAGTTATAGCTTGGATTATTGCTCAGCCAGGCTGTTCTCATGCTTTAGTTGGTGCCAGAAATCCAGAACAGGCAGTTGAAAATGCCAAAGCAGGTTCTGTTATATTATCGGTTGAAAATCTAAAAAATATGCAGAGTGTTATTGACAAGTTTTATGATTGAGAATTTGCCTGATGGCAGAGTTGTTTACAACTTGGGATCTGGTTGTGATTGGAGCAGGCAGTGGAGGAAGAGGACGCTTGTAAGGACTTAAGATGACTAGATTAACCGTTGGAACGGCGATATATATACGTTAATAAGGTTTACCTGTTTAAGTAAAGATATCAGTTGAAAATTTTATTTTAAAGGCGGGGTCACGGACCCCGACCCTACAAAACACCTTTCAATAAATGACTTAGCTTTGGTTGTAGCATCTGCACATTTCTTGTCACGCCGTAGTCTGGGACAGCGAAGGAGGAAGGGTCGGGGTGCTTCACCCCACCGAAAAGGGTTTTCAACCTAAAAATTGAGGTGCCTGTACAATTTTTCAGAAAAGAGTTTCTATTTGGTTCTCAATATTATAAAATGTCTTTCTTTTTTAATATTAATGCAAAGGGAGCTTTTATGACTGATAGACCGAATATTATTCTTGTGAATTGTGATGACTTGGGATACGGAGATCTTGGATGCTACGGTTCTGAACGCAATGACACACCTACTCTTGATAAACTTGCTACCGAAGGAATGCGCTTTACTGATTTCTACATGGTTTCTCCTGTATGTTCGGCTTCACGCGCCGGTATGATGACCGGTTGCTATTCTCAGCGAATTGGCTTTGCAGACTTTCAGGTTTTGTTTCCAGGGCAGGCTCAAGGATTGAATCCTGACGAAACAACCATTGCAGACCAATTGAAGTCTGTTGGATATAATACAAAGATTATTGGCAAGTGGCATTGCGGAGATCAGCTTGATTTTCTTCCGACCAATCATGGGTTTGATGAATATTTTGGAATTCCTTTCAGTAATGACATGGGACGCCAAAGCAAAAGAATGGATACTCCACCGCTACCGTTGATGCGTAATGAAGAGGTTATTCAGCAGCAGCCTGACCAAAGAGGAATTACCGAGCGTTATGTTGATGAGGCTCTGCAGTTCATGAGAAAGAGTTCTGATGAACCATTTTTCCTTTATCTTGCACACATGTATGTTCATGTTCCGTTATTTATTCCAAAGCAGTTTCTTGAGCTATCCCGAAATGGTGCATATGGTGGGGCGGTAGCCTGCATCGATTGGGCAATGGCAATGATTGAGGCTGAACTTGAAAGACTTGGCATGAAGGATGATACAATTGTCATATTTACTTCTGATAATGGTTCGCGTTCCAGTGGTGAGGGCGGCAGCAATGCACCTCTTAGAGGAACAAAGGCCCAGACTTGGGAAGGCGGACAGAGAGTGCCCTTTATTATTCGCTGGCCAGGCAAAATAGACGCAGGGTCAACATGTTCAGGAATTGCTTCTTCTATGGATCTGTTTGCTACAATCAGTGATATTTTAGATATCCCGTTGCCTGAAACAAAAATTGACAGTATTTCAATGAAAAATGCTATTTTAAATGGTGATGATTCCCAAAGAGATGAGTTTGCATACTATAAAGGTGGTGTTTTGGAAGCTATCCGTAAAGGCGACTGGAAACTCCATTTCTGTAAGACAGGCTGGAATCCTGGCACGCAACAATCAGGCAATAATGTTGTTAATGAACTTTATAATCTGAGTGATGATGTTGGTGAAACTTGCAATCTGCTTGATGAAAAACCTGAGATTGTTGCAGAACTAAATGCTGTTGCAGATAAGTATCGAAAGATGTTTGGTGACTCATTTAATGATATGGAAGGTGAAGAGGTTCGACCATGCGGTTTTTGTGAAAATGCAAAACCTTTGACACAATATGATGAGAATCATCCGTATATGATTGCATATTATGATCTTGCTGATATGCCGACGATGTCGGGGTAGCTGGCGGAAGCCAGCAGTGATAAGTGTTAGGTGGGAAGTGGGAAGTTAATGGAGGCTATCGCCTCGTTGAATCGCAACTTCATCCTTCGCTCTGCAGACTACGGCTCGACAGGCCTTGCCCGTGCAAAATGCGGAATTTATGATTATTTATAAAAACATCTCATAATCAGCTGTTTTTTTTGTGATTTCTAAAGAAAATCATTTGCATTATGATGGTTTTTGTATTATATTCCCATTTAAATGATTGCACGAGTGATTAAAAATGCATTGATTTAAGGCCCTAATTTTTCGTCGGTCAGCGCCCGCCGCTACAGTGTGAAATGTGTAGTTTAATGGTTTAATGTGAAATCACCGGCTGTAGCGTCGGGCGTTGACCGACGAATATGTTATAAAAGCAGTGATAAAACGTAAAATAGAGGAAAAGCAGATGAAGCATAAAATTGGATTGATTGGAATGATTAATGATGAGTTGGAACAAGACCTTTGGGGAACTTTAAAGAATATGTCAGATTTGGGGTATCAGGGGTTTGAGAGTTCCATGTTTGTCAGTGACAGCAAAGATGAGATGAAAGAGAGTCGCAAGAAGATGGATGATTTGGGAATGGATACAGTTGCCCTTGTCTGCAGTCACTACAATGAGGAAAATCTTGGCAAGACTATTGAAGCTGCGCAGATTCTTGGATCAAAGTATGTTGTTTCTTATTGGTCGGGACCAGAGACAACAGATGAAGCACTTGCCCTTGCAGAGCAGTTTGAAAGAATGGCTGTGAAGTGCAATGAAGGTGGATTAGATTTTATTTATCATAACCATGAGCATGAATTTATTTCAAAGTTTGGCGAAAAAAAGAATGAATGTATTTTTGATATTTACTATAAGAATACAGAGAAGTTGAAATTTGAGTTGGACATTGCATGGTGTACATTTGGGGGAGCGGATCCTGTACAGGTTATTAGGCGTTGCGGGGAAAGAATTTCTGTTCTGCATGTTAAGGATTTATCAGAATTGCACACAAGAGGACTTTTCTGTGCGGTTGGAATGGGCAAGGTAAATTGCTTCGGAACAATGGAAGCTGCTGCTGCGCGAGGCACGGAATGGATGGTTGTTGAGCAGGATAAACCTGGAAATTTGACTCATTACGAAAGTGCGATGGCAAGTATTCTGAACATTCGCGAGGCGGGACTACGCTAAGATTAAGGTTAAGGTAAAGTTTGAGGGCTGGCGGAGCCAGCAGGTTAAGGCTAAGATTAAGGTTAAGGTTGGAATAGCTCCGCAGGTATTTATTATAGAAAAGGGCAGATGCATAGGTCTGTCCGTACGGGAATTATGGGAAAGATGGGAACTATGTGCCGGCTGACACCGGTGATTGCTCCTGTCTAACTTTCTAACGGACTAACAGTCTAACTGATAAATAAATAAAGGAAAGATGATGAAGAAATATAAGGTTGGGATGATTGGGTGTGGTAAACGAGCTATGTTGCATGTGCCTGCGTTGTTGGCAGATGAGCGTTGCGAGGTTGTGGGTGTTTGTGATATCAACGAAGAGGCTGCTGCTGCAATGAGTGCAGAATTTGGTTCGAAGCCTGTAGTTTATACAGATCATAAAGAAATGCTTGAAAATGAGAAGCCGGAGATTGTTATTGGATGTCTTTGGACAATTCTGCACCTTAGTACTTTTCAGGATTGCGTCAATGCCGGGGTTAAGGTTTATCATTCAGAGAAGCCAATGGCTCCAAGTTGGGGAGATTGTGTGAAGATGGGAGAGCTTGCAAAGAGCAGCGGATGTCAATTGACCTTTTCGCATCAGCGTCGCTATTGCAAGGGAAACATTGCAGTAAGAAAGATGATTAAAGATGGTGTTTTTGGAAAAATTCTGCGCATGGATCTTTATTCTCCTATGAATCTTCTTGATTGTGGAACTCACACTTTTGATCAGGCAATATCTTTTATGGACGAAACTCCAGCCAAATGGGTTTTGGGAGCAATTGATGCCAAGGAGCCAATAAACTGGTTTGGTGTAAGTGCAGAGTCTATGGCGGCTGGTATAGTTGTTTTTGAAAATGGAGTACGGGCTCATATTCAGACCGGTGGTCCTGATCTTGATATGTATACTGGCGTTCGAGTTATTGGCGAAAAGGGTTTTATTGAGGTTGAGTGGGATGGGGGATATCTTAATTCTGCGGTTTATGCCGATCCAAGTTGGAAGCCAGAGAAGTACGAACATGTTGGTGAAGAGACTATGGCTGCTATGATGAAGGATTTTGTTGATTCATATGAAAATGGAACAGAGCCTGAAATTGATTATAAAAAAGGGTTGCGTGCCACAGAGATTATCTTTGCGTTTTATGAGTCGGTAAGACAAAACAGTCGTATTGAGCTGCCAATTGATATTGATGATAATCCATTTGTAACAATGCTTGAAGCTGGGAAATTCAATTAAGAAAGAGGGCAGACACAAGGCCTGACCGTACTGGAGTGAAAGATTTTTTCGCCCATTCAAGAAGGAGAGATGATGAGAAAATATATTTATGCATTGAATACGAGCACGATTCGCGAGTGCGGTGAGTTGTCGCTTGAGAAAAAGGTTCAGATCACAGCTGAGGCTGGCTATGACGGAATTGAGCCGTGGATTAAAGAGCTAGATGAATATGTTGAAGCCGGCGGAAATCTTAGGCAGCTTGCTGCATTGATTAAAGATTCCGGCTTGAAGACAGTTAATCTTATTGGTTTTTTTGAATGGGATTCCCCTAATGATGAGATTCGCAGGAGTGGACTTGAAGAAGCAGAGCGTTGTTTTAAAATGGCTCAGGAACTTGACTGTCCATATGTTGCCGCGCCGCCATTTGGAACTTATCAGATTGAGGGTGTCAACCTTTTTGACTTAGCGGAGCGATATGCAGATTTGATTGATTTAGGTGCAAAGTATAATGTTATACCTGTTCTGGAATTCTGGGGTGTTGCAAAAACACTTGGAAAACTTGGAGAGGCTTTACTTGTTGCAGCTGAAAGCGGAAGCAAAGATGCATGTATCTTGGCAGATGTTTTTCATATGTATAAAGGTAGTGGTCATTTTAATGGCTTAAGTTTGATTGATTCAAGTAAGATTGCAATTCTGCATGTGAATGATTATCCGGAAAAACCTGAATGGGATGTTATTAAAGATTCTGATAGGGTTTATCCAGGAGATGGAATCGCTCCTTATGATGAAATCTTTGAACATCTTGGCGAGAATTTTTCCGGGGTGTTGTCGGTTGAGTTGTTCAATGAGACGTATTGGCAGCAGGATGCTTTGGTTGTTGCAAAGACCGGGCTTGATAAAATAAAATCAATATTTGAAAAATAGGGGCGAGGCATGCCTCGCCCGTACAAAAAAGGAAAAAGATGACAACATTAGTTGAGGACGGAAGTAAGTTTTTACTTATTGGGGATAGTATAACAGATTGTGGACGAAGAGATAATCAGCATAGACCTTATGGTGCAGGATATGTCTCGAAATTTAGAGACTTGGTTATTACCAATGAACCAAAAAAAAATATTGGTATCATCAATAAGGGGATTGGCGGGGACACAGTTGAAGACTTGAGAAGCCGTTGGGATGATGATGTTCTTAGTCATAAACCAGATTGGGTTTCTATAAAAATCGGCATTAATGACCTAAATAGATATCTTTGTAACAAAACTGAATTGCAGAGTCCTGAAGGTTTTGAAAGAATTTATGATCAAATTATTTCTGATACAAAAGAGGCTTTTCCAGACTGCAAAATTATATTGATTTCGCCATTTTATATGAGTAGAGGCAATGCTGTTAAAGACGCCTATAGAACAAAAGTTTGGAATTTGTTGCCAACTTATATAAAAATTGTTGAGGATTTATCTGAAAAATATGATACAATGTTTCTCAATACTCATGAGTTGTTTCAGGAGCAGTTGAAATATAAACACCCGGATGTGTATTGCGGAGAGCCTGTTCATCCAAATGAGACGGGACACCTGTTGATTGCGCAGGGACTGTATGGGACAATTGAAAGCTAAGCTTTCATTGAGGTTAAGGTTAAGATAAAGGCTGAGAGCTCGCTTTGCTCGCAGATTGAGTTTAAGGTAAAGATTGAGAACAACCCCTCCGTCTAGCTTCGCTAGCCACCTCCCCTTAAAGAGGAGGAGTTTTTGCGAACTAGGGGTGTATGGGGTGATAGTTGGACAGTTAGACGGTTAGACAGTTAGACCGTTAGATAGTTAGAGAGTTAGTAAGGGCAAATCAATTACGAATTAATAATTAAGAATTACGAATTGTGGAATGCCTCTGGCAGTATTTATTATGTTCGAGGTCTGCTGACCTCGGCTACAGTGTTAAATGTGCAGTTTAGTGTTGCTTTGCAGGGATGCCTCCTGTAGTTGACCGACGGAAGAAAATGACGATGGGGACATCGTCGCTCCCTGTCTTGCAAGACAATGTTGATTTGCAAGTTTGGGCGCGATAACGTCCTCGTTATCATAAAAATTGGTTGGCTTCTGGCTCATGGGAACTATGGGAAAGATCCGCCTTTGCCCTTCGGGACTACGGCGCGACAGGTGGGAACTATGTGCCGGCTGACGCCGGCGATTGTCTCTGTCTAACTTTCTAACGGACTAACAGTCTAACTGAAAAAAGAGGAATTATGAAAAAAAGTAAAAAAAGCATTAAAGTTGGTCAAAAAGTTACAATGTCTGATATTGCAAGATATTGCGGTGTTTCACGTCAAGTAATCTCGGCTATACTTTTGCCGGATGAGAAAAGTAATGTTCGTTTTAGTCAACAAACCTTTAATACAGTTGTTGCGGCAGCTGAAAAATATAATTTCAGACCAAATCGAACAGCCAGAAGTTTACTGAAAAACAACCATGGCAGTTTTGGTGTGCTTGTGCAGACATTAGGAAATATTCCTTCACCAGTCCTTCATAGAATGCTTTCACGGGCTAAGAAATATGATAAAGTTCTTATTATGGATCATTTAGGTGACGATTTTGATGAATTGCCAATCATTATCAAAGAAGATACTGTTGATGGTATTGTTGTTTTTGAAGACATCCCGGAAGAGTTTCAACTTGAAATTGAAAGACATAATATTCCATATGTTCCTGTTAATAATAGTGACGTAAATAGCCCAAGAGCGATTACTTTTGATGAAAAACAGGGCATGCGACTGCTGATTAGCCATTTAGTTGATAGAGGTCGTAAGAACCTTTTGTTTATTGGATACAAGCCTACATCAGATGAGCATTATTCTGTTAAGGCGCGTAGGATAGGCTTTGAGAAAGCTACAGCTGCGTTGGGTGTACAAGCGGATGTTGTTCTTGTCGATGGGGTTGACTGTTACGATGAAATATTTGATTTTATAAAAAATCATCAAGAGATTGATGGTATAGTTATGTATGTTGATAGTATTGTTAGTTTGGTATATAAGGCTGCAAAAAACCTCGGTAAAAGAATTCCAGAAGATATTGCGGTTGTAGGGGTGAATAACTCCAGCATGTGTGCATATATGAATCCATCTTTAACATCTATTTGTATTGATAATTTTACGTTGGGTGAAACTGTGATTGATAAGCTTTACGAGTATGTGTCAGATGAGAATGCCGAACGTTCAACAGTAAGTATGGAATATATTTTGCACGAAAGAGAATCTTCACAATAAAGTGAAATATGAATGTTGCAGAAAAGTTTTGAGGTCATTTAAGAGCGTATGAAATTATACAATCCTTATGGAGCATTGGAAAACCGATGGGAATAAACTTCTTCTCAGCTATAACGCACCAGAAGGTGTCGAAGTCATTGTTGATCCAAAGGGATTCCTCGCTACCAAAGAACTGATTGTCAACGGTTAGTTGACAAGAGAAAGTGAACTTAGTAAACTTAGTGACAAAGTGAACACAGTATATTGATTTTGAGGTGGGTATGGGGAATAAATGATGCTAAAATTTCTCAACCCGTGCTGAAAGCTCTTGAAGAAAACAGGATGCTCATCCTTGAAATGCAGAATAAGGATGGCAATCTACTTGCGGCAAAACAGCACAATGAATTTGTCATCGCCAATTCAAATAAACCTTGGGTTCCGCATATAGCCAAAGGAGGAATGCTCGAACAATTGCTTAAGGATGTTGAATATTTTAATTTATAGATAGGGAGACATTATTTATAAACGATTGTGTGAATTGATAATGTTGTTGTTTTCTCTGTTCTAATCTTGCTCATATGGTTTTGATTGTTCTGCAACACAGTGTTTTCGTGTTCTAGAAAGGTTTACTACTTTACGATTAGAAGAAGACTGGATGTCTTTAAGATTTTCGAAGAGTTTTTTTATATCATAATTGCACTCTTTTGCAATGTTGTCCTTTGCTTCCCAAAGTTCTTCTCGTATTTCATCTCTCATAACTTTAAGCTTATTTTAATAATAGGTTCTTCATATGGAGAACACGGATGACACGGATTTGACAGATTTCCACAGATATATTTTTACATATCAGTGTGAGATCCGCATAATCAGCGTTCCTTATTGACCTCCCATACACTTGCAACGAAGATCGTTGCGTTACCATAAAAGAACGATAGTTGAACGATTGCGGAACGGTAGTTGAACAGTTGCCGAGCGGCAGGGGGCGAGGCCTGCCTCGCCTTCAAACATCACAAATGGCATTTTTGTCCCTTATGTCTTTTAGACCATTTTGGCAATTACTTGTCTTTGTCTTTTTCTAGAATCTCGTTGATTTTCTTCTCTTCCCACTCTGTTCCAAGAAATTCATTTTTTGTCATGAAGAGTTTTGCTCCATTTATGACAAGTGCAAGTCCCCAGAAAATTGTTACCCAGTAGAACCACAAGTTATCTGGACTTGTAATTAGATTAACTGCTATTAACAGAATGTTCACTCCAATATAGGTGATTAGACTGTTATAGAAAGCTTTTAGCCTTTTTACTCTCTTCTTTGCATCTTCATATTTCTTGTCATTCATCTCAGTTCTCCTTGTTTGTGGTGTGTTCTATCAAAATTTTCAGCTCTCCAACTTGCGCACTCGCGCATTTGCGAACTTAAAACTTATTTTCACCGTTCAATTTATTCAAGTATATATCAATGAATGAGAATAAAGCAATATTTTTTTAAAAAATATAATAAAAGGGTTGACAGAAAATGCTATTGTGGTATAGTGGTACCAAAATACAGAAAAGAAAAGGATGATTAAAAGAAAATGCATAGCATGTTAAAACTTTCAGAAGCCACGACATTGGCACTGCATGGAATGATTCTGATGTCGCTTGAACATGGTGAATATTTGCAGACAAAAGAGATTGCAAATGGTTTGAGTTGTTCGATCGATCATTTGTCAAAAGTTTTGCAGCGACTTCGTAAGAGTGGTTTGGTTATGTCGACTAGGGGGCCCAAGGGTGGATCTAAGTTGGCAAAGGATCCATCGGAAATCACGTTGCTGGAGATTATTGAAGTTATTGAAGGAAAATTTAAGATGGCAACCTGTATGTTGGATAATCCAATTTGTGGTGGCAACTGTTTCCTTTTTGGAGGTTTAATTGAGGAATTTGATAGTAAGTTAAAGAAGCATCTTTCAACAACTACGTTGGCCGATGCAGAGAAGTTAATGATTAGTTATTAATTATCAACAAATAATATAAAAAATAAAATGAAGGGACAACAAGATGAGTATGTTTTGTTATCAATGTCAGGAAACGATAAATGGTACAGGTTGTACAAGGGGTGGAGCTTGTGGTAAAAAAGAAAATGTTGCTAATATGCAGGATCTATTAATCTTTGTATTAAAAGGAATTTCTATCTATGGTGTGAAAGCACGGGAGCTAGGAGTTGAATTGGAAGAAGTTAATTCGTTTGTTCTTAATAGTCTTTTTATGACTATCACAAATGCGAACTTTGATGAAGCTAGAATTGTTGAAAGTGTTCAGCAGGGTTTGGCTCTGCGTGCTAAGCTGAAGGCTGAATTTGTTAAAGCTGGTGGCGACGTTTCTGGAATCACTCAGGATGCTGCAAGTTGGACCGGATTCACTGTTGCTGATTTTGAAGCTAAGAACACATCAATTGGTGTGCTTGCAACTGAGAACGAAGATGTTAGAAGTTTGAGAGAACTTGTTACATATGGTGTTAAAGGTTTAGCTGCTTACACTGAGCATGCTCTGAATCTGGGATTTACAAATCCTGAACTTTCTACATTTATTCAGAAAGCTTTGGCCGCCACGACTGATGATTCACTAACTGCAGATGATTTGGTTGCTTTGGTTATGGAAACTGGCAAAAATGGTGTTGCAGCCATGGCTTTGCTTGACGAGGCTAATACAACAAAGTATGGTCATCCTGAAATTACAGCTGTGAATATTGGTGTTTCTGATAAACCAGCTATTTTGATTAGTGGTCATGATATGAGAGATATGGAAGATTTATTGATTCAGACAGATGGAACTGGAGTTGATGTTTATACTCATAGTGAAATGTTACCAGCAAACTACTACCCTGAATTCAAGAAGTATTCACACTTTGTAGGCAACTATGGTAATTCCTGGTGGAAACAGAAAGAAGAATTCACAAGTTTTAATGGACCAATTCTATTTACAACAAATTGTATTGTTCCTCCGTCAAAAGATGCTGTATATGCTGATAAAGTATTTACAACTGGCGCTGCAGGATATCCGGGGTCAAAGCACATTGCTGATAGAGTTGAAGGCGGACGCAAGGATTTCTCTGAAATTATTGAGTTAGCAAAAACTTGTGCTGCACCTGTTGAAATTGAAAAGGGTCAGATTGTTGGTGGTTTTGCTCACAATCAGGTTTTGGCTCTTGCAGACAAGGTTGTTGATGCTGTTAAATCGGGTGCAATAAAGAAGTTCTTTGTTATGGCAGGTTGTGATGGTCGTCATAAGGATAGAGATTACTATACTGATTTTGCTGCAAAACTTCCCAAAGATACAGTTATTTTAACTGCTGGATGTGCAAAGTATCGTTATAACAAGTTAGACCTTGGCGATATTGGCGGAATTCCAAGAGTTCTTGATGCCGGTCAGTGTAATGACAGTTATTCTCTAGCTGTTATTGCGATGAAACTTCAGGAAGTTTTTGAACTTGAAGACATTAATGACCTACCTATTGCATACAATATTGCATGGTATGAGCAGAAGGCTGTTATTGTGTTGCTAGCTTTGTTGTATCTTGGTATTAAAAACATCCACCTTGGTCCAACACTACCTGGATTCTTATCACCAAATGTTGCAAAGGTTCTTGTGGAAACATTCGGTATTGCCGGTGTTGGTGAAGTGGAAGATGATATCGCAATGTTTATGGCGTAGAACTTAAGATTGGGATTTATAATAAGGGCGAACATTTTGTTCGCCCTTTTTTTTTGAATATTTGTTCATTATACTCGCTCTTTGAGCTACGCTTGACACAGTTAGTCTTCGCCCTTTGAGATTTGCAGGACACTGTGGGTGATAAAAGGAAAAGATAAATTATTATGACGATGAGGACATCGTCGCTCCCATGCCTACAAGATAGTATTAATCTGCAAGTTTGGGAGCGACAACGTCCTCGTTGTCATAACTAGGTTCAATCTTAAAATCAAGGTGACAATTGAAAAAAATTTCGGCGGTCAGCGACCGCCGCTACAGTATGAAACGTGTATTTTAAAGGTTGATTGCAAAATTTACCACCTGTAGCGTCGGTCGTTGACCGATGGATATGCCGTCATGCAATGACTCAACCGAAAAATCAAGGTGACAATTGAAAAAATGAGATTGTGATTGATTTATAAGTACTAAATAGGGTATCTTACTTTGGATTTTAAAATTTCAGGAAAGAGATAGATATGGCAGAAAAAACATATAGATATATAATTACTTTAATTCTTCCAGATAGAATTGGTATTTTGAAAGATATAACGACAGCGGTTGCTGATGCAGCTGGAAACATTGATGCGATTTCTCAGACAATTTTGGCCGATTATTTTACCGTGACTTTAACTTCATCTTTTGAAAAAAAGCAGGATAAAGAGTTGTTGAAACAGACTATTTGTGATTCTTTTACAAAGGATGTAGCAAGTGTTATTGTTTTAGAGCATAATGCATCAAGCATTAAGAAAGCGAACACAAGGGTTGAGCGTTATATTGTAACTTTGATTGGGAGAGATAGTCCTGGTATTATAAAAGCCATTACAACATATTTTGCTGCAAAGAATGTGAATATTGAGGACTGGAGTATTAAATATGAAAAAGCCCAGGTTATTCATATTGGTGAAGTGACTATTCCTTCCCAGCTTGATCTGAAGCAGATTCAGGCTGAGTTTGCTGCTGCTATCAGTCAGTTTGAACTGAAGGGGACTATTCAGAATGAGATTATTTTCAGAGTTACCAATGAGGTTGGTTCTATTAGAAATTTTATAACTTAATAAAATAGGTCAATATATTATGATTAGGCAAACAGAAATTTTATCTACAGTTAGGATGTTGCAGGACGAAAACCTTGATGTTCGAACGGTAACAATGGGGATTAACCTTCTTGATTGCGCAGATTCGGACATTAAGAATACTGCTGTAAAGGTTAAAGCAAAGATAATGCTAAAGGCTGGTAATCTTGTGCGTACATGCGAAGAATTATCTACAAAATATGGCATTAATGTTGTTAATAAAAGACTTTCAGTTTCTCCTGCAAGCAATCTGCTTGAGGGCAAAACAAAAAGTGATGCTTTGGTTTTGGCTCATGCCCTTGATGATGCAGCAGCAGCTGTGGGTATTGATCTGATTGGTGGCTTTTCTGCTCTTGTACAGAAAGGTATAACGCCAGGCGAACGTGTGCTTATGGAGTCATTGCCGGAGGTTTTAAGCAACACTCAAAGGCTTTGTTCTTCAATTAATGTTGCCACAACTAAGGCTGGTATTAATGTTGATGCAGTTAAAATTGTTGGTGATATAATAAAGAAGACAGCAAATGCAACAAGTTCAGATCTTGGATTTGGGGCAGCAAAACTTGTGGTTTTTGCAAATATTCCAGAAGATAGTCCGTTTATGGCTGGTGCTTATACCGGCAGTGGTGAACCTGACTGTGTAATCAATGTTGGGGTTAGTGGTCCGGGGGTTGTTAAACGAGCAATTGATAGATTATTGGAAAAATATCCGGATTCATCTCTTGATGAAATTGCTGAAGAGGTTAAACACACTGCTTTTCGTGTTACAAGAACTGGTGAGCTTATTGGCAGAGAAGTTGCAGAGAGGCTCGGCGTGCAGTTTGGTGTGGTTGACCTTTCACTGGCACCAACACCAAAGGTTGGCGATAGTATTGGTGAAATCTATCAGGCAATGGGCATTAAGAATATTGGGGCTCCCGGTACGACTGCTGCTGTTGCTTTGCTGAATGATGCTGTTAAGAAAGGTGGAGCGTTTGCATCTAGTTCTGTTGGAGGTTTGTCGGGGGCGTTTATTCCTGTAATGGAAGATCATGCATTGGCTCAGGCTGTTGAAAATGGATACCTTACTCTTGAAAAGCTCGAAGCAATGACTGCTGTATGTTCGGTGGGGCTTGACATGATTCTCTTGCCTGGCGATATTCAGGCAGAAACAATTTGTGGAATTATTCTGGATGAAGCAGCAATTGGTGTGTCATCACGAAAAACTACTGGTATACGAGTTATCCCTGTGCCCGGTAAAAAGCATGGTGAGTATGTTGACTTTGGCGGACTTTTTGGTTCAGGAACGATAATGGCTCCTAACTGTATGGATGGTTCTGAGATTTTTGTAAATAGGGGTGGGCATATTCCAGCACCGATACAAAGCCTTACCAATTAAGAACAACTTGACATTTACGGTATTTAGTTTTTTGGTTGGAGATAAACATGTGCGTTTGAGCCAATAAAATCAGCAGAAAACACATTATTTTATCACCAAACGGGTGATAAATATGAAAAATATATTTTCATGGCGGGGGCACGGACCCCGACCCTACAAAACAGCTTTCAATAAATGACTTAGCTTTGGTTGCAGCATCCGCAACTGTAGGGTCGGGGTGCTTCACCCCGCCGAAAAGGGCATTCAACCGAAAAATCAAGGTTTATGGGACTTGTATAAATAAAAGACTTTACATAATTTGCTTTATTATATATCATCTAGCCAATACTTAATACATAGCTAGTATTTTTTAAATTTTCGGGATATCATTGTGTGATATAGTATTTTGAACATTAATTAACAAAAAGGGTTGTTATGGCAAAGTTACCTTACAGCAATAGAATTGCATCCATACTTTTAAATGAAGGTTTGATTTCTGATGAAATATTGATTGAAGCTGAGGCGAAAGCAAAGGTTGATGGAATCAATATTGAAACCTACCTTGTTGAGAAGGAGCTGATAACAAATAGTGACCTTATTGTTGCTTTGTCTGGATACCTGAAATACCCGCCAATTTCTCTTAAAAACTTTTCAATCCCTGCGCAGGTTAAGGATATTCTTCCTAAGGAAATAATGAGTAGAAAGCTGGTTCTGCCTTTGGCTTTATGTGGTAAAAATCTAACTTTAGCACTAGCGGATCCTTTTGATTTGATTACCATTGATGATGTTGAAGTCTCAACTGGCTACAAAGTTATGCCTGTTATTGGTATTGAAGAAGAAATTTCCTCTTGTCTAGCAAAGATTATCAGTGAATCCACTGAAGGTCTTGATATGGAAGAGTTGATGCGTTCTGAAAGTAACGTGGAAATTCTTGAAGAGGATGAAGAAGACCAGAGTCTGGATGAAATGCTTCAGAGTGCTGAAGGCGCCCCGGTTATTCGTATGGTGAATTTGATTCTTGTTGAAGCTTTGCGTACAGGTGCAAGTGATATCCATATTGACCCTATGGAAAAAAATGTCCGTTTAAGATATCGTATTGATGGTTCTCTTATTGAAAAACCAGGTCCGCCAAAATCGTTACAGGCAGCAGTGTCATCCCGTGTGAAAATTATGTCGGATCTGAATATTGCCGAACGTCGTATTCCCCAAGATGGTCGTTTCAATATTAAGGCTCTGGGTAAGGAAGTCGACTTGCGTGTAAGTATTTTGCCTACAATTCATGGTGAGAAAATCGTTATGCGTATTCTGGACAAGAGTTCGCTCGTTCCAGGCTTGTCATATCTTGGCTTAGAACCTCGAGCAGAAGCCGCTATGCAGTATGGAATTGAACAGCCACATGGAATTATTTTAGTTACAGGACCGACAGGTAGTGGTAAAACAACAACGTTGTATTCGTGTCTTCAAGATTTGAATAAATCAGATGTTAATATTATTACTTGTGAAGATCCTGTGGAATACCAGTTAAAGGGGGTTAACCAGATTCAAATTAATGCAGATGTTGGTTTGAGCTTTTCTTCTGCTTTGCGTTCTATTTTGAGACAAGACCCTGATATAGTACTTGTTGGTGAAATTCGAGACGGAGAAACTGCTCAGATTGCTATTAAAGCCGCGCTTACAGGCCATTTGGTTTTGAGTACATTACATACTAATGATGCTGCAGGTGCTGTGACTCGTCTGATTGATATGGGCGTGGAACGATTTATGCTTGGATCTTCATTGGTGATTGCGCAAGCTCAGCGATTGTATCGAAGACTTTGTCCTGCTTGTAAAAAAGCTTCAGAAATTGATTCTCTTGTACTGGAAGTTAACAACATTCCAAAAGATTTTTTTGAAGGAGGAAAAGTTTATGAGCCCGTTGGTTGCCCAAGATGCACAAATGGCTTCAAGGGACGTGGAGCTATCATGGAAGTTTTAAAGGTTAATGATAAAATTAGAGAAGCAATCTTGAGGGGTGTAAATGCCAGTGAGTTGCGTGAAGAAGGTATTTCAAATGGAATGGTTAGTTTAAAACAGGCTGGACTTGACCGTGTTCGTGATGGAGTAACAAGCCTTGCAGCTTCTTTGGAAGTGACTGGTGGAGGTTAAAAAATAGTATGGCAAAACAACCAAAAAAAGTTAATATATCAGGAAAGAAGAAAATTCCTGGTACACGTAAGATTGTTAATGATTTATTACCTAGTTTTTCGAGACAGCTATCTGCCATGCTTAGTGCCGGGTTGCCTATTGTCACCTCTCTTGAGACATTGAGAGAGCAGACTGACCATGCCTCTTTTAAGGCTGTATTGGGCGGAATTCAGGGAAGTATTGAGAATGGCTCTTCTTTTTCTGAATCAATTATGCGTTATCCTGGTATTTTTGATTCTCTATATATAAATATGGTTCGAAGTGGTGAACAGGCAGGTCAGTTAGCGGAAACAACAGCACGTCTGGCTACTTTTCTAGAGTCTTCTGCAAGACTGAAGCGTAAAGTTAAGTCAGCGATGATGTATCCTGTTATTGTTTTGTGTCTCGCTTTTGCCATTGCTATACTTCTTATTGTTTTTGTTGTTCCTAAGTTTGGAGAAATGTTTCAGGATTTTGGTGCAAAGCTTCCTGGACCAACTCAATTTCTTTTGGATCTCAGTAGTGTTCTTCAGTCTTATGGAATTTTCATACTGGCTGGAGCTATTGTTGCAATTGTAATGTTTAATAAGTGGAAGGCAACTGAGGCTGGAGCGTACAAAGTTGATGCTTTCATTTTGAAAGCTCCTGTTTTTGGAATGATTACTCAAAAAGTTGCAGCTGCACGATTTGCCAGAACCTTTGCTGAACTTATGGCAAGTGGTGTTCCAATCCTTAATGCTCTTGACATTGTGTCTGGTGCAACAGGCAATAGAGTTGCCGGACGTGTGATTCTCGATGCCAAAGAAGTTGTCGAGAAAGGTGAACCTCTCTCTGTTGCAATGATAAAACAGACTGTGTTCCCGATGATGTTGGTTCGAATGCTTCAGGCTGGTGAAAAGACTGGTCGAATTGAAGACATGCTTAATAGTATTGCCGATTTCTATGAAGATGAAGTTGAAACAACTTTAGATGGTTTGACATCTTTGCTTGAACCTTTGCTTATGGTTTTCCTTGGTTTGATTATTGGTAGCATTGTTGTTGCCATGTTTTTGCCTATCTTTAAACTTGGCGAAGTTGTTAGTGGTTAAAAATTTTTAGTGCGGTTGTTATGACAGCACCAACAGAAATTATAAACTTGAAATGGCAAAAGATGGTGTTGCTTCGCAATTTATTTTGTTGGATAGTTGGTTTGTTGTTAGGTTATTTAGTCACCACATTGGTCCTATCCGTCCCATATCTTCCATTTTTCACGATGAGACGTATAAGACCAACGGGACGGATGTGGCAACGCGAAAAACATATAATCAGCAAAGATCATACCATGCCGTTGCCTGTCAACCATAGCTCGAAGAGCTAAGTAGGGAAGCACTTGCGAACTAAAATCTTCCCACTTCCCTCTTCCTACTTATAACTTATCTCTGCTGCAGCGTCTTACATTAACCATTAACAATTATTATAAGTTTATCTCTGCTGGCAAGGTCAGCAATATAGCTTTGTGTCATTTATCTTATGATCCCTATTTTATAGCCGATTGAATATGTTTTTTGTTAATAACTATGGTTTTTTTGCCCTAAAACCCTTTTTAAATTCTAAAAAATGAAAAAATTCTCAAAAATAACAATATAATTATTGTTTTTCGAAGCATTTTTTGTTATAATTGCGACAATTTGAAACATAGGTTTAGCTTGAATATAAAAACAGTGGTCTAAACGTTTGGTTTTCAATGCCTTTTGTGGCAGTCTGAAATTTGCGTTCTGCGGGATATCCGGGGTACTTGGGGTTGGCAGGAATGGGAATATGTTTCAATATTTTGAGAACAGAAAAACAGGAGAAATAAGATGTCAAAAATACTTTTAGTAGATGATGAGCCGAGTATACTTAGTGTTCTAAGTACGCTTTTAAAGGCTGAAAAATATGATGTGACACCAGCGCTTGGTGGAGAAAAAGCTTTAGAGATTCTTAAAAAAGAAAAATTTAATTTGATGCTCTCAGACATTCGTATGAATGGTATGAGTGGTCTTGAGCTTTTAAAGCATTGCAATAAGAACATATCTGATATGGTGATTATTATGCTTACTGCATATGGATCAGTTGAGACAGCTATTCAAGCATTGAAGCTTGGTGCATTTGATTATGTGACAAAGCCTTTCAAACTTGATGAACTTTTAATGACTGTTCAGAGAGCTTTAGAGTACAGCAAAGCAATCACTGAAAACAAAGAGCTTAAAACTCAAATCAAAACTCGTTATATGTTGGAAAATATTATTGCAGAAAGTCCTGCAATGCAGAATGTATGCGAGATGATTAAGAGAGTTGCTCCAACTGACACAACAATTCTTATTTGTGGTGATAGCGGAACAGGTAAAGAGTTGGTTGCAAGAGCTATTCACGCAAACAGTACCAGAAAAGATAAGAAATTTATGGCTGTTAACTGTGCTGCATTGCCGGAAGCCCTTTTGGAATCTGAAATGTTTGGTCATGTTCGTGGAGCTTTTACTGGTGCGACATCTGATAAGGTTGGACTTTTTGAGTCGGCAAAAGGTGGAACCATTTTCTTGGATGAAATAAGTTCGATGCCTTTGAGCATCCAGAGTAAACTTCTGAGAATGTTGCAGGAACATGAAATTCGTCGTGTTGGTAGTAATGAGAATGTATCAATTGATGCTAGAATCTTAACTGCAACAAATGTTCCTCTTGAACAGATGATTAAAGAAGGCCTATTCAGAGAAGATTTGTACTATAGACTTAGTGTTATTCCTCTTACGATAAGACCTTTGAGAGAGAGAGTTGAAGATATTATTCCATTGGCAAACCACTTTATTGCGAAAGAGGTTCAAGGAACAGATAAGCAATCAGCTTTGCTTGATAAAGAAGCAACTAACGCTCTTCAGAAATATCGTTGGCCAGGAAATGTTCGTGAGTTGGAAAATGCAATCAAACATGCATTGACATTCACTACAAATGATACAATCAAAGTGGATGTGCTGCCGGAAAGAATTATAGAGTCTTCTTCTATTGGCTACAAACAGAATCCTGTAAATATTGATCCGTTCTCAGCAGCAAAGGGATTGTCTCTTAAAAACTTCCTTAGAGATAAGGAGCAGAAATACTTGAGACAGGTTCTTGAACAATGCGGTGGGGATAAAGAAGCAGCAGCCAAAAAACTTAAGATAAGTTTGGCTACTTTTTACAGAAAAATGCCGGATATTGAAGAATAGATCTTTCTATAATCCTCATAATATCTACAAATGCTGGGCTTCTATTTGGAAGCCCATACTAAAATTTTCTATTTATGGATAAAATCAATAATTGTTTAGACTGGGTTGGAAGGTTTGTTGTTATTGCCGTGATTGTCTTGGGACTTTGGTTATTTGGTGCCTGGGAAATGTGGTACTTCTGGCCTTTTATAGCTCTATTGTCTGTTGGCTTAGTTGTTCTTGGTTTGAAAGGTATTGTCTTTGCTCTCTCAAAGTCTAAACAAACAAATCCTGGTATTGATAATCTATTTAAAGGTGATGTGTTTTTAATCTGCCTTTTGTCATATACTCCTTTTTTACTCTATGCTTTTGTTCTTTTCCTTAATACAGAAGTTAGAATGGTTGCAGAGCGTAGTTTTCTGCTGTTTGCAACGCCGATTGTTTTGGCAGCACTGATTTCATACTGTTTTACATCATTCTGGAGAAGAAAGCTCTTTTCAATAATTTTCTTTAATTTAATGCTTATGGGAATTTATGGAATTGCTAACTATTTCATAACATCAAACAATTATGTTTTATGGCGATTCTGGGATATTTATCAAGAGCCAGACAATAACCGAGCTTCGGGTTCTCTTTTCTGTCCAGATCATTTTTCTGCGGTAATGGAATTTTTATTCTGTATGGGTATTGGACTTTTTTTCACTAAACAGACAAGCAAAGCAAGTATTGCTTTGGGAAGTTTGGCATCTGTAATTGGTGTTACAGGTGTGATTCTTAGCAAATCTCGTGGTGGTGGATTGACCATGGTTGTTCTCTTTGCTGCAATTGTAATTTGGGGATTCAGCCAATTGAAAATCACAAAGAATATCTTCAATAGAGTTTCGATTATATGTGTGGTTATAATGCTTGCGTTTGTATTTATGAAAAGTGATTTTGGCTATGCACAAAGATTTAAAAAATATTTTATCGTTAAGAATATTCCAAAGAATGAAAGTGTTGTACAGCACTATCTTTATAGAATGTCTTTGACATCTCGCGGGCGAATGTTTGGTGGGGCATGGAGAGCTTGGCAAAGTTCACCTGTAATAGGGGTTGGACCTGGAATGCATCAAGTTGTATGGCCTAGATTTGCAGCAACAAATGATGGAAACAGAGAGAATGTCCAGTGGCCTACGGTAACTAACCTTGACTTTCATTCATATGAAGTTCATAATGATTGGCTGCAGCTTTTGGAGGAGTATGGATTAGTTGGTTTTATTCTATTCCTTTTTCCATGCTCTGTTGTTTTTGTGTTCTTAAGGAAAAAGTTTCTTACATGCTCAAAGGTTAAAGTCAATCATATACATTTTTCTTGGACAGATAACTTTCCAAGAGATTCAATACAACTTGGAGCCCTTTTGTGTTTCATCAGTATGTCTTTTCATTCACTGGGAGATTTTAATCTTCAGATTCCAGGTGTTTTATGGACTTTTACAGGTATACTTGGTGTAGCGATAACGAGCGTTGATATTCAATATAAAAGAGTACGAAAGCCAAGAAGTACAGAAGCTGATACATCAAGACTTAGTTAGCTTTTTGGGAACCTCTAAACATATGTAAAGTTGAACATTAAAAAATATTTACCGTCTTTTTATATGTGGCTGAAAATATACGCTTTGCGCATTGTAACTTGGGAAGCCATTCTGGTTTTTATGCAATAAAAATCAAAAACTGACCTTCAAGATTAGTGCATATTTTGATTTGAAAACAGTAAGATAGTACAGGTGTACATCTTATTCTGTTTGAAAAGTGAAAGATGCGCTGATATTGAAGGGTGTTGTTTTTGAAAGAATGGCTTTCCAAAGAAATATTAACAAATACTTAGGAGGAGAGGAAAGAATATGAACTTGAAGAACGACAGTTTATGCAAACTCTTATATGTTCTTTTGTTTATGATATTCATCATTTCCCTCATCTTCAATATCTTCAGTGCAAATAAAATCGTTTATATGGATGAGCGGGATTACGTTGCAATATCCGAAAACATCTATAAGTGTCATCAGTATCTTGGTTACAATCAAGAGATAACTGCGTACAGAGCTCCGCTATATCCTTTAGTTTTATCCACGCTGTCATGGATTGGTTCCAACAAAGTGATTGCAATGAAAATTCTCAACTCAATTTTTCTTGCTTTGACAGCTTTTATATACGGACTCATTGTCTTTCGCGATTCAAAAAGTCGTGTTTCTCAAGTTATATGCACGCTGATAATCGCAATATATCCAATATTCTATTTTACATCAAGTCTGCTATATCCACAAATTTTTGGTGCAATGCTTTTTGGGTTAATTTCATGGATGATTCTGAAAAAGGATTTGTCAACAAAAGGTTTTGTTCTAGCTGGGTTGCTATATGGACTTTTAATATTGGCAATTCCATCCTTTATTCTGACAATTCCAATTGTAGCACTATTTGTTTTCTTCTCTCCAAATTCAACTAACATCACTCAAGAAAAAGTATTTAGGTCACCAAAATTTGTATCACGGGCAACAAAACCATTAATCTTTGTTTTAGTTGCGGCATTTGTGGTTCTATGTTGGACTGCAAGAAATGCTCACGTCTTTAAAACCTTTATACCTGTCTCAACAAACTCTGGTTTCAACCTTTTTGTTGGGAACAGTGAGAATGCCAAATATAATGCAGGCACGGCAATTGATTGGACAGAACAACGACTTGTTATAGAAGAGAACAACTATGGCGAACTGGAAAAAGATCAATACTTCAAAGACGAGGCCATAAGCTGGATAAAAGAGAATCCCCAAAAGTGTATAAAACTATATTTTGCAAAAGTCCTGAATTATTTTAATTATACAAACAAGATGTTTGTTGAGAATCAGGAATCAAAATTCAAAGATATCATTCTGTTCTGCTCATATATACCTCTGTTGTTTCTTGCAATATTGCGACTATTCTTCATCGCTAAAATGCCTTTGACGAGAACGGAGAAGTATCTTTACATAATTTACTTTGGTACAGCCTTCACAAGTGCAATCTTCTTCACCAGACTTCGCTTCCGCATCCCATTCGACTTCTTGCTGATCGCAATCGTTAGCCTCTTTATTCACAAGGTAATTAACCACAAAATTAATAGGGCGGCGTAGGCGCCTGTCTGCGTGAGTACACGAACAGGCAGGCAGCCAAAAGAGTTTCTCGCGCAGAGGCACAGAGAACGCAGGGCAGACGAGCCGCAGCCAAGGCTGACGAATCAACAGATTAAGGTTAAGATTAAGGTAAAGGTTGGAATAGCTCCGCAGGCATTTATTATAGGTGAGAACGTCGAACATCGAACGTTCAACATCGAATTATGAATGAACACCCCTCCGCCTCTCCAACTACTACTTTGCTTTTGACTGAAAGCAAAGTAGTAGCGGGATCGCCACCTCCCCTTAGCAAGGGGAGGAGCTTTGGCGGACTAAAGCTGGTTGGCAGACACACACCTGTAGCGTCGGGCGTTGACCGACGGAAACACAGGGCTGAAAGCCCAGAATAAAATAGCCCAGGGCAGCGGCCTGGGTTTAATAAACAAGCAACTGCGTCCTGCATAGCTCAAAGAACGACGCACGGAAGCTTGTACCTGCTGTGAGCAGTGTATTTTATTCGACCTGTCGAGCCGTAGTCTGAAACAGTGAAGGCTGATGGTCGATGTTGGACGTTCATTTAACAAAAGTTGAAGGGTTGTAGGAAGAGCATAATTGTTGATATTGTATCCTGAACTGGAAGACATTGTATGAAAGGATGCTTTATACTGTGTACTGTACACTCTTTACTTAAACCTGGTTTTATATTGATGCTTCGACGATTTCGAGAAGTATGTGCAGGATGACTTGGTGAGCTTCCTGGACGTTTTCTGTGTTTGGTGCAGGTACAATAATATCGCAGTCGCCTGTGCCGTTCATCTGACCGCCATCTTTTCCAAGCAGGTTGATTACTTTCATATCTGCATTTTTGGCAGCTGTTACTGCTTTGATAAGATTTTTGGAATTTCCACTTGTGGAAAATGCCACAAAAACATCACCTTTTCGACCTAAACCTTCTATTTGTCTGGAGTAAACGCTTTCAAATCCATAATCATTTGCAATGCATGTGATTGCTGTACAGTCGGCACTCAAACAGAGTGCGGCTAGTGATGGTCGCTCGTATTTGTAGCGACCAATTAATTCTTCGGAGAGATGTAGGGCTTCTGCCGCACTTCCTCCGTTGCCGGCAGTGATTATTTTATTGCCCGATGTGAGTGCATTTGCTATCATATCTCCAGCGTTCTTAATTAGGTCTTTTTTTTCAAGAAGTAGCTCAATAGCCTTCATTGAATTTTGAATACAGGATTCAATCTGGTTATCTGAAAATTTTTGCATAATGTCGTCCTTTAAGTAAATTTATAAATGTTTTTTTGAAAATTTGATGGTATTGTATAATAATTTCGTGCTCTCGTACATTTGTAAATGCAAAAATGTAAAAAAAATGCAAATAAAGTGGAAGGAGTTTTTGCGAACAGCGGTAGACTTGCAGTTTCATGCTAGCTCTGCTAGTCCCGCAAAGCGAGGATAGCCGAGTCGCTCCGGCTCGGGGCCAGCATGTTAAGGTTAAGATTAAGAGGAAAGCGTTGAGACGTAATTGAGAAGCAATGGGAAAAAATTGAGATAGAGGCTAGCTTTGCTAGTCCCGCAAGGAATAAGGGTTAAGGAATTTATGAGTAAAAACTTTGTACATTTACATTTGCATACAGCATATAGCTTATTAGATGGGGCTAATAAGATAAAGGATGTCGTAGGGCGGGCAAAAGAACTTGAAATGCCTGCAATGGCTATAACTGATCATGGTGTTATGTATGGTGCGATTGATTTTTATAAGACTGCGAAAGCAGCGGGCGTCAAACCAATTATTGGTTGCGAGGCATATATAACAATCGGCAGCAGGAAAGATCGAATTAATAAGGGGCCGGAGGGAGTTAATCATCATATTGTACTGCTTGCTGAAACTTTTGAAGGATATCAGAATCTTGTTCAGATGATTTCGCTGGCAAACCTTGAGGGTTTCTATTATAAGCCAAGAATTGACAAGGAGCTGCTTCGCAAGCATCATACGGGAATTATTGCTTTGTCTGGATGTCTTAAAGGTGAAGTTTCTTATTATCTGGCTAGGGAAGATAAGGAGAAAGCTCTGGCGGCCGCAATTGAGTATCGAGATATCTTTGGTCAAGATAATTTCTTCTTAGAGATTATGGATCATAATATCAAGGAACAACGACTTGTTAATTCTTTGATGCCTGAAATTGCGGCAAAGTCCGGACTCAGGATGGTTGCAACAAATGATGCTCATTATCTCAAAAAGGAGCATGCAAAAGCTCATGATGCGTTGTTGTGTATTCAGACGGGTAAACTGCTTTCTGATGAGAAACGAATGCGATATAGCTCGGACGAGTTTTATGTTAAATCATATGAGGAGATGTCTGAAACCTTTAAAGAGTTTCCCGGGGTTGTGGATATCACAATGGAGATTGCTGAGCGATGTAATGTTGAAATTCCTATGTATCTGGCTGCAAAAGATCTGCACTTTCCTCCTCCTGACATACCAGAAGGTTTTACAGAAGATGGACATTTTAAAAAGCTTGCCTTTGATGGCATAAAAAAATTGTATAATGTTGAAGATCCAGAGAATCCAAAAGATGAACGGGAACAGGAAATTCTTAATCGTTTTAATCACGAGTTTGGCATTATTAAGAAGACTGGTTTTGTTAATTATTTTCTTGTTGTTGCCGATTTTATTCAATATGCTTTGTCACAGGATATTCCTGTTGGTCCGGGTCGTGGTTCAGGTGGCGGCAGTATAGTTGCTTATGCTCTTGGAATTATATCTATTGACCCTCTAAAGTATAAATTGATTTTTGAACGGTTTTTGAATCCAGATCGTGTGAGTCCTCCCGACTTTGATATTGACTTTTGTCAGGCTCGACGTGGTGAGGTAATTGACTATGTTAAGAACAAATATGGTTCTGACCATGTTGCTCAGATCATTACCTTTGGTTCACTTGGAGCAAAGACGGTTGTTCGAGATGTCGGCAAAATTCTTGATATTCCATATTCCAAGTGTAATGAGCTTTCCAAGCTGATTCCAGAAGATCCCAAAATGACTCTGCCTAAGGCTTATGAGACATCCCCTGATTTTAAGAAAGCCATTGAAGCCGATGTTGATTTTCAGAAGATTATGGAGTTTGCCCCTGTTTTGGAAGGGTTATATCGAAACCCGGGGGTACATGCTGCGGGTGTTGTTATTGGCGAGCAGCCGTTGCATAATATTGTACCTTTGAGTCGAGACAAAAACAATGAGCCTGTTACTCAATATGCGAAAGAGCCAGTTGAGGATATTGGGTTTCTTAAGATGGACTTTCTGGGTCTGAAAACTTTGACGGTTATTAAAGAAGCTATTGATATTATTAGGGAGCAGACTGGCGTTGATATTGATGTTGAAAAACTTGATATGAATGATGGTCTTACATATGACTTGCTTAATAGAGCTGATACTGTTGGTGTGTTCCAGCTTGAATCTGGTGGTATGCGTGACTTGATCAAGCAGATTGGTATCAACAACATTGAAGACCTTGTTGCTGTTATCGCTCTATATCGTCCTGGACCAATGGAAATGCTTCCTGATTATATTGCTAGAAAAACCGGCAAAGCCGAATTGAAGTATGACCATCCATTGCTTGAACCAATTTTGATTGATACATATGGAGTTATGGTGTATCAGGAACAGGTGCAGAAGGCTGCAAATGTGCTGGCGGGTTACTCGCTGGGCGAAGCTGATATTCTGCGTCGTGCCATGGGGAAGAAAAAACGTGAGGTAATGGTTGCCGAGCGTATAAAATTTGTTGATGGCTGTAAGGCAACTAACAATATCAGTGATCAACTTGCTGGTAGTATATTTGATAATATCGAACAATTTGCTGGTTATGGATTTAATAAAGCTCATTCGGTTGGTTATGGTATTGTAAGTTTTAGAACTGCATATCTAAAGGCAAACTATCCTGCAGCATTTATGGCTGCAATTCTATCAAGTGAAATGGGCAATGCTGATAAGCTGCCTGGGTTTATTGCTGAGGCATCAGAGATGTGCACTCCGGTTTTGCCACCAAGTGTTAACCAAAGCAAATGTCGTTTCTGGCCGGAGTCTGATGGCATTCGATTTGGACTTGCAGGGATTAAGAATGTTGGTATTGGTGTTGCCAATGCCATTGTTGCCGAGCGTGAAGCTAATGGTCAATATAAGGGGTTGATAGATTTTTGTGCAAGGCTGGATAGTTCGGTTGCCAACAAGAAATCAATGGAAAGTCTGATTCGTTCAGGTGCCATGGATTGCTTTGATGCTCATAGAGCACAGCTGTTTGAAGGTATTGAGTTTGCTGTTGCCCGTGCAGCTGAAAAACTCAGAGATAAAACCATGGGACAGGCGAACTTTTTTGATCTTCTTGATGGAAAGACAGAAGATAGTTCTGATGATGAGAACGAGATGCTTCCAGAGATGGACGAGTGGGCAGAATCAGATATGTTAGCTGCTGAAAGAGAGTTGCTTGGTGCATATATGACTGGGCATCCTCTTGTGCAGTATGAAAATGTTCTTGAAAAATATCAGGTGTCTACCATTTCGCAGATTTATGAAAAGAAACCAACGAATTTTGTGAGAATAGGTGGATTAATCACGCTGATGACCAAAAAGGTTACAAGAGATGGAAACCCGTGGGTTATTCTGAAGCTTGAGGATCTTCAAAAGACAATTGAAGTTCTGGTTTTTGCTGAAACATTTGAGAATTTTGGTCACTTTATGGAAAATGATGCTACGATAATGATTACTGGTAATATTTCTGAAAGAGATGAGGAACCTAAAATTGTTGCTCAGGAAATTATTCCTATGGATATTGTTCCAAAGAGATATACAAAAGAAGTGGTTCTTCATGTTCCGACAGCTCTTGGTTCTGAAGAAACATTGCGTAAAATTAAATCGATTCTAAAGTTGTATCCAGGTAATGTACCTATAAGTGTATGCCTGATGATTCCAACAGGTGAAAAGATTTTTATGTCTGTCGAGCAATCTTGCTATGTGGAACCAATGACTGAGTTATTTTGTGATTTAAAACATATTGTGGGTGAGCAAGGAGTGTTTGTTAGTGTTGATAAAACTCCACCCAAAAAACAAGGAAGAAGTTGGGGTAAAAAACGTGAAGCAGTTTAGTTTTGTTAAAACATTTATCTATATTTTATTAGTTAGTTTCGTTCAAATGTCTGTTAATGGTCAGGACGCGGCTGGTGCGGCGTCTGTAATTAATAGAGCTAGTGCAAAAAGTAATTATCAGAAGAACCTGAAAAAGTATAAAGACAATTCAAATTTTCTTGTTCTACCGGGCTTAGTTGCAGACAAAGCAGATAAGAGTATTGTAATAGATGGAGAAATTACAGAGTTGACATCTGGCGAACCGTCAGAGTTGTTTGTAATATATGATAAGAGTTCCCATGGATATGAGGCTTTAGCATATAGCTTTGCCAGACCAGCAGACATAATAAAAGCACTTAAATTTCTAGGTATGACCCCGGGCAAATCTGTTGACTCAATGAATAGACAACTGTGGCCCAAAGGTGAAAGAGTTCTTTTTAGTTTTGTGGTGGATCCCAAAAAACCAAAAGAAGTGCCTATGAAAAACTTTGTTATATATACAAGAACAGGGAAAACGCCTGAGCATCGTTTGTCTCAAGTTTTCACTGGATCGGTTATGGTTGATGATTTTGATGATAAAAGTAAGAAAGTTTTGATGGCAGATTACATGGATCCATATGGCATTGCAACCAGCTATACTGAACCAGGAAGTATAATGACAACACCAGATAATGTTTCAAAAGGGACAGCTTACGGTAGTGTGACTTCTGGGCCGTTGTTACCTCCAAAGGGAACGCCAATCAAGATTGTTTTGCGTCCCGAATATACTGATGGAAAACAGAGAATGCAATATTTTGACCTTAACATTGCAACAAATGGTCTTGGCAATATTGTCTATAAAGTTAAGAAATCAAACGCAGCTGACTATAACACTTTGACGCTTGATACATTTTTAAAGCAGATGATTGAGGTTGTTGAAGATGGACACGATCCGTTTGTTAAGGTGGAATTTGACAAAAACCTTTCTATCGGTACAATTAAAAAAGTTGCAGCTTTGCTTCAGGAAATTGAAAGTGTAAATGGAATAAGAATTGATGTGCCAGCTGAATATGAACCATTTTATAGAACTTTTCTTCCAAATGAGCAATTTAGAGTTCGCAAAAAAAGATATAGCCAGCCCTGTGAATTATGGCTTAGTGAAAGCAACAATGTTGTATCTGCTAAAGTCATTAAACCAACTGCCACATATCTTGAAAACCAGATTGACCCAAATATCACAATTAAAGAGTTTCCAGTTAAGGATTTAAAAGAATTTAAAGAGGTTCTTAATGCAAATTCAGATCCGGAAATTAAAGTGTTGCTAATCTTTGTGCCAGAGAATATGCAGTATAGCAAAGTCTATAATTATATAAGACCAATAATGAAAGAGTATCCAACTCTGTACATATTTGAGGAATCAAATATGAACGTTAAATAGTAAATGGTTAATAGGAAATGGTCAATAGTAAATGGTGGATAGTAAATAGTAAAACATTGGAATTCGCTTCCGCTCATGTTTTGTTTTAGTCCTGAGTCGAGAGTCCTAGGTCGTAAACGCAAGGCGAGAAGAACAAAGGTTGAGCTGCCGAGCTGGGGCTCAGCGTTCCCAGGAGGAGGGCTGTAACACGGAGTGAAGTGGTTTGCGATGGAAAAATCAGGTTTGTGGGTTTTAGTCCAGAGTCCAGAGTCCTAAGTCTTTAAGAGCTCGCTTTTTCTTCATGGGCTCAACTTTTGAGAACGAGGCTTAGTTTGCAGCTACAACATCTGTAGCGTCGGTCGCTGACCGACTGTAGCCGAGCTAATAAGGCTTCACTTTTTGAGCTACGCCACACATGACAGAGGTCGGGGAAATACGTTCCGAGGTCTGCTGACCTCGGCTACAGCGTGAAAGTTGCAGGTTAATGGTTGAATTAGCCCTGTAGCCGAGTCCCGTGGGCTCGGGGGAAACACAGCAACGAAGGTGCGATTAAACAGAGGCTTTGCCTCGATTAAACGGTCATGAAATGACCATTAAACGGGCGAAGCCCATTAAACAGAAGCCCTGCTTCTAAGATGATTTAAAGGAAATAAAATGTCAGAATTAAAAATAGAGGGTGGTGCACCCATAACAGGAACATTAGATGTTCCTGGAAACAAGAATGCAGCATTACCAATGATTGCTGCCGCAATACTTACTAGTGAACAGGTGATACTAAGAAATGTTCCAATCATCAAAGATGTTTTGACAATGCTCAAAATCTTGGAAGACGTTGGTGCAGAGGTTTCGGTTGATGAAAAAGCTCATATTGTCTCCATAAAAGCTGCAAACATTAATAAATGCATCCTTTCTGAAGAATTATGTAAAGATGCAAGATCATCAATTTTGTTTGCCGGACCTATGTCAGCAAGATTTGGAGAGGTCAAACTATATCCTCCAGGTGGCGATGTTATTGGTAAACGTCGTTTAGACACACATCTTGATGGATTCAAATCCCTCGGAATTGACTTTTCTTCAGATAACAATGTTTTTACATTTACTCAAAAAGCATTTGCGGGAACTGATCTGGTTTTAGATGAAGCAAGTGTGACAGCAACTGAAAATATTGTTATGGCAGCTGTTTTTGCTCCAGGTAGAACAACAATTTTCAATGCAGCATGTGAACCACATGTGATGGATCTTTGCAACCTTTTGAAGGCTATGGGGGCGGATATCTCTGGTGTCGGCACAAACTATCTCATTATCAATGGTGTGAAAGAGCTTCATGGTGCTGAATTTGACGTCTCTTCCGACTACATCTATGCAGCAAGTTTTATGGCTGCATCCCTTGCAACAGGGGGAGAACTGACGGTTAATAATATTGAGCCTATGCATTTTAAAATTCTTGGAAAACAACTCTTTAAACTAGGTGTGAAATGGAAAATTTCAGACAACAGCATCTATATTCCCGGCAATCAGCAGCTATGCGTTCGGAAAGATTTTGGTGACTCAATTCCAAAGATTGATGATGGAATATGGCCGGCATTTCCATCTGATGTCATGAGTGTGGCAATTGTGCTTGCAACACAGGTTCAGGGAACAGTTTTGTTTTTTGAAAAGATGTTTGAGAGCAGAATGTATTTTGTTGATAGGCTTATCACAATGGGGGCGCAGATTGTTCAGTGCGATCCTCATAGAATTGTTGTGAGTGGTCCCGCAAAGCTACGTGCCACGTGCATGTCCAGCCCGGATATTCGTGCCGGTATAGCCTTGGTTATTGCAGCTCTTACCGCAGAAGGAACCAGCTATATTGGTAATGCAGAGTGCATCGATAGGGGATATGAGAATGTCGAGGAACAACTCAAGCAACTCGGTGCCAGAATTACCCGCATTCAATAGATAAATGGTAGATAGTAAATGGTAAATGGTTAATGGTAAACAGTAGATGGTGGATAGTAAATAGTAAATGGCAAAATACTGGAATTCGCTTCCCCTCATGTTTTGATTAAGCCGAGTTTGACCTTCATGCTCGGCGTTCCCAGGAGGAGGGCTGTAGCACGGAGTGAAGTGGTTTGCGATGAAAAAGTCAGGTTTGTGGGTTTTAGTCCTAAGTCGAGAGTCGTTAGTCCTAAGCCCTAATTGCTGATCAGGATGTCACACAATACCGGCCCAAGGGCAAGACTCGGATGTGTCTTCTGCCAAGTCTTCAGGAGGTGCGTTGTCTATTATATTATTTGCATATGTAAGCCAGCGATTGAGCGTTTTCCGCTTGGGAACCAGAAATTCCACTCCTAGTACCTGAGAAGGGGAGCCTGGCTCCATGTGTCGCCAACGAACAATCCCTGTAAGTTCGAGTGTTTTTCCAAATTTTCCAATGTTTATATATACACGAACATGCATTTTTGGGTCCACAACACTATAATTCAATACCGCTATCTTCACGCCTCCGATTGATATATCAGAAATAATGCATGGCATTACAGTATTTGCGACAGTTTTTCCCTTATTAGGGGAAACTGTCTCCAAACCGATTTTAGCCTTTATTTCTAGTCGAACCCGATGTTCCGTTCTGTTATTTCTTTGCTTCATTCCGCGAACAGCTCCTCTTTTATTATTTCATTGTGATTGTAATAATTTCATCTCCAGGAAGAGCATCGTAGAGCACATGACCATTTTGCACATCGACTTCAGTAACATTATCTCCTTGCTTGACGATGCCTTTTTTCCATGTTGAAGGAACGGCCGTCTTTAATGTTAGACTCTGGTCGTACAATTTAGGGTCAACATTTGATGTCAACTGCAAAGCTATTTGATTTGAAGAGTTTTTAACAACTTTTGTTGAAGCAGCATCTCTTTCCGTTGCGTACTTATAAGCAGCCATGTGTTGTGTTACCCAAACTTTGTCTTGGCGTTCTTTAAGGCCATCCAGTAATGTGATGAATTCGTTTACAGGACAGGATATCCATTCGCCTCCAACTCCGTGAAATATGATACACTCCATGCTTCCGTTGTTCACTGCCTTGTCGACATGAGCCAGCATCTGATCACCTGTTTTAAAAGCAATTTGGGCTCCGCGACCACTAAAGCTTGGACGAATAATTAAATTATTTTGCTCAAGCAATGTGTTTAATTCGTCTTTTGCAATTGGCCATTTTTCTTTCTTTAGTCCACCCGGTTTACAAAAAGAAACAAGTCTGGGCCAAGGTAAGTTGGGCGTGTTTTTGTGAATTACCTCATTGCTTGATGTAATTTCTTCCACAACTTCAGCTTTACTTGTTCCGCCTTTATGAGTGAACGTATGATTCGCCAGTTCAAAGCCAGCTTCTGGAATTTTTGTTTCCCAGCTTTGTCTGTTAGAATTATATTGAGATCCACCAGGGGTAGTGTAAAAACTCCCTGTAAAACCTCGTTTTTGTAATTCCGGTAAAACGTTTTTAACATGAGAATTCAAACTGTCATCAAACATTAGAATAAAGGCACAAGCTTTATCATCTTTCCACTTTGCAACACTAGTAGTTCCTGGTTCATCAGCAGCAAACAGCATCGTTCCTGAAATAAAAACAAGACTTGAAACACATTTAAAAAAGTTCATATTTCCCTCCAATTATATACATTAAAAAACTAACTTTGGAATATCCCAAAGCAAAACACATTATTATACAATAATAATTAAACGATGAAAGCTTAAAAATGATTATTTATTTGTTTT
Source organism: Kiritimatiellia bacterium (assembly GCA_027858345.1). GTDB lineage: Bacteria > Verrucomicrobiota > Kiritimatiellia > JAQICX01 > JAQICX01 > JAQICX01. The sequence goes on along the minus strand of JAQICX010000217.1, from coordinate 1,755 downwards.
TTTAAAGTTTTTAAGATTTCTCAATCATTTTTTGTAAACCGCCCAAATCCTCTTAATTTTTCGGTTGAGACACTTTATGAGAACGAGGATCCCGCATTCCTGGACTCCCAGCATGCAAACAACCGTTGTCTTGCAGGAATGGGAGCGACGATGTCCTCATCGACATAATAATTTGTTTTTCCCTTTTATCACCAAAAACCGAGGAATTTTAAGATTCATTCCATTATTTTATTGACTCAAAAAGATTTTTTCTTGTCCAACCGAAAAACTAAGGCAAGTCCTCACTGTTCAATGCGCATCGACCTCTGCCTCAAAGCTTCATAAAGCAAGATTGTTGTGGCAGTTGAGACATTGAGAGAGTCTGCAATGCCATGCATTGGAATTTTAACCTCAGCATTATTCTGATTCAGCCACTTATCCGACAAACCATCTTTTTCAGTTCCGACAACTATTGCAGTTGGACCAGTCATGTCAATATCTGTGTATATCTTGTCTGTATGCGGCGTGGTGGCAACAACTGTAAACTTGTTTTCATGTAGCCATTTGACAGTCTTTTCAGTAGAAGTTTCAATTACAGGTACCGAAAAGATAGTTCCGGTGCTTGCACGTATGACATTAGGGTTATTAATATCAGTGCATTTGTCGCATATAATAACCGCATCGACACCTGCACCATCTGCTGAACGAAGAATTGTTCCCAAGTTCCCTGGCTTCTCGATTGCTTCCGCAACAACAATCAAAGCATTTTCTTTGAGTTGGTCAAGTATGTCAATAGCAGTTGAAATCTGAGGAGCCAAAGCAAGCAATCCATCAGGTGTATCCCTATATGATATCTTTTCAAATATTGCCTTGTCACATTTGAAGAGCTGAACTCTGTTCTGCTCACATTTGTCAATTATTTCATCCATCTCCTGCTGTTGAAATAACTCTGGACAATAATATAACTCATGAATCATTATTTTTGCATCCATTGCCCGAGAAAGTTCCCGATAGCCTTCAATAATCATGAGTCCGGCTTGATCACGGTGCCTGCGTTTCCTGAGTTTATTTACTTCTTTTAGTCGTGAGTTTGAAAAACTGGTTATCTCAATCATTATATTCTCTTTAAAAATTGTTAATGCCTAACATTATCCATAAATTCTGAATCTTTTCAAGCTTTATTTCCACTGTTCAATTAATAACCTTAATTTTTCGGTTGCGTTATTTTTTTCTTTGAATTTTGGAAAGCCATTCTTTCAAATAGTTTATAGTTGATAGTAAATGGTTCTCTACGAGGTTAGGAAGTCGCTTCGCTCTATTATAATTTATGCCAGCTTTGCTGGTTCCGCAAAGCGGGATGCAATGCGCAAAGCGTATTTTTAAATTAATTTTACAAATTCACTTAAGGCACTATTAACAAACAACTTGTAACTTTTGTCAACGATTATCACCCTGAATGGTAGAAATTAAAGATTCAAAGCCTGATTTTATTGATCCAAATGAACATTCACATCACCAACCGAAACATTAAGGGTTTTTACCTTAATTTTTAGGTTGTAGATAAATATGTGCGTTTCAGTCAATTAAATCAAGGAATTAGGTGCTACTTTTTGCTTTTTCAGGTGATAATTATGAAAAATTTATTTAAAAGGCGGGGGCACGGACCCCGACCCTACAAACTACTTGCAAATCAACAGTTTAACTTTGGTTTCAGTATTAGCACCTGTAGGGTCGGGGTCCGTGACCCCGCCGAAAAGGGCATTCAACCGAAAAATT
>JAQICX010000049.1 GCA_027858345.1 Kiritimatiellia bacterium | reverse complement strand
CGCCAAAGCTCCTCCCGCTTTTAGGGGAGGTGGCGATCCAGCAACTACTTTGCTTTCTAAAAAAAGCAAAGTAGTAGCTGGAGAGACGGAGGGGTATCTCTCAACCTTAATCTTAACCTTAACCTGCTGACAAAGTCAGTACTTTCCACTTATCACCGCTGGCAACGCCAGCTTTGTAGGTGCCGAAGGCGGAGGGGGCGTGTTGGATATAATTTGTTGAATATTAAGCCTTTACACATGTTTTTCATATTTATCACCCAATTGGTGATAAAACAATGCGTTTTCTGTTAATTTTACTAATTTAAATGCATGTTTCAGACCCTAACTGAAAAACTCGTTTATTAAACCCAAGGCGTTCCTCCTTCGCTGCAAGTAGGAAGCATGCGTTATATTAAAACATTGATTTAACTCTTCTTTGCGTTCTTTGTGCCTTCGTGCGAGAAAATTCTTCTCTTTCTTAATCCTTTTAATCTGCGAAATCTGTGGATAAAAATCTTTTGGTTGCCTGCCTGTTCGTGTACACACGCAGACAGGCGGCTTGACCGCCCTATGCTTTTCTAGTAATTTTAATAACTCTACGAAGTCTGGTTGGGTATTCATACAAAAACTTTCCTGCCTCAAGTCTTAATCTCTCAACCTCGTCAAGCCGCTCTTCTGGAGTACGACTTCTCCAATGTTTTCTATCGTACTGTGCTTGTTCTTCATGAGTTGTAACTTTTAGCTTCATATAATTTTTGATTGAAAATGCATATTAAGATTTAGAATCCTGATTATATTCACTTTGATTTTTAGATACAGTATGGTGCACCTGCTTACTTCTCTTTTTTTGTCTTGCAATGTAGTAGTCAATAAGCTTTTTGGAATCAAAATCACATTTTTTTGAGATGCTTAATCTATCTATCCGTATTTCTTCAATTGTTGCTATAGTATCCATATTATTCCTCCGTTAGCTCTCATTTCATTATTACAAAAAATAAAAATAAATCAAGTTATTTAATAAGAAAATACTAAAAATGTCATTGATTTTTTAGTTACGACTCTTTTTGGTTGGCAGTGGCGCTGTTGAGGCTAAATAAATGTGACACAAGACAAGGACGCATGTTGCGCAAAGCGATAACATAAAGAAGTCTTGTTGTCATGTGTCAGCTTTCATGCAATAATTCAGTGTTTTCTCAATCTTTTGCTTGCATGTTTGAGCGTTTTTGTGTATATTTGCGTGAAATTGATTGAAACAGGAAGGGTTTTTGAAAGAAAATGAGCAATAATGAGCATAAAAATTTAGCAGCGGTGCGGTTTGAAGAGATAAAAAGGCTACTTAAGGGTAAGCATGTTTTGTCTGTTGTTGAGCTATCGGAAACGCTTGGTGTTTCACAGGCAACAATTCGTCGTGACCTGGTTGAACTTGAAAAAGTCGGAGCTTTAAAACGTGTTCATGGAGGTGCAATGGAGATTGAGAGTCGCTTGATGGAGATGACTTTTGATGATAAAGCACGGGTTGCCGGGGAAGAAAAAGATTGCATTGCAGGAAAAGCTTTGGAGTTTGTTCCGTCAGATGGGTCGATTTTTCTTGATGGTGGAAGTACAGTGCTTGCGCTTGCGCGTCTGCTTGTTGATATGAAAGATTTAACAGTTGTTACAAATTCAATCAGGGTTGCTACTCTGTTTTCGGGTGGTGGACCAAGGGTGATTCTTGTTGGTGGTGAATTGAGAAAAAGAAGTCAGACTTTTGTGGGGGCGTTGACTGGCGCAATTTTAGAAAATCTGCATGTTGATATTGCTTTCATGGGGGCGTTAGGGGTTAGTGCTGATTCGGGAATGACAACTACGGATCCAAGGGAAGCATATACAAAGGATTTGGTTTTGAAAAATGCAAACAAGTCGGTTTTGCTTGTCGATGGCAGCAAAGTTGATAAGGTTTCGTTTGTGAAGTTTGGCGATTTGAAGAAGCTGAATTGCATAATTACAGATGATGGCGTGAAGAAAAGCAAGTTGAAACAATTTGAGGGAATAGTGAAGGTTTGTTAGGGGCGAAAGATTTTTCGCCCGTACGGATGAAAAGATCTCGCCAGAATAGAAATTTTTGTTTAAATAAATTAGAAAATTAATATAAAATAATAAAGGAAAATGAAGATGACAAAGAAATATAATCCAAATCACTTAAGTGAGTTGATGCCTGATTTCAGTGCAGCAACGGTTAAGATTCCGGATATACTGGAAAATCAATATAAAGGCAACTTGAAAAAGGAGTTGAAAGCTGGGACAATCAGCAAGACAGTTGCTGTTGAAATGCTTGAGGATATGCTTACGATTCGTGAATTTGAAGAGATGATTATCAAGCTTCGTTCAGGTGCTTATGAAGCATGCGCTGATTATAACTATCGTGGACCTACACATGTGTCGATTGGTCAGGAAGCTACTGCTGTTGGTGGATGTACTGGTATTGATTCAGAAGATTTGATTACATCAACACATCGTGGTCATGGTGATAGTATTGCAAAGGGTTGCGCTGCTATTCGTGGTATGAGTGTTGAAAAGTTGAAGTCAAGAATTCCAGAAAGCAAAGAGACGTCGAAGAAGAAGTTGATTGAAGAAGCTTTGGAAGATCATGTTTACAAAACAATTGCTGAACTGTTTGGTAAAGAAGATGGCTACTGTAAGGGACGTGGCGGCGGTATGCACATTGCGGACTTCACTGCCGGTCACCTTGGTGCAAATGCTATCGTTGGTGGTGGTGTTCCTATTGCCACAGGTTCTGCAATTGCTCAGCGTTATCTGCAGTCTGGAAAAGTCGTCTGCTGTTTTGCAGGTGATGGTGCTTATGCAAATGGTGTTGTTCTTGAGTCTCTAAATATGGCCGCAATGGGTCAGTTCTCAAATCACCTTGCACAAACAAAATTTGGTCTGCCTATTATCTATGTGATTGTTAACAACCATTATGGTATGACAGGTCGTGCGGATGAAGAAGTTACTGGAATCACATGCATGGCTCGGAGAGCAGCTGGTTTTGCTGATAACAACATGCATGCTGAAACTGTTAACGGTATGGATGTTATGGCAGTTAAAGATGCAATCGGTCGTGCAGCTGACATATGCCGTGCTGGTGATGGTCCTTGCTTAGTTGAGCTTGATACCTATCGCTATTATGGTCATTCTCTAAGTGATCCTCGTAATGAGTACAGAACAAGAGTTGAAGAAGATGCATGGAAAAAATTTGACCCGATCGATTTGTATATTGAACAGTTGATTGAAGCTGGCGTTATGACAGAAAAGAAGATTGAGAATCTTCGTCAGAAAGTTGTTGAAAGAAATGCTCGCGCAGCAGCTAAAGCAGCAGGTTCTGCAGATCCCGATCCAGCTGATGTTATTAAGTATATGTATACAGACACATCTGTTGAGGAAGTTCCTGAAGAATTTGCAAATTCTAAAACTATTTTAGAAGAGCCAAAGATTCGCAGGGTTAAGGGTGAATTGAACTACAAGGATGCTCTTAAGGAAGCTATGCTTGAAGAGATGAAGCGAGACAGCCGTGTTATTCTTTATGGAGAAGATGTTGCTGACTACGGTGGTGCATTTAAGGTATCAAAAGGTTTGCTGGAAACATTTGGCCGAGACCGTATTTTCAATTCACCAATTTCAGAAGCTGCAATCTGTGGTGCCGGTGTTGGTGCTGCGATGTCAGGACTACGTCCAATTGTTGAATTGATGTATATGGACTTTGCATTGCAGGCTTCTGACCAGATTAGTAATCAGGCTGCAAAATGGCATTATATGTCAGGTGCAAAGGCTGAAGTTCCAGTAATCTATCGTGCATCAGTTGGAGGTGGTAAAGGTTATGGTGGTCAGCATTCACAGACACTTGAAGCAATGTTTGCTCACATGCCTGGATTGTATGTTATGTATCCTTGCACACCATACGATGCAAAAGGTATGCTGAAGTCAGCTATTAGAGATAATAACCCAATCATGTTTATTGAATCGCAGCTGCTTTACGGAGCTAAGGGTGTTGTTCCTGAAGAAGAATATTTGATTGAAATTGGTACTGCAGATGTGAAGAAGACAGGTAAAGACATAACATTTGTTGCCTGGGGACCGGCAGTTCTTGACTGTTTAAAAGCTGCTGATATGCTTGCGGAAGAGGGCATCAGTGCAGAAGTTGTTGACTTGCGTTATATTGTTCCTATGGATATGGATACCGTTATTGAGTCTGTTAAAAAGACTGGTAAATGTGTTGTTGCAAGTCAGGCTATCAGTATTGGTAGTTTCACAGGTGAAGTTGCTTCTAAGATTATGAATGAAGCCTTTGATTATCTAGATGCACCAGTCGTAAGAGTTGGAGCCAAGAATGGTATCGCTCCACAGTCTTATATATTGGAAGAGGCATTTATGCCTAATGCCAATGACATGCTGGCTGCTGCAAAAAGCATTTTGTAAGGGCGAAAGATTTTTCGCTCGTACGTGGCTTGGCAGGCCTTGTGTCTGCCCATGCAAAATGATTTAAATCGCGCAGAGGCTCAGAGATCGCAGAGGATAAAAGCAAGTAATATTATCTCTGTGTTCTTGGGCCTCTGTGCCAGAAAAATAACGAAAGGATTTTAAAATGGCACAAATAGTATTAATGCCTAAATTAGGACAGACTGTAGAGGAATCTACTATTGTTAAATGGCATAAAGCCGTTGGCGATTCAGTGAAAAAAGGCGATGTTCTTTTTGAAATTGAAACAGATAAAGCAGTTCTTGAGTGCGAGAGTTTCTATGATGGAACGCTTTTGAAGATATTGGTTGCTGAAGAGGAAACAGTACCTGTTCAGTCTGTTGTTGCATACATCGGTGAACCGGGAGAAAAAATTCCTGATGCACCAGCAGCACCAGCTGCTAAGCCGGAACCTAAAAAAAAGGCTGCGGCTGCACCAGCACCTGTTGAGCAGAAAAAATCTGCACCAGCTGTTGAAGTTGCAAAACCAGCACCTGTTGCTGCACCGGCGGTATCATCAGTTCCGAGCCGAAGCGACTCGGCTACAGCGAAGAAACCGGGAAGATTGTTTATTTCACCACGTGCAAAAGCATTGGTGAAAAACAAAGTTGTTAAGGCTGAAAACATCAGTGGTTCTGGTCCAAATGGTCGAATTGTTGAAAAAGATGTTTTGGCATACTTAGAGCAGACTGGCTACAATGATTTGAGAATTGCACCTGCCGCTAAAAGATTAGCTGCTGATAAGGATATTGATATTCTTGATGTAACAGGTACCGGCGATAATGGCAGAATCATGGTTCGTGATGTTGAAACAACAATTGCAGAACAACCACAGACAATGAGCAAGATGCGTCAGATCATTGCAAGTCGCTTGGCTCAAAGCTTTGGACATATTCCACATTTCTATGTGACAACATCAATTGACATGACTGACCTTCTTGAATATCGAAAAGAGCTGAAAGCTAAAGATATGAATCTGAGTGTAACAACATTCATTTTAGAAGCGGTAGTTATGTCACTTGAAGAATCTCCAATTGTAAATTCTTCAACCGATGGTGTATCTGTAAGATGGCATAGTAATGTTGATTTGGGTGTTGCCGTAAGTCTTGAAAATGGACTTGTTGTTCCAGTTGTGAAAAAAGCACAGACTTTGACAATTGAAGAGCTTCAGACACAGATGAAAGACCTTTCAGAAAAAGCAAGAACAGGTCGTCTGATGCCGGATCAGATGAGTGGAAGCACATTTACAGTATCCAACATGGGTATGTTTGATGTTGAAAACTTTTCTGCGATTATTAATCCTGGAGAAGGTGGTATTCTGGCTGTTTCAAGCACATTGCAGCAACCTGTTGTAAAAGATGGTGAAATTAAGATTCGTTCAATGATGAAGATTACACTTTCTGCAGACCATAGAACAGTTGATGGAGCCAAGGGGGCTGAATTCGTTAAGGCAATAAAATCTAAACTAGAGGATGTTGAGTTATGGAAAAGTTTGATATAGTCGTAATTGGTGCAGGTCCTGGTGGGTATCCAGCAGCGATCCATGCAGCTCAACTGGGTAAAAAAGTTGCCATAGTTGAAAAAGAGAAGTTTGGCGGCACATGTCTAAACTGGGGATGCATTCCGACAAAAGCACTAATTGCTACAGCTGAAAAGTTTGCAGAAATCAGTCATGCGGCAGAATATGGCATCAAAGTGGATAAAGTTAGCTTTGACTATGCCAAAGTTGTTAGTCGTAAAGATGAAGTTGTTGCAAAATTGAATTCAGGCGTTGGTGCATTATTGAAAGGCAATGGAGTAACTGCATATTCAGGAACAGCTAGCCTGATTTCAAGAAATGTTGTTGAAATCTCTGGTAAGGAAAAAGTGAAGATTGAGGCTGACAAGATTATTCTTGCGACAGGGTCGGAATCGTTTATTCCTGGTTTCATTCCAAAGAGTCCATCAATCATTGAAAGCAAAGCATTTTTGGCAATGACAAAACTACCAAAGAGCATGATTGTTCTTGGTGGTGGTGTGATTGGTTGTGAACTTGCCTGCATGGCAGCAATGTTTGGCGTTGAAGTCACTGTTGTTGAAATGCTTGAAGATATTCTAATGATTCTTGACAAAGATGTTCGCTCAGCAATTCGCAGCAACATGGAGAAGATGGAAATTAAAGTTTTGACAGGTGCGGCAATGACAGATATCTCTGCTACAACAAAAACCGTAAAAGGTAAAGTTGGCGAAACAGAAGTTAAAGCAGAAAAAATGCTTGTTTCAATTGGTCGCCGTCCATACACAACTGGTGTGAAACTTGAAAATGCAGGAATTGAACTTGATGAGCTTGGATATGTTCCTGTAGATGAATTTTGCAGAACAAAAGCATCAAATATCTTTTGCGTTGGCGATGCCAATGGTGGACCTCAGCTTGCACACGCTGCAACAGCTCAAGCTGTTCGCGTTGTTGACAACATCTGCAAAAAAGAGCGTAAGGCTATGGAAGTCTTAATTCCTGCCTGCATCTTTACAGCTCCAGAAGTTGGCGTTGTCGGCTTGACCGAGCAGGATGCAAAAGAGCAGGGGATTAATGTTAAAGTTGGCAAGTTCAGCTGTGCAGGTCTTGGCAAAGCAATGGCTTCTGGTGAAACCGAAGGTTTTGTTAAGTGGATTTCTGATCCTGACACAGATCAACTACTTGGTGCAGTAGCAGTTGGTGCTCATGCAACAGATTTGATTGCCGAAGCAGCGGTTGCAATTCGCAATGAATTGACTGTTGATGAAATTGGCAACACTGTTCATGCCCACCCGACATTTGCTGAGTCATGGATGGAAGCCGCTCACTCTGTACATAATCTTTGCGTGCATTCTGTTGTTCGTAGAAAACGATAGTTTTCAACAATCCAACAAACAAAAAGGTTCTTCCAAAAGGAGGAACCTTTTTTTTTTGGGATGGACTTCATGGACAAGATGGACACAATGGACTTGATGGACGGGGGCGCTCTGTGAGTTGAGTGGTGTTGGTGTTAAACACAAGGCTGTCTGGCTTGTCCATTCAGTCCATGGCGTCCATCTTGTCCATAAAGTCCAGTTAAACTCTTTAATTTCCGTGTTTTTGGTCTGTCGAGCCGTAGTCAGCTCGCTGCGGCGTTAGCAGAACAAAGCGGGAAAAGCGAAGATTGAAGGCATTCCAGCCCACGGAGTGACCTCTTTACTATCTAACCATCTAACGGTCTAACGAATTTACAATTAACCTATTCTTTTCCGGACCAGCAGTAGGTGCAAAGTTTTTCTTTTGGTAGGCCAATTGCATCGATAAGATCATCAAGAGTTTGGAATTGTAGAGATGTAAGGTTTAGACGCTCTCTAATTTTCTCTATCATGTTTTTGTATTTATCTGTTGTGTAATCTGAGTATTCATCCAGATGTGCATATTCGCCATTTTCAAGCTCCTTGATTGCAATTCTAGTTGCAAGCTCATCAACTGAGCGAGAGCGAGAGAAGTTTAAATATTTACAGCCGTACACTAAAGGAGGGCATGCGGGACGCATATGAATCTCTTTTGCACCATACTCGCTGTAAAGTTTCTTAATTGTGTCTTGAAGCTGTGTGCCTCTAACAATTGAATCTTCACAGAACAGCAGTCTTTTACCTTCGATGAGTTCTCGAATAGGAATCAGTTTCATTCTTGCCACGCGATTACGTTCATTTTGGTTTTGAGGCATAAAGCTACGAGGCCATGTTGGAGTATATTTTACAAATGATCTTTTGTATGGTAGTCCTGAAGTATAAGCGTATCCCAATGCATGTCCTGTTCCTGAGTCAGGAATTCCACAAACACAGTCTGCTTCCACATTATCTCGTTCGGCAAGCTTCTCTCCGCAAGTATTTCTAACCTCTTCGGCGTTACGTCCTTCATAGCTTGATGCAGGATATCCATAATAAACCCAAAGGAAAGCACAAATTTTCATACAATCAGAAGCACATTGCAATTTTTCAACGCCATCAGCGGTTATCTTAACAATTTCTGCTGGACCCAATTCGCGAATTATACTGTAGTGTAGATTTGGGAATGCACAACTTTCAAGAGTTACAGCAAATCCATCTTCATCTTTTCCTATAACAACAGGAGTTCTGCCAAATTTATCTCTGGCTGCATATATGCCATCATTAGTTAGTAGTAATATGGAAGCTGAACCTTCAATAAGTTCTTGTGCATTTTTTATTCCATCAACAAAATTTTCTCCTTGGTTAATCAGGTGGGCAATGAGTTCTGTTGGATTCGTCTCGTTTCTGCTCATTTCAGCAAAATGTGCACCACTATTACAAGCTTTTTCTGTTAGTTTATCTATGTTTTGAATTGCACCTACTGTGGCTATTGCATACCGACCATGGTGAGAGTTAATAATCAGAGGTTGATTTTCATAGTCACTAATCACACCTATTGCACTTTTGCCGGTCATATCGTTTAAGTCTTCATGAAATTTTGAGCGAAACTGAGCATTTCTTATATCATGAATTCTATGGTTAAAAGTGCCGTCATCATTTAGTGTTGCCATGCCGCCACGTTGCGTGCCTAGGTGTGAATGATAATCTGTTCCGTAAAATACATCTAGTACAATATCCCGCTTTGAAGCAATGCCAAAAAAACCGCCCATGTTTATCTCCTGAAATATAATGTTTTTATTTTGTTTTGAAATCGTTAGTTTTTCTCAAAAAAACTATTACTAAAATAATCTATTCTTCTTTTAAATGCAATCTATTTTCAAATCATTTTAGCCAATTACTTTTTTATGCCAGACATTCATGCTTTCGATTTGTCCAGAAATGTTTGTGTTGTTTTTTAATCTTCCCCCAAATTGATATCCAGCCTTACTAAAGGTGACGTTCATTCCTATAGACATCGCTCTGGCGATCGTATATGTGGTTTTAATATTTTTGATTTTCATTTCCTGCTCCATTCGAGCAAGAAGAAATTGACCAAACCCGTTGCCTCTCCATTCTGGTAGCGTGGCAAAATCGGTCATTTCAGCATTAGATGATTGCATGTCCATTTCAGCAGATGAGATAGCGATAAGCTGACCATCAGCTTCTATCCCAAAGTAGTCTACATGACTTCTCATTGTTTCCACAATATATGAACTATCATAGATTGGAAAAGGATAGGACGGAAATATTTTCCTGTAAATATTAGCCATAACTTCTGCGTCATCTTCCTGACAAATTCGTAAAGTAAAATCACTATTTAGGTCGGATCTGCAATTATCATCCTGTTTGTCAAGAGCAAGTTTGAGAATTTCATCCATTTTGCCGGCTTCAAGCTCTTCTGCACGTTTAACATTTAGGTAAAGCGCCATAAAGATTGCAGTTGTTTTTCCGTCATAGAAGCCAGGGATTCTGGCTTCTTCTTCAAAACCTGCAGCAAAAAATATATCCGACTGATGTTCGGGAACTTTTGCAAAAATCTTTGAGTAATTATTATGTTTTGCGAGCTGAATTAGTTTAAGCGGAGTGCTTGAAGATGCTTCAGAGGCTAATTTGATTAAATATATTCGGTCATTATACTTCCCGTGCTGAATAATGCTTCCTTCAAATTTTTCAATAGTATCTTTAGAATCCATTAATCACGCTTCTCCATTCGTTCGTTATTATTAGGGACAAGAGAAATTGTTTCATCATAATCAGAGAGAAGCTTCTCAATACCTACAGATTTGTATTCGGTTGCATCATCCAGAGAAAGTTGAAGGTAGCAGCTTTCGCAGTTTCGATCACAAAAAGTTGGCTCGTAACTGTCTGGTTCTTTGTAAGTTGTAATCACACCCTCATAATTTCTTAAAATAACCTTGTTCGTTGACCAGGAAATGAGATAATTCGGCATGACTGGGATTTTACCCCCGCCACCCGGTGCATCAATCACATAGGTTGGAACACAGAAGCCGCTTGTATGTCCTATCAGGCTTTCGATAATTTCAATTCCTTTGCCGACAGGTGTTCTGAAATGACTCAACCCCTCAGAAAGGTCACACTGGTACAAATAATATGGGCGCACCCGGTTTGCGACCAGTTTATGCATTAACGCCCGCATTATTCTTGGACAGTCATTTACGCCTGAAAGTAAAACTGTTTGATTTCCCAAAGGAATACCAGCATCAGCTAGTTTTGCAAGAGCATTTTTTGCCGATGTTGTTATCTCTCTTGGATGATTAAAATGTGTGTTAATCCATAATGGGTGATGTTTCTTTAGCATCGTAACTAACTCATCTGTTATACGAGCTGGCAAAACAACCGGGGTTCGAGTTCCAATACGAATAATTTCAACATGTTCAATCTTTCTAAGTTCAGTCAGGATATAATCTAAATATTCGTCAGACAGTAGAAATGGGTCACCTCCACTCAACAACACATCTCTTATTATTGGTGTCTTTCGGATATAATCCAATCCTGCATCAATAATTTCTTTTGATGGAATATTGTCTGTATCTCCAACTTTGCGTTTTCTTGTGCAATGTCTACAATACATGGCACACTTGTTACTCACCAAAAAAAGAACACGGTCCGGATATCTATGGGTAATCCCCGGCACGGGACTGTCTTCATCTTCATGGAGAGGATCTGCCATATCTGCCTTTGAAATATAAAGTTCCTGTATTGATGGAACTGACTGCATGAAAGTGGGATCATTTTCAAAATTATCTGCGTTAATCAACGACAGATAATATGGAGTAATTGACAACGGGAATGTCCCTATTGTTTTTTCAATTTGAGCTCTCTTTTCATCTGAAAACTTTAGATTAAGTAATGTTTCAACATCACTTAATGATGTGATTTGATGTTTCATTTGCCATTTCCAATCTTTCCAGTTAGAATGTGAAACGTTCGCATCAATTTGTTCAGCTATATCTCGTTGATTTTGTGAATAAAGCATATTATCCTTTTTCTTTGTTTATCTTGCTACAATAATTATACTTGTATGAGAGCATTTCGCTTGTTCAATGCTCTAGTAAAGCATTTTTGTCGAATACTTGGTTAATAAGTATAATTCTTTACTTTGATTATAAAATTTATTTTTTAAAACTGCTAAAAAAGAGCTTTTAATGAATCTCCCCCAGTAACTAGTCTACATTATAGAGTTTTCTTTTAACAAATGCAACAAAAAAACCAAGGTAGAGCCTAAGTTTTTCGGTTGGACATCCTTTTTGGCGGGGTCTGTGACCCCGCCTTTTAAATAAATTTTTCATAATTATCACCTGAAAAAGCAAAAAGTAGCACCTACTTCCTTGATTTCATTGACTGAAACGCACATGTTTATCTACAACCGAAAAATTAAGGCCTAAGTTTTTCGGTTGGAGCTATAAACATGCGTTTCAATTAGTAAAATTAGCGGAAAATACATTGCTTTATCATCCATTCCATGCTTCGCTATGCAGAACACAGTCGACGTTCTAGCTTTTAAGGTCACCTCGGGGCTTGCCCCCGTGGAACCATGATCGGCGGCAACGCCCGCTCTAAAAAACAAACAATGGCTTCGCCATTCCTTAATTCAGCTGACAGCATGTCAGCACCTTAATCTTAACCTTAATCTGCAGACTCCGCCAGCTTTGGTTGCGGCTAAGCCGCTCTAAGTTTTCCATGGTTAAGGTCCTTTTTTTGGAAAATTGAGGTTGATTTTTGTGATGGAAGTTGATAATGTCACTAATCAATTTTATAAAAATGGAGTTTTGAAAAGATGAGAGATTCACCAAATATATTATGGTTGACCTATGAAGATACGTCACCACAATTTGTGAGCTGCTATGGGCAGACACCAGTTGTTACAACATCGAATATGGATGCTCTGGCAGAGGATGGCGTCAGGTTTGATAATGTTTATGCAACTGCTCCTGTCTGTTCTGCCAGTCGAAGTTCCTTGATAACAGGTGTTGCCAATGAGGCTACAGGTCTGGGGCATCATCGTTCAAAATATCCAATTCCCCGTGGTTTTATTAAAGGTTTTCCACTATATATGCAGAAAGCCGGATATTATACAACAAATAACCGTAAAACAGACTATAATATCGTAAATGAGCGAGATTTTATTGATGAGACATGGCATGAGTCTAGCTCTCAGGCTCATTGGCGAAACAGGGAAAATGGTCAGCCATTTTTCAGCGTTTTTAATTTTGATGACTCACACCAAAGTAGAACTATGACCACTCCGTGGGGATGGTATGAGGAACATGTACTGAATCAGCTTCCTGATGATGAGATTATAAGCCCAGAAGATATTGCTATGCCTCCAATTTATCGCGATACAGACGAAATGAGAAAACATTTGTCGCGTGTCTATAATTCTTTACGACTTTGTGATATACGTATTAAGAAGAAAATTGATGAGTTGGAAGCGGATGGGCTGCTTGAAGATACTATTATTTTTTGTTTTGCTGACCACGGGGAAGGCATTCCGCGAGGAAAGTGTAATGGAATTGGTTTTGGATACCGTGCATCATTTGTTGCCTGGTTTCCTGAAAAGTTCAAAGATCTTTCACCGTGGGGAACAGGAGTTGTTACTGATGAGTTGATTTCGTTTGAAGACTTGGCTCCATCCATGCTTTCTCTTGCAGGTGTTGATGTTCCTGAACATATGACGGGGCGAGTTTTGCTTGGAGAACAGAGAGAGCAGCCTCGATCATACATCTTTGCTGCCAGGAATCGCTTGGATGACACACCAGATTTATGCAGGTCGGTTATGGATGGTCGTTTTGTCTATACCCGTAACTATTTCCCGCATCTTCCAGTTGTGAAATATCAAAAGTATTCAGATGTGGGCGACATTTTGCGTGCAATCCGACGTGATTATGCTGATGGTCTGCTGGATGATGTTCAGGCTGAGCTTGTGAAGCCAACACGTCCGTGTGAGTATCTTTATGATATATCAAGTGACCAATGGGAAGTTAACAATCTTGCGGATGATGAACAGTATCGTGGAGACCTTGAAAGACTTCGCAATGCGGCAATTGAACATATGCATGATGTTCATGATGTCATGTTTTTACCAGAACGAGATATGGTTCTTCGTGCTGGAGACAGCTCTCCTTACGAAAAACGTGCAGATGGGGAATATAACCCTCTTGACGAAATGCTGGCAGCTGCAGATTTGATTGGGAATCCTGATGCGGTATCTCAGCAGATAGATTTTTTAAATCATAAAGATGACGTTGTTCGCTATTGGGCAGCAGTTGGACTTTTTGCAATGCGGAATAGTCTGGAGTGTAGCCATATTGATGCCATACGTCCGCATCTTTCTGATGAGGCTGAATCTGTTCAGATTGAGCTTGCAGCCTGTCTTGTTGATGCTTGTGGCGATGAAGAAGCCAAGAGCATTCTTGCAAAGCATGTTGAGAATGATGATAATCTGCTTGCCCATCAAGCTGTTACGAAAGTGCTATATATGCCGAAAAAAGCCATAGAATTTTCAGCTTCTATGACGAGGTCAAAAGCGAGTTTGGCAGATAGGGATGAGGTAAATGTTTTTCCTGTTAGTCAAGCAATTGACATGTATTTTTATCTTTATGAGGGTGCTCCATTATACTATGATGGTGAGGAAAAGTATTTCAATCTGGCCGAAAGAACTTATCTGTATCGTTAAGAATCATTAAAGCTGATTTTAGCCACGGATTAACTTAGGGCGGACGAGCCGCAACCAAAAGTTAAACAGATAGAGAACATCGAACATCGAACGTCCAACATCCAATTATGAATGAACACCCCTCCCACCTCGCAGGCGAGGTGACCTCCTCCCGCAGAGCGGGACTAGCGAGCTAGCCGGGGAGGAGCTTTTGCGGACTAAGGCTGGTTGGCAAATGGCAAACCAAACACAACACAACACCTGCCTGTCGCGCCGTAGGGACGAAGGCGGATGCCTTTCGCTCTGTCCTGCATAGCTCAAAGAGCGAAGCTGGATGATTCAAAACTCTTCTTCTAATCCTTTTAATCTGTGAAATCTGCGGATAAAACTTTTTGCTTTTATCCGTGAAAATCAGTGTTCATCCGTGGCTAAAATTAGTAATTTAATCACTTGCCCTCAAAACTATGACAGAACCATAATTATTAATCTAGCTTGCTGATCTCTTTTTTGATTTCTTGCAGTCGATTAACAATTGGCAATATTTGAGTACACTCTTTTTCACATTTTTTGCATGCAATGCAGGAGTCAACAAATTCAATTGCTTTCTCTTTTGAAATACCATAGTGATATCTCAATGTGTTAAGCATGTTCATTGGATCTTTTGTTATATGAAACTGATTATATGCACCCATTAAAGCTGGAATCGGAATGTCTTGTGGACAATCTTTGCAGTATGCACAACCTGTACATATTGAGTTGAAGTTTTCTTTTAGATTGCTTCTTAAAGAATCTTTGTAACCACTTGGAAGTGGTTTGTACGAATCCATCGCAGCAATTGCCTGATCAACGTGTTTGTTTTTTGAGAATCCAAGTAGTGCAACATTGATTCTTGGATCATCAATAAGAAAATGCAGTGCAGATTCTACAACTGACTTGTCCGTTGGTTTCTTTAAAAATTCAAAAAGCTCTGGATGCTCGGGAATTAGTCCGCCGGCAAGAGGGTTCATGCACACAACACCTTGTTGATTCTTGGCTGCTGCATCAATTCCTGCATCTCTATATTGAAAATTCATTGCACAGTAGCCAAGTAGAACTCCTTCAAATGGATAGTCATTCAACACCTCACGGATGCCATCTCCCGGAAGATGACTTGATATACATACATGTTTTATCAATCCCTCTTCTTTGAATTTTGTCAACTCTTTGAGAATACCATTAGCTTTTCTTTGCTCATATTGAGGCATGCTTGTGATGCACCATTCTTGATAAACATCAATATAGTCTAATCCCATTCTTTCAAGTGAGTTTTCCAAGTTTCTTCGCAAATCAGATGGATTGTCAGCACCCGATTTCGTTGCAACATAAAATGGTTTTTCATCTCTTATTTTCAACATTTCCTTAAATGCACGACCAAAAATGATCTCTGACTGGTCACCGCAATATCCTGGTGCTGTATCAAAGTAGTTGATTCCTTGGCTGTATGCGTATTGAACCATCTCGTGACATTGGTCTGAATCGTATGGTTCCAGAAAACGCATTCCACCAAATCCAATTGCAGATAAGGTCATATCCGTTTTTCCGTATTTTGTGTATATCATAATAATTTCCTTTTTTTGTTTCGGGCGAGATGCTCACCCTACATGAACAGCTGGCAACACCAGCTCTCAATCTTAATCTTTGTTTTATTACTTCCGAGCCCACGGGACTCGGCTACAGGGCTAATCCTGTGGTTTACCTTGAGACTGTACTTTTCACGCTGTAGCCGCATCGCTCCGGCGCGGAAAACTGTTGACGTGGTCAGCTCTTTTTCTTAACCTTTATCTAAACCTTAACCTGCTGACGAAGCCAGCTTAATAAGTGTCAACAATGCTCTTAAGCTTAAGAGCTTTTTTAAAGGCAGTTTCACTCATCTTTTTGTCTGTCTTAACAATTATTGTGCATTCCTGACCGGCTCTCAAACAAACAAAGTTGTCTGAGTATACCGCTTTTTTGCCAGTTACTTCAAGCCAGCACCAAAGGGCAGGTTTGCTTGCTGAAATTTTTACATCCCAGCCATCAATTGCGTCAGATTCATTTGGCGAGACTTCCATGGTCAATCCATCTTTTTCAAGTTCCATATATTTTGGACGCTCAAATGATGAGAAGTTAGATGAGATCATCTCTTCACCATCATATAGTTCTGCAAATATCATCATATTGTATGTTTCATACTTTTTAAAGTATCTTTTTAGACGTAGAGTTTCCACCTTGACTGTTGCATTATTTGGAATAACAACATTTTTACAGCCTTCTCCAATTGTTTCACCTTCGGGTGTTGTTACATACCATCTTAGTTCAGCATTTGACTTGAACAGCTGATCGCTGGAGATGTGCAGTTCGATTGTGCCTTTTTCTCTGTTTTCAAGTGCAGATAGAAGTACTGGTTCATAGAAGCGTTTTGCCATATATTGCAATGCTTTCCAGTTGCCAAGAGAGTCGATTGATGCCCAGCTTGCAACAGGCCAGCAGTCATTCATCTGCCAATATAATGATCCCATACATCTAGGTGTGTTACGACGCCAGTGTTCAACCGCATATTTAATAGCTAGTCCCTGCTGTATCTGGCTTAGCCAGATAGTATTCTCAAACCCGACAGGAAGTCTGTACCAGGTCAGCATGTAGTCCATGATGCGGCTGTTGCCGACCCCGCTGCGCTGGTGAAGCTCCATAACACGACTTGTAATGTTTCTGTCTTTCTCTTCTGTAAATGTATATGTTGTTTGTGGTTCGGTGAATGACTGGAAACCGTACTCACTGCAGAAACGGTGGAAAGATGTTCTGTACCATTCGAAAGGTTCTTTCCCATGCCAGACATTCCATAGATGGCCATCACCACTATTTGGACTTCTTGTGTCGTTTTTGTCGCCAACAGGAGTATGTTCGCTTGATGGCCAGTAGGCAACTGCCGGATTATACTTCTTAACAATTTTTGGTAGAAGTATGTCAAACAAAGCTTTGTATTCAGGCCATGTCATCTGTCCATCTTCATTGCCGATAAAACCACACTGTTCAATTTCGTTGTTACCGCAGTAAAGGGCTATTGACGCATGGTGTCTGATTCTTTTTACATTCTGAATTGCTTCCTGCTCAACATTATTCATAAACTCAGGCAAGTCAGCAGGGTAGGATGCGCATGCAAACATAAAGTCCTGCCAAACACAAATACCAAGTTCATCGCAGAGATCATAAAAACAATCTTCTTCATAAATTCCGCCGCCCCATACACGTATAAAGTTCATATTTGCTTCCTGAGCAGATTGGAGTTGCAACTCATAAACATCATTCGTTACGCGAGATTGAAAAACATCGGCCGGAATCCAGTTTGCACCTTTTGCAAAGAAGCGTACGCCATTGCATCGGAAGTAAAACGAGCGACCCCATTGGTCGTCTTCCTGAACAAGCTCAAGAGTTCTCAAACCAATACGCTTTTCCCAGCTATCCATAAAGAGCATTTCTTCGCCACGGTAAACACTGACTTCCACATCATAAAGATTTTGTTCACCCATGCCGTTTGGCCACCATAATTCAGGATTTTTGATGGTTACTTTTGCATTTCCTTTTCCTTTCTTAAGAGACAGGCATTCTTGTGTAATAAGTTCGCCTTCATAGGAGACTTTTATGCATGCAGAAAGGTCTGTCAATACTGGTCCCTGCATTGTAACTTCAACATCAAGATCAACACTGTTTTTTTTGTGGATCTGTTCAATATAAACATCATCCATACGGCAGAAATTGTATGAAATAAGTTTGATAGGTCTCCATATTCCAGCAGTTACGCACGTCGGACCCCAATCCCAGCCGAAGTTGCATTGCTCTTTACGAAGGTGTTCACCATGAGGTAGTGTGCCAGCTGATCTTAAATATCTTCGCTCATTGGCTTTATTAACATATTTCACAGCAGAAGCAAAAACAATCTTGATTGTATTCTTCTTCTTTAGGTATTCGCCAACTTCAAATTCCCAGGTCCTGAACATATTGTCAGTTGATGCAACTTTTTTGCCATTAATATATATGTCCGCTAGAGTATCTAAACCTTCGCAGCTTAAAATAGTGCATTTTGAACTTAGTGTGTAATCATCAACTTCAAATTTTCTTGTATAGACCCAATCGCTTTTGCCAATCCACATAAGCTTGAGTTCGTTGTCTCTGTAGAAAGGATCTTCAATCTTTTCTGCACTTAGCAAGTCAGTATGGACACATCCTGGTACTGTTGCTTTTGTTATATCTTTATCGCCCTTCTTTTGAAGGCTCCAATCGCTTCCACCTAAGTCAATTATTTGCATATTTATCCTATATATTCTGTGTTATCAAAAACAAGATGATATGAAACCAAATAAACCCACTATTTTCAAGCAAAAAACGTCATAAAGAAGATATAACTTGATTTTTCGGTTGGATAGCTTTTCTGTCAGCGGGGACGCTGACCCTCCCATTGTGCAGTTTAATATTATATTACCAGCAGGGAGAAACCCCCCTCCGTTCTCGTTCCTCGAACACCTCCTCCCGCAGAGCGGGACTAGCAAAGCCAGCCGGGGAGGAGCTAATACGTCCTCGGCGTCCGTTGACAACAATTTCAATGTTTATCACCC
>JAQICX010000039.1 GCA_027858345.1 Kiritimatiellia bacterium | reverse complement strand
GGAGAACAGCTTTAGGTAGGCCATTCGCTACGCTCCATTGCTGTCGCAGGCTCCAGCCTCACTTCCCTCTGGTTGTGTGCCCTAAAGCAACGATCCCGCAGAGCGGGAGAAGTGGTCATATTAAATGAAGACCCCCTTCGTCCTCGTTCCTCGGACACCTCCCCTAAAAGAGGGAGGAGTTTTGGCGGACTAAGGTTGATTTGCAGGTTTGGGAGCGAGAACGTCCTCGTTCTCATAAAGTGTTTTAACTGAAAAATCAAAGCCATTATCCTTAATTTTTCGGTTGGTGATATGAATGTGCATTTGGATCAATAAAATTAAGGAATGAATCTTTAATTTCTACAATTCAGGGTGATAATTATTGATAAAAGTTACAAGTTATTTGTTAATAGTGCTTTAAGTAAATTTGCTCAATTAATGTAAAAACACGCTTTGCGAATTGCATCCCGCTTTGCGGAACCAGCAAAGCTGGCATAAATCATAATATAGCGAAGCGACTTCCCAACCTCGTAGAGAACCATTTACTATTTACTATCAACTATCAACTATTTGAAAGAATGGCTTTCCAAAATTGAACAGCAAGAAAAGCAACAACTGAAAAATTAAGGCCATTATTTCGTTAGCTATATTTTGCTTTTAATTTGATGGCATATATTGTATATTTGCCGAAAACAACACGGAGATATCATGCGCAGCGAGATAACAGATATTATTGTAAATGAAAAGCCAACCAGACTATCTAAATTCAGAAAAATTATATCAGCCATAAGTAATCCTGATATTCTCGCCGAAAAGGGTGGATATCTATTTATGGTACTGATAGATGGCAGTTGTTGTAATTTGGGAATTCAGCCATATCAGATCAATGGCGAAAGGCAATATCACTATAATATGCTAATGCCGGAAAATGAGTTTCTTTTGACTGGTTTTATAAATGTAAATTGCTCTCTCACGATATTGTTCAAAGTAACACCGGAAAAATATAAAGCAGGGCTTTCGGCGTATGAAAAAGCATCTTTCCGTGAAGTTTTTATCCGATTTGCACGCCTTCTTTTGGAAAACAACTTTCCGGAAGACTTTGAAATTGATATTGTAACCAGATCTCTTTTACTTCGTGCTGGTATTGTTAATACTGAACCGTCTACAGTAAAAGAATTGGGAGAGTTGGAAATCTAAGAATAGTAAATGGTAAATAGTAAATGGTTCACTCCCGCCTTCGCAGCAAGCTGACTACTGCGGACAGGCCGTGGGTAGGAAAAGAGAAGCAGTTGAGAAGCGAGTGCTGGCGAAGCCAGCAGTATTACGTGATAAGTGATACGTGGAAAGTTAAGAGACACGTCGACAAAGGAACGTTGGCAAAACGGCGGACATGATGACGAAAGGCCGCGCTCGAAGTCGATAGTAGTCGTTGAAGTCCTGTAGTCGAAAACGATTGATCTTTTTTGGCGGTCATCCGCGCCGGGGCGACGCGGCTACAGGTGTGAAAATTGCTGATTTAAAGGTTTATTGTTGACCAACCCCTGTAGCCGAGTCGCTCCGGCTCGGAAAGTGTTTGCCTAAAAACTAACAGAAATTTGTGGTACGTGGAAAGTGATACGTGCTATAAGTGAAATCCCCACAGTCCATTTTTCATTTTGTAAAGCCGGTAGGGGACATCTTTACCATTGACAGAAATGGTTGTCGTGGCAACATCACCAGTTTCCGTCTTTTGAGGGCTATCATTCTTGCTCAGAGAGAACTCTGCAGAAGCTAGAGCATTTCACTAATGAAGCGCAGTAAATCTTTGTCCTGCGGCTTCCGTTGAATCTTTCAAAAAAATACGCAATAGGTCTGCTATTACTTGATTTTTTTTAAAGCCCAACGTCGTCCTCGAATAAAATCTTTACAGCGTTTCATTTGTTCAATGCTCTAGTTGATCAAAAACATTGACCAGAACGTCATGCTGTTTGTCACACAATGCAGATAGTTTTTTGATAGCAACTTCGGGTTTTACACCTTCTGCTTCCACTTTGTACCATTCGGAATAGCGTTCTTGGAATAGGGTGTTGTAATCCCGTTTTTTCAAAAGATTAGAGATAGCAGCTGCACCACCTTGTGGTGTTTCGGTTTTGGCAGAAAAGCAACCTGCACAACATATCAATATTATCATTATGAGAATCTTCATTGTTTTGTTTCTTTCTTTGGGTTAACAATTAATATAAGATGGCTGGATTTCACCTAATGTTATCCCCGGATACCGGTCCATGGGTCATCATCTGTCTCTCCGACTAAGTCATTAGGCGAAGCATTATCGATTATACTATTTGCATACTCTATCCATTGATCAAGTATGGTTTTTTTGGGAACCAGAAACTCAACTCCTAGTAATTGAGCTGGTGTGCCGGGGGGCATTTTTCGCCAGCGGACAACACCGAGAAGTGTAATTTCTTTAAATTTGTTAATCTGTATATACACTCGAACCCGCACGTTGACTGGGATGACTTTGTAATTATATATAATGATTTTCAAACCACCGATTGACAAATCCGAAATAACACAAGGTATTATATCATCTTTCATGGATATTTTCACATCAGGAAAATCGGTTTCCAAACCAATACGAGCTTTTATATCCAATCGCACTCTATGTTCTGCTCTGCGGTTAGTTTCCTTCAGTTTAAGTGAGGTGTTGAGGGCTTTCTCTGCTGGAGGGAGTTTTGTTGGATTTGTATTTGTTTCTGCAGTTTTTTCTGGAGAGTGTTTGACTGGAGTCGTCGTTGTTCCGGCAGTTTGTGTAGTTTTTTTAATTATTTTAGTAGCTTCTGCTGGGTTAATTGTGTTTTCTGCAGGTTTTTCAGGGATTGAGGCAGAGCCTATCCGACGGGCACAAATCGAGTCGGCTCCATTGCGTGTGAATGTCTCAACAGCTCCGACATCCCCTTCAACGACCCAGTAGTTAATATCAGCCGTACCCAGATTGTCAGGATCGTTGATATTAAACTCCGTAGCCTGCCATGCATTGTTGTTGTCTTTCTGGTGTTCACCAGCAATTTCAATATCCAGTTGTTGAATGCAGAAACCATGCTTACCTGTCACTGTGATATTGTTGGTACAACGTTGTGTACATACCCGACCAAAGCGAGATGCATGATGAGCGAAAGAGAACAGCAGTCCGTTGAAGTTACAAGCAAGGTTGATATTGTCGCCGTCAGTGTGTTCGTTCACCACGATGCCGTTGTGGTATCCGGTCACCACTACGTTTCGCAGGATAGTCAACGCGGCATTGTTGCATGCCGGCGTGAGAATCCCACTAGTTCCGTGAGTTGGTTTACTCGTCTGGATACAGTATACTGTGTTGACTACTACGTTCTCTATTCTGCACTGCACGACATGCTGGAGGTCTATGCCGTCGATAGCTGGATTGTCATACGTTCGGACCTCCATATTCCTGATAACCACGCAAAGCATTGAGAAGATGCCGTATGGCGAATCCTGATCAGGTATGGCGGAGATAACTGCCGGACCAGATGTTTCCAGACTCTGAATGATAGTACCATTGTCTGTGAGAGAGAGTGATCCAATTGTGCCGAATGCCGGTACCGGTTGTCCTTCGCCCGTGATTTCTATGACAAGCCAGCTTGATACCTGAGATGGAATGAGAATTCGGCCTTTATAGACACCGGAAGGCAGATGCATCTGCCCGCCACCGACCTTGATTATGGACTCAAGACATGCCGAAAATGCTTTTGTGTTGTCGGTTTCACCGTCACCCACAGCTCCATAATCCAGCACATTGAAAAGCCGTGAGCGAGTCTGAGGGTTTGTTTCAGTCATTTAATGCTTCCTTTTTTCCTTTTCAACAATTATATTATAGGCTTGCTGGTCAATTCATAAATAATTTCAAAGACTAAAAATTTTAGTCTTTGATTTGTAAATGTGTTTTTATTGGGTTGTATTATATGCTGTTTTGTGAAAAATGCAACTATAATGTGCAAATAAATAGAGGGACATTGGTGTGATTGGCAATATGTTTCTGTTACCTGTCGCCAACAATAACTAAGTTATACTTGGTAGGTCAAGAGCGACTGTCGAACCAATCTACATTGTTCTTATCTTTCAGAGCGATATTTTGAAATGTGGGGCCAGGCGGCAACAATTAGTCCTAAGGCTAGCGCAAATATCAGGGTCACAATGATGCCGGCGAGTCCTGAATCGATGATTTTTCCCAAATGCAGCAATTCTGTTATGAGTCGAGGAATACTCTCCATAGCCCCGAGTTCTCGCAGAGGACGACACATTTGAGTCCAAAAGCCAAAACCCAGCAATGCCCCAGGCAGGAATCCAAATAGAAATCGTACCTTAAAACGTCCCCAATCGAGCTTTGATTCTGGCTCCATCTCAAAAGAAGACTCTTTGTTTTTGTTTTTGTTTGTGTCTTTGCTGTTTTTTAATGGATTATTTGACATGTTTTGACCTCCGCCATTTGTACATCAGCCAGGAAAGTAAAAATGCCACTCCGGAAGCAAGAATGCAAATTATGCCGGCAATTACGCCACCAATGATGTTCATATCGCCGAAACCGGATATTCCGCCACCTGTTGGTTTTGTGCTGAGAGCATCCAACAAGAAATAGAGTCCTCCGATGACAAGTAGTAACGCCGGCAAGTATCGTGCTTTAGGAAGAAAACGAATGAGACAGTACGAAATAAGAAAGGGTATCACAGTCGCAATAAGAATAATTATTATAAGAACACTCTCGTTCATTTGTATTATCTCTCTGTTTAATCTTAAATAATTTCAAAGGCTACAAGTTGTTCCTTCGAGTGATAATTAGTTGTTAACAGCTTTTTTTCAAGACTCTTTAACAAAAACGTATTTATATAGCATTTTAAGAAAAATACAATTGGAGTGTAGCGAGTAAGGTTCATTTTTTCTTTCAGAACGCCAAAGTTAACCCGCCTACCAAGGAACTGGCACTAACTTTGAGCGTTGCTAAATGTTTGGCTAAACTCGAAAAACAGCACGTTCTCGTGGGTTGCAGTTGAACGCATTGTTGGATTGGTATTATTTCTGTGCGTGTATAAAAGCTATATTATTAAATCAAATCAAGGTCTTCGAGCCAGCCAGCATTTTCGTTCAGTTCACCCATTAGAATACGGGATGCTTCTTCAGGATGTTCTGGTCGAGAGTGGATTTGGCTCATTACTAAAAGATTATCCATCCGTCCGCAGATCTCAATTTTACCGATGTCATGCCCCATTATGAACTTGAAACGCTTGGCGTATCCGTCTAAATGGCGCTTGGCTTCGTCCACAATATCCACACCGCGTTTCAGGGGTACCTGAAAGTGATGGCGAACACGCGAGACGGGCATGCATTGATATAGATAGTAGGGGTTCACACCGATTCTGGTTAATCCGGTCATCAGGTCTACAAGGCTCTCCACGCTGTCATTGACTCCCTTGAGGAACACGGCTTGATTGTTAACGGTGATACCTGCATTGCGGATGCGCATCACAGCCTCTTTGGATAGGTCTGTGATTTCCTTTGCGTGGTTAAAGTGGGTCGGTATGTAGAGAGTTTTGTGCTGGTTAAAATCACGCAGTTCTTTGATTAATTCATCGTCGAAATAGCGCATGGGATACACCACAGGGGTACGGGTTCCAATTCGGACATAGTTCACATGTTCGATGTTCTTTAAGGCTTCTAGTATCTTGGCGATGACGCTGGTGGGTAGCATCATGGGATCACCACCAGAAATAATCACATTGGTGATTTCCTTGTGTTCGGCAATGTATTTGGCAGCATTTTGGAAGTTCTCGACGGTTTTGTCGTTGGGTAGACCAACTATGCGCTTGCGGAAACAGTGACGGCAATACATTGAACAGTATTCGGTGGCCACGACCAAAGCTGAGTAAGGATATTTATGTAGAACGCCGTTTCCCTTGTTGTGTTTGTCGTCACCGTAGGGATCTCCAGTAGTTTCGCCCATCTGACCAGCCACAACCAACTCCTCTGCTGTGGGAATTGCCATCTTTCGAATGGGGTCTTTGGGATCGTTGGGGTCAATGAGACTAAGATAGTAACGCGGGATATTCATGGGATGATTATCCAACACTTCTTGTATGGAAATTTCTTCCTCTTCCGTCAAAGGAAAATACAGTTTGAGTTTTTTTAGAGAATTAACGTTATTATCGAGTTCTGTATCCCATGCCAATTTACGAAAATCAATGGTATTCAGTTGTTCGGGTTCTTCTTCTGCGTTCAATTCACACATGATTTACTTCCTGTCTCCTTATGTTTATATTTTTTATGATTAATATTACTAGATCCAAGATCTAATTTGAAAATAGAGTTTTTACACCTCTATGTTTTCATCTATTTTGAATCAATTCTACCATTAATATTGTCTTTGTCAAGGTATTATCAGTGTTTTTTGTGTCGACCTTGATTTTTCGGTTGGAGGTTCCTTTTTCTCTTAGCCACGGATAAACACGGATTTTCACAGATAAATACATTCATGTAATATGTTTATGCTTAACCACATATGTAGATTATTTCATGCTGTAAGCCTGATTGAAATTATTTTATAAAAACATCACCCAGTAGATGATATTTAAGAAAATCTGTCATTCAGTTTAATTGCAATGTCAAATTATAAAAACAAATACAATCAGCTTCTCTTCAATCTTTTACAGAAATTAAATCCGTGTTAATCCGTGTCAATCCGTGGCTGATAAAAAAAATATAGCCATTTAACCGAAAAACTAAGGGTGTCGACCTAACGCCTTGTTAAGGTGGTCCCAATTGCATGTTCACATCAGCAACCAAAAAACTTGTATGATGCTAAAGGTTACACGTGTCTATGATTATCCAGCATACAGTCAATCTTACCCGTTGATGTTTCAATCTGAATTGTTGAATGTCCTATTCCAAAATGGTCGTGCAGATTTTGCTGGAGGTTAAGCAGAAAACTGTTGTCTAATGATTGGTCATTCACCACAATATGAACCGTCAGTGCAGTTTCGGTGGTGCTTAACGGCCAGACGTGCAGATCGTGAATGCGACTGACGTTGTCAAAGCTCGTCAAATAGTTCTTTATTGCTGGGATATCAATGCTGTCTGGTACAGCATCCATGGCGTAGTTTATGGAATCTCGAAGCAATCCCCATGTGCCCACAAGGATAACAGCAACGATCATAATGCTCACCACAGGGTCAATCCACAGCCAGCCCTTGACCATGATTAATATGCCGGCGACAACCACCCCGAGCGATATCCCGGCATCAGCAGTCATATGAAGAAAGGCTCCTTTTATATTTAGGTCATGTTTTTGACCTTTAACAAAAAGTAATGCAGTTAAGGTGTTGATGACCACACCAATTGCAGCTACGCCAATAACCGTTATGCCTTCAACAGGCTTCGGATTGAAAAAACGTCCGATGGCTTCCCAAGTAATCCCACCGAGTGCAACAAGTAGAAGTATCGCACTAGCCAGAGAAGCCATGATTGTAGCCTTTCGGAAGCCATACGTCCTCTTCTCTGTTGCGGCTTTTGTGGCCAGAACGCTTGCCCCCCAAGCAAGCAACAGACTAACCACATCACTTAAATTGTGTCCTGCGTCCGCTATCAGTGCCAGTGAGTCTGCAAACATCCCATAGCTGGCTTCAATAACAACAAAAATGATATTAAGTGTAACGCCGATTGCAAATGAACGATTGTAATTGTTTATTTCATGATTGTGGTCGAGGCTCATATCTTTTCCTGTTTTTGGGTTAATAACTATTCTCTATTACAAATGCATAATGTGTCTTAGACACTTTTTAGTCGCCTTGGCTCGTCTTGTTATCCATACTCTCCTGAGTCGCGTCGGATAGTTTGTCCCCGACACTCTTTTTATCATTGCGCTTTGTGCTGTTGTTGGGGGTGTAATCGCGACAGGACTCCGGCAATCGTTTCTCCTTGTACATGAATTTCATGGCATTCATCGTTTCGGAGGGCGTGCCATGAACGGTACATTTAGGTTCTTCATTCTGACCTCTCACCGCATACTCGCCGCCGGCAGGGCAAACATAGGGCTTATCATTGGAAGGTGCATCCATCTGATTCCTGTAGACGTCTAGGTTCTGTGGCAAAGCTTCCGTTTGTCCAAGCCCATTGCGTTGCGCATACCAGTACTTATCAGACTCGAGGTTGCGCATATTGCGGTAGCAACTGGAATATTCCATGATTAAAGGTCGAATTAGCAATTCTTCTTTGGTTGGTTGAGCCTTCCAGTTGGACCACCACGTACGAGGAACAGTGTATGGAAGTAAGAGAGTGTCGGCACAAATGCACAATGGCAAATCCACATAGTGCCACCATTTCATCGAATACTCGATTTGTGAACTCATAGTCATTCGGCTGCGAGTGCTGTACAGCGGAATCTCATGGATATGATACTTCGTACCTGCGTAGATCAGGGGTTTGCGAGACCTAGGACTCGTCCATAGATCTTCCGCAATGTAACCGCCCGTGGCACAGCCACTGAGCAGCAATGCAAATGAAGTCAATATCATCGCGATGTTTAGATAAACTTTCAAAATACTCTTCATTTTTTTTTCATTTCGGTCAAACAATTATTATACCAGTCGTTAAGATAATTTATGTTTGGTTAATCATTTTCAAAGGTGAAATCTTTGCCTTTGAGTGGTAAAGTTGTTTTATAAAGTTAATTACATTATATGGTGTTTTTCTAAAAATGCAACTTAGAGAATAATTGAGTTTCCGTGCAGCTATTTTGAGTCAGCTTGACGTATGCTCCATGTGTCAATTCCTGCAAATGGTTTGTTCGCCTCTTTTTCTGACTGCAGAATTCTGAAAAGGACTTTGTTCTTACCCTCGGTCTGTATCTGAACAATTGTGTTTACAGCTCCTTTACCTGTTGCACCTGCAGCACTTTGTAGACAAATATAATTTTGTCACTTTCTATAATTTTGCCCGCTTTAGTCTGAGCGAATTGCTGATAACTGAAACAGAGCTGAAGCTCATGGCTGCGGCGGCAATCATTGGTGAGAGCAATATGCCGAAGAATGGATATAGCACACCTGCGGCAATAGGCACACCTGCCGTGTTGTAAAAGAATGCAAAAAATAGATTCTGCCTGATGTTACGCATTGTGGCTCGGCTTAATCGTCTGGCCTTGACGATACCATGCAAGTCGCCTTTGACTAAAGTGATACCAGCGCTTTCTATTGCCACATCGGTACCCGTGCCCATGGCAATGCCGACATGTGCTTGTGCCAGTGCCGGAGCATCATTTATGCCATCACCCGCCATTGCGACAATATGACCTTCTGCTTGAAGTTTTTTTATCAGTTCGGCTTTTTGTTCAGGCAATACTTCGGCATGTACCTGATCAATTTCCAATTTGCCGGCAACCGCATCTGCGGTAATCTGATTGTCCCCGGTAATCATCACGATACTTATTCCTTCGGCATGCAGATCGCGAATGGCTTTGGCTGTAGTCTCTTTGATGGGGTCTGCGACACCAATTAAACCTGCGGCCTTGCCATCTATGGCAACCAGCATAACCGTCTGGCCTTCAGCGCGTTGCTTGTCTGCTTGTTGCGACAAGTCGCCTACATTGACATCCAAGCTTTCCAACAGAGCTACATTGCCTGCTGCCACACTATGTCCATCAACCTTACCTGTCACGCCTTTACCGGTAACAGACTGAAAATTTTCTGCCTTAACCAGCTCAATTCCCTTTTTTTCAACTCCATTTACAATTGCTTCAGCCAAAGGATGTTCGCTGGTTCTTTCAAGGCTGGCGGTCAGTCGTAACAGGTCATCTTCGGAAAAGCCACTTTCTACCTGCACTGATATCAATTTTGGTTTGCCTTCAGTCAACGTACCTGTCTTGTCTACAACCAGTGTGTCTACTTTTTCCATGATCTCCAGAGCCTCAGCGTTCTTGATCAATACGCCGGACTGTGCACCTCTCCCCGTTCCCACCATTATGGCAATAGGCGTGGCAAGTCCTAGTGCACACGGGCAGGCGATAATCAATACCGCAACGCCATTAACCACGGCATGCGCCAGGCGTGGCTCCGGTCCCCATATCAACCAGACTAAAAAGGCAATCACGGCAAAGGCAACCACGGTGGGTACAAAATATCCAGCCACGACATCGGTTAACCTTTGAATTGGAGCTCGTGTTCGTTGTGCATTGGCTACCATGGTAACAATTTGTGCCAACATGGTATCAGAACCTACTTGTTCTGCCCGCATCAATAAAGTGCCGGTTCCATTGACTGTTGCACCGATAACTTTTTCATCGGCTGACTTTGCTACCGGAATAGATTCACCGGTTATCATGGATTCATCGATGTTACTCTCGCCCTCTATGACTGTACCATCTACCGGCACTTTCTCGCCTGGACGAATTCGTAAGCTATCGCCTGGCTGTACCTGCTCCAGCGGGATATCTTCTTCTGTTCCATTCTCCCGGACTATACGAGCCGTATTAGGGGCAAGGCTGAGAAGCGTCTGAATTGCCGCATTGGTTCGTGAGCGGGCACGCAATTCAAGCACCTGTCCGAGCAGTACCAGAGTGGTAATCATTGCAGAAGCTTCGAAATAGACTGCCACCAGACCACCATGCATCTGCATGACGGGAGGGAAAATTCCTGGGAACAAGAGGGCCGTCACGCTGTAGCCCCATGCGACCGAGACTCCTAAGGCAATAAGTGTGAACATATTGAGATTCCAGGTTCGGACGGATTGCCACCCACGAACAAAAAATGGCCAGCCACCCCAGATTACAACGGGTGTAGCCAGCACAAATTCAATCCATTGAACAAGGCGCATGGAAAGCCAGCTTGGTAGCCAGCCAGGCATCATATCGGCAGTCATGGCCAGGAAAAAGACGGGCAAAGTGAGTGCGGTGCAGACCCAGAAACGACGGGTCATATCAATAAGCTCCTCATTTTTTTCTTCACCGGTGGTGGTGTCCGGCTCCAGTGCCATTCCGCACTTGGGGCAATTCCCGGGATGATCCTGAATAACTTCAGGATGCATGGGGCAGGTGTAGGTGTTTGCTTTGTTATCTGTTTTGCTTGGAGGAGATTTTTCCTTATTCAGATATTGTTCCGGCGCTTCTTTGAATTTATTCAGGCAATGCTCACTGCAGAAGAAATAGTGCTTGTCTTCATAATCGTAAGCATATTGCGAGTCGCTTGATACTGACATGTCACAGACAGGATCTTTAAGCTGATCTTTTTCTTGATTTAGTTTTGCTGTCATATCTTTATCCTCTTTTCAGATCTATTGTTTTTTTCATAAAACTTTTGACAGTACCTTTGTGCAAATGTTTTTATCAATTAAACAACATTATATGGCATTTTGCAGAAAATGCAATTGTTTTTTGTGAATATACCTCTTTTTAGGTTAGCTTGTTGCTGTTGTTCAATTTTGAAAAGCCATTCTTACCAAAACAACAACTTGCGATATCAGCACATATTTCGCTTCGCAAGCTCGAGGGCCGCTCCCGTTTTTCCAAGACAACGGTTGTTTGCATGCTGGGAGCGATCCCGCAGGGCGGGATCCTCGTTGTCATAACTACGTTCAACCGAAAAATCAAGGAAAGGCAAAAAAAAAATACTATCTCTTGACTTATATTTTTATATATTATATATTGATTCTAGTTTAAATGGTCTAGATTCTAGTGCTTGATGAGCTAGCAAACGCCTAAATCCAAAGTCTAAAGTCAGAAAGTAAAAGGAATAAACGATGAACGAACTATCTATTGTACTGGCAGGAGAAGCAGGACAGGGAATTAACTCTGTAGAAACAGTTCTTGTGGCTTTATTTAAAAAAACCGGATATCACGTATACTCTACTAAAGAATATATGTCTCGTGTTCGGGGTGGTATAAATTCAATTTCAATCAGAGTGTCATGTGATGAAGTAAAAGCACATGTTAAACGTATTGATATATTGATTCCATTTGAAAAAGCTGCTTTTTCACATTTAAAAGAGAGAATTTCAGATGAAACCATAATAATTGGAGACAAAAAGAAACTTGAGAACGACAAAGTCATTAATGTACCTTTTCAAGAGATTGCCACTGAAATTGGCAATAAACTCTATGCAAATTCAGTCGCTGTAGGAGTTGTTAGTGGTCTCATGGATCTGAAACGTAATGAAGTTTTAAATTATATAAAAGAAATATTTGCTAAAAAAGACGATGAAAAAATAGAAAAAAATGCAGAAGCTGCAGACAAAGGTTACGAAATTGGCTCAAATCTGGTCTCTGAAAAAACAATCACTCTTGAACTATGCAAACCGGATGCAAAACCTGATAACATTATGGTTTCAGGCGCAGATGCAATAGCCCTTGGTGCCATAGCTGGTGGATGCGACTGCGCATTTGCATATCCTATGTCTCCGTCAACAAGTGTATTTACCGCCATGGCGACATACTCACACGAAGCAGGAATATTGGTTGAGCAAACAGAAGATGAGATAGCAGCTGTAAATATGGCAGTGGCAGGTTGGTACGCAGGTGCGCGTCCTATTGTTTCAACTTCAGGAGGCGGTTTTGCGCTTATGACAGAAGGAATGAGTCTTGCGGGGATCACCGAATCTCCACTGGTAATCCATATTGCTCAAAGACCGGGACCGGCTACAGGAATTCCAACCAGAACCGAACAAGGAGATTTAAATCTTGCACTTTACACAGGTCACGGAGTATTTGCAAGAGCCATATACGCACCGGGTACAACACAACAGGCATTTGAACTCGCATGCAGAGCGTTTAATCACGCTGATCAATATCAGATTCCTGTTATTATCCTTACAGATCAGTATTTCGTTGATACTAATTATGACACACCTGAATTTGACCTTGATAAAATCAAAATCGAAAAACACATAGTCAAAACAGATGATGACTATCTGAGATATAAAATTACTGATTCAGGAGTTTCTCCTAGAGGTATTCCGGGATTTGGCACAGGTTTTGTCTGTTCTGACTCAGATGAACATGATGAAAACGGTAGAATAACTGAGGACCTAGATGGAATCAGCATGGCAATGAAAAACAAAAGATTCAAAAAATTTGAACTTGTCAAAGAAAACTCATGCAGACCCGAAATATATGGTCCCGAGAATTACGAAAACTTAATTGTTGCATGGGGCTCAACCTATAATATGATTGCAGAGGCTATTGACAAAATGAATGATTCAAAAACTGCAATGCTTCATTTTTCACAAGTTTATCCTTTGCATAAAGATACCGAATCTCTGTTGAAAAAAGCAAAAAAACTCATTCTTGTTGAAAACAATCAGACAGGACAGTTTGGAGATTTGATCAAACTTGAAACAGGTATTAGTTTTGATCACAAAACATTAAAATATAACGGGCTAATGTTTACAGTTGAAGAATTAATGGACTCTATAAAGGAGGTGTTATAATGAATAAGAATGATTGGTTGAATAATGAAGTTGATATCGCATGGTGTCCGGGATGTGGAAATTTTGGACTCAGAAATATAGTAGCAGAAGCTTATGCCGATTTGGGTCTTAAGAAAGAAGATCTTTGCATGGTATCAGGTATTGGTCAGGCTGCAAAATCTCCTCAATATTACAATACAAGTTACTTTAATGGACTTCATGGAAGAGCATTACCGGCAGCTGCTGCAATTAAAATGGTCAATCCTGAACTAAAAGTTGTTGTACAAAGCGGTGACGGAGACGTGTACGGAGAAGGTGGTAATCATTTTATTCATAACATCCGTAGAAATGCCGATATCACCGTTATAGTTCATGATAATATGATTTACGGACTCACAAAAGGTCAGGCATCTCCTACTTCGCAATTTGGGCATGAAACACCAATACAAGTAGACGGAGTATTTGAAGAACCCTTTAATCCATTGGCTGTGGCTATTTCACTTGGAGCAACTTTTGTAGCCAAAAGTTCAGTCCATGAAAAAGAACTCACAAAAGAACTGATTAAGCAGGCAATACAACATGACGGTTTTGCATTAGTAGATGTATTTCAAGCATGCGTATCTTTTAATAAGGTAAACACTTATAAATGGTTCAAAGATAATACTTACACCCTTGACAATGATTATGACCCAACCAACAAAGTAAAAGCATTTGAAAAGTCAGTGGAAAGAGAACCATGGCCGTTGGGCTTAATCTACAAGTCAGACTCAAAAAAGTCATACAACAAAAACGTTCCGATGTTTGAAAATGACAGCACACCTTTGTACAAACGCAAACGTGATATAAGCGTCATAAAGAAAATAATGGAAAGCAAAAAATAAGCAGTAATGCTGGTTTTACATCGTGAAAGGATGAAAATACCATGTTTTATTTATTAAGTTTTCTGTTCATTGTTGCCGCCTTGCTCCTCGCCATCGCGCTGGGCAGGCACAATCGCAGACTAGGAAGAATGTCTCCACGAGATTATCTGGGGATGGCGCTGGGCGTCCTGATTTTCTTTGGCGCATCATGGCTGTTTGCAGGCATTGCGCAAGACGTGATGAGCGGTGCCAACTTGACCTCCATTGACCGAAATGTAGTGCAATGGTTCGACTTTCATCGCACTCCCGGCCTGACCGCTGTTATGCTGATCGTCACCCGTTTCGCCTCTACTTTTTCTGTGGTCTCAGTGACCGTGGCTACTGGACTCTTTCTAGGGTGGAAATGCTGCTGGTACCGGTTGATGACCTTGATACTCGTCGTGCCGTGCGGAGTGGCTCTGATACCTCTGCTGAAAATGACATTCCACCGCCAACGCCCAAATATCGAAGACGCCTACTCTAATTTTCAGGGCTACAGTTTTCCGAGTGGCCATGCTATGACGGCCACGTTGCTGTATGGACTGCTGGCTGTTCTTGCGGTTCAGGCATTAAAAGGTTGGTGGCTAAGAACTTGGGCAGTGCTCGCCGCTGTCGCCATGGTGCTGCTGGTCAGCTTCAG
This sequence comes from Kiritimatiellia bacterium, assembly GCA_027858345.1. Lineage (GTDB taxonomy): Bacteria > Verrucomicrobiota > Kiritimatiellia > JAQICX01 > JAQICX01 > JAQICX01. Next base: position 19,014 of record JAQICX010000039.1, on the reverse strand, counting down.
CCGCATATATTTGGGAGCTCACTATTTCAGCGACGTTCTGGGAGGCATCGCGGCAGGCATCGCCTGGCTGACACTATCCCTTACGGCAATCAATACTTTGCGTCAAACACTTATCCACCATAAACAAAGTTTGGAAAACCAATGAAAGTACTTGTTATATCAAACCCGGCGACGGAAGAAGCCGACCGACAACTGCTGCACGATACGCTAAACCGCCAATTCACAGCCGCCCATATCGAATATGAGCTCTATCAGACGTGCAAAGAGGATAGTCTGGCGGATATTGTGCGTAAACGTTTGCCAGAGGGATTTGGTCTCGTCGTGGCTGCGGGGGGAGACGGAACGGTCTCGTCCGTCGGTGACGGACTGGAGGGAACCGGAATTCCGCTCGGAATCATCCCATCCGGAACCGGCAACCTGATCGCACGTGAGCTCGAAATTCCAATGTCTTTGGAAGAAGCGATCGCTCTCATTGCCGGCAAGCACTGCGAACGAAAGATCGACGGCATGCGTATTGGCAAACGGATCTTCTTTCTCAATGCCGGTGTAGGACTCAACGCAGAGGTGATCGGCGGGACGGATCGCAACAGCAAAAAACGGTTTGGTCGCATCGCCTATGTAGGCTCCACCATAATCAAAATGCTTTTATCCAAGCCCCAGCATCTCATTATAGAAGTCGACGGTAAGGCAGAACCGTATCACGCAGTCGATGTGGCAATCATTAACTGTAGAATGATCGGCAAACAGCTCTATCCAGGCAACCCGGACATCCGCATCGATGACGGGCATCTCGGCGTCGGAATCTTAAGTTTTAAGAAAATTTGGAATTGTTCCTGGTACGCCATCGGAGTCGTCGTAGGTTGGATTACTCCACCCATAACTGATTTCATCAATGTCGAAAAGACCGTCGACATTCGCAGCAGCGTTCCGATGCAAGTGCAGGCGGATGGAGACATTATCGGAACGACACCGGTGCATATAGATGTGCTGCCTGGCGTACTCACAGTGCTGGTACCCGAAAAGCAAAATGATTCTCCTTAACGTTACTATTAAGGGTGCTTTTGGAAACAAGGATTTAAGACATTTTAATGTACACTTTGAATGTGTAATTGGTCCTAAAATAGGGCTTACTGTTTAATGTGAGAATGCGTAAATTTTTGCCATAAGGCATTTTCGCCTTTAGCTGGCTAAAGGTAACATGCTGCATGGCAAAAAGTTGCGTATTATCGCATTACAAAATCATAAACAACGTAACTTTATATTAAAGGTTCATCTACAAGGTTTTTAGGTAAAATGTACTAAAAACCTTGCACTTTTAATGTGTTTGACACAATATAACAGCTTGTCCAAATAGTGTTTATGAATTGAACAGGATGCCCTAAATACGTAAACAATGTTTTCTTTAGACCATAAACCAATTTTTACAAAAATAAGGAGTAAAGGGGATTATGAAGAAGTTAGATGATTTAAATTATTTCTCAGAAGAGGAGCAAGAAAAGCAAAAAGCTTTTGAAACCAAAAGGGATAGATTTTTTGATCCTATTGTTTCACTATTTATTAAACTGAAAATTAGTCCAAATTTTATTTCATTATTGGGTATGTTGGCATTAGTACCTTTTGCCTACTTTACGTTGTCAAATCCTCATCCAGGGAAATCTTTGATTATTGCAAATATCTTTCTTGTGTTACATATCGTTTTGGATGGCATTGATGGTCCTTTAGCTCGTAAAATGGGGGTTAGTGGTGCGCATGGTTCTTTTGTTGATATGATCTGTGATCACTCAGGTATGGCAATTTTTACTATAATTCTTAGTTTTGCAGGTATTATTAATGGAAGCATTGGTAATGTATATGTTTTTTTGTATACTATGGCAATAATATTTGTTATAAACCTTGATTTATTAAAAAAACAGTTCAAATGGGTGTTTAGATCCAAGTATTTCTTTTATTTAATGTTCTTAGTTTATAGTTTTGGTGGTCCAGAGTATTTTAATGAAGCTTTAATTGTTTTTTCCCTGTTTAATGCAATTTTGTTTGTTCGAGGTTTTACTCGTATTTACAACACACTTAAGAAATCAGAAGGGTTGTAATACGGATTAATAATCTTTGTAGCTTATTTGTTAAAAAAAAGCATACTACTTGTCATAATGGTTGTTGATGTAAATGTAATAATTATACTGTTTTGTTAGATATCAGTCATTGGGTGATAAAATGAAAATTAATTTTAAATGACGAGAACGGAGGAGGTCGCTCCCAATGCTTCGCCCTTTGGGCTAGGCAGGACAAGCCCACTTTGTCGAGCCGTAGACACGAAGTGCGAAGGCTGATTTCTACAAGACAATATTAATTTGCTAATTGGGAGGGTCAGCGTCCCCGCTGACATAAAGAGGTATTAACCGTAAAATCAAGAGTAGCTTCTTACAATAATTTATATGTTTGCAATACACACATATAACATATATAATACAGCAATAGAATTATAAATATCAACAAACAAATGGAGGTCGAGATGAAAAACATCAACGTCAAGAGTGTCCTGCTTGGGATCGCTTTGTGTGCAGGCATAGTCCTTGCAACAGCAGCAACCAATAATAATCCAGAAAAGGTGGTAGCAGAGAGATATCAGTTATTTAAACACCAATGGTGGGATGGTAGTACGAACCCCTATTTTCAAGACCAGAACCGCAAAAACGCCTATCTGACAGGTATGTTCAAGATAGACACGTCAAATGGACAGGTCTGGGCTCTGACAACATCTAACCCAGATGCAAATCTTGTTCAGGGGTGGGTACCAATCAAATAGTGATAGATCCTGAATCGTGTCATGAAAAGAAGACATCAGGATAGAAACGTATTTCAAATGGCCACAAACGGCATAGAAAAGAAGTCATTCACCCGATTCTATCTTTTTGTCTTCACAACATTATTAACACGACGGCTTGTCTAACCAGAGAAATATAGACGAAAGTCTCAACCGCATCCTGCGTAGTTAGCAGAAAAAAGATAAATTCCTTGACAATATCAACATTAATGATAGCATTTATAAAAATTGGTATTGTGTTTTTTTTCACAATTATAATAATGCGAAATCTTTTTCTGATACTCACTAAAAAGATTAGCTGAACTTTAAGTTCTCTAATAAGGAGAAATAAGATGAGAAGAGATATACTGTTTGCGCGGGGGATTTCCCTGCTGATGGGACTTACCGTAATGCTGAGCGCGACCTCATGCGGAACGATTATTTACCCCGAGCGCCGTGGTCAATCAGCGGGAAACATAGATGTCGGTGTAGCTGTATTGGATGGCATAGGTTTGCTGTTCTTCCTTGTTCCTGGAATCATCGCGTTTGCGGTCGATTTCACAACTGGTGCCATTTATATTCCCTCCGGTTTTTCCAAGGTGGATATTCAACCGTCGGACCTTCAAGATGCGAAGATTGTTCAGGCCAAAAGTGGACTAACCCGACATGATATAGAAGCGGTAGTGGCAAAAGAAACTGGAATGAAAATAGACTTGAAGTCGTCGATTACAAAAGTTGCACGGGTTTCGTCCGATGATGATCTTGCTTGGGTTGGAATGACGGAAGTGTTCACACCTGATCAGTTTGCTGTCTTCGAAAACAATCGTCTGATGACGATGGCTGACAGAGCACCTTAAATAGTTTCTGTTTAATGCAAGATGGACGCTTCGCTACTGTCGCAGGCTCCAGTCTCGGCAAGCCAGTTCCTATATTATGTATTCACTGCGTTTCGTTGCTTTAGGTAAACTAAAGCCTCGTTTCGCGAGTACATAAGATGATTTGCCCCGCAAAGCGGGATTATCCCGCTCTGCGGGATAACCAAACCATTCTATAGCTAGCCTTACAGGCTAGTCCCGCAAAGCGGGAATGCGTAATATTGCATTATAAATTCATAAACTTTTAATATTATCCAGCTACTAAAACTGATAGTTGGTATTAAACTTGTACATACTAGCATGTTATTTAGTAGCTGGACTACAAGCTTTTTAGCCCAAAGTGCTCCCTAGCTCTGCTAGTCCAGCAAGGCGGGATTGCAGATATATGTTAACTATATTTTAATAAAGCATTCTCAATATGCGTTTTATGAATTAAACAGGATGCCCTAAATAGTTTTAGAAAATATTAAAAGGATTTCATAATATTTCTTAGATTTTCTTTAAACTTCTTATTATTTCTATTGATTTCTATTGATTTCATAAATTTTCTATTTTATTCCTTGACTTTTGTTTTAATCTATCATATCTTGATGGTAGCTTAAATGATATATATTTTATTTTATTAGCTAGTAACCATTTAGCTCTTACACAAACAACAGCTAACAACACGTCAGCAAACAGAAAGGAAAAGAGTTATGAAAAATGAAAACAAACTCAGCAGCATGATCAATGCGGCGACATACTCGAAATGGATATGGTCGGTGATAATCGCCATGGCACTCGGCTTCATCGTCTTAGGCGTAACGAGCTGCAAGAAGGACGCACCGCCAGTGAGCGGCGCTCACGTTCAGCAATATACCTGCCCGATGCACCCTGAAGTGGTGAAAGACGCGCCGGGCGACTGCCCAAAGTGCGGCATGAAACTGGTGGAGAAACATTAACCAGTCAGCGCCAATAAAACTTTTGCCGTCACATTGGCGGCAAAAAAACACTAAACAAGAAGGAAACCGAACATGAAAAAACAAACACATATGAACCGTATACCCCGCTCCAGTCTCGCCTTGATTCTGGCGATGGCCTCGTGGTTGCCAGTCGCAGCGACCGCCGCAGACGACAAACCCATGAAGACCATGAAAGACGGCAAGCACCAGATGATGCTCAATGAAGCCAACGCCAAGCAGCCTATGGACGGAAAGAAGAAAATGATGCAGCGCTGTCAGGGAATGAAGGAGCAGAAAGAGAAAATGATGGCGGACATGAAGGCGCAGGACGCCGACCTTACCGAGCAGGTCGCCAAAATGAACAGCGCGCCGAAGGACAAGAAGATCGACCTGATGGCCGCCGTCGTCACACGGATGGTGGAGCAGCGAACGGCCATGAATGTGCGAAAGGAAAAGATGCAGGGCGAGATGATGAAGCATATGATGCAGCAAATGCAAATGGGCAAGGAATCCATGGAGCAGTGCCCGATGATGAAGGGCATGAAGGCCATGAACAAAAAATCGGACGATGCCCAAAAATGACATCAAATTGAACAGAAATGAATGCTAAGCGCCACTGGCCGCCGGGCGCTGGTCATACACGGAGCGCATGCCCGTGGTGCCTGTGCTTGTCGCGAGCCTGTGGCCGATGCTTCAAATGACACTGCTGCCTCCTCTCACTTTCTGGATTGCCCAGAGGTGGTCGGGTTGCAGCGCAACGAAAGGAACTTTATGATGAATCACGCAAACGGATGGATGAATGGCTGGACAGGCGGAGTAATGTGGTTTTGGCCGGTGATCGGCATTCTGGTGGTCGTCCTGTTGGTCGTCGTTATTATCAAGCTATCCAACAATAAATAGCTCAGTATGAGCTTTTGGCAACTCTATGGCGAAGCTGCTAAGACGGCATTTGGGGTTTTCTGGAAATCCGGCTGGGCTTTCGTATTGGTTTACTGGGTCAGTGCAATGATCCAGGCGTTCGTACCGAATAGTCGGCTGACACCCTACATGGGCAAAGCTAACCTCTCAAGTGTATCGATTGCAACGCTCTTTGGCACGGCTTCGCTCCATGTCCGTAGGTTTTCGGTTAAATGGCTATATTTTTTTTATCAGCCACGGATTGACACGGATCAACACGGATTATATTTATGTAAATCATTGCAGGTAAGTATTTTCTGTTTATTATGATAATTGATATTGCAATTAAACTGAATGACAGATTTTCTTAAATATCATCTACTGGGTGATGTTTTTATAAAATAATTTTAATCAGGCTTACAGCATGAAACAGTCTACATATGTGGTTAAGCATAAACATATTACATGAATGTATTTATCCGTGAAAATCCGTGTTTATCCGTGGCTAAGAGAAAAAAGAACCTGCAACCGAAAAATTAAGGTCCATGTGCGCCGGTGATGCGCGGCGTTCGCAGAAGAAAGGTTATATATGAAAAAACACGAACACGCAAACAATAAAAAATCGTTGAGTCTTTGGGGAGCTGTCTCTATGGGCACCGGCGTCATGATCGGTGCAGGCATTTTTGCCCTAACGGGTCAAATCGCCGAACTCGCCGGAACATTGTTTCCTTTTGCCTTTCTTGTCGCGGCGGTCATCTCAGGTTTCAGCGCCTATAGCTACGTCAAGATGGCTCAGCAATACCCCTCTGCCGGAGGAATTGCCATGTTCCTCAAGAAAGCTTACGGGCGTGGTCTCATGACCGGAGCTTGCGCTCTATTGATGTATTGTTCAATGGTGATAAGCGAAAGCCTTGTAGCCCGAACCTTTGGGACTTACGTCCTTCAGGTGTTTAATACGGGAGACTCCAGTTGGCTGATCCCGGCTCTTGGTGTCGGCCTACTGCTGTTCGCTTTTGTGATAAACATTCTAAGCAACAAATTCATCCAGACATTTTCCTTCGTGATGGCCTTCATCAAAATTGCAGGTCTTGCTGTGTTGGCTATCGGTGGTCTATGGGCGACTGGTTGGTCATTCGAGAGCGTCTCGGTTCTACCGGAAAAAACGGGTATAGCGGGTTTCCTTGGCGCGGTGGCACTGGGTATCTTGGGATATAAAGGCTTTACAACGATAACGAACAGTGGTGGCGAGTTGAAGAATGCTAAACAGAACGTAGGTCGAGCCATTATACTCTCTATCTCCATCTGCGTCGTGTTGTATGTTTTTGTCGCTTTCGCAGTTGGAGCGAATTTGTCAATCGAGGAAATCGTAAAAGCAAAGAACTATTCGCTGGCCGAGGCTTCGCGCCCGGCTTTTGGGCAATACGGAGCGTGGTTTACGATTGCTTTTGCAATCATTGCGACGGTCTCAGGTGTAATTGCCAGTGCCTTTGCCGTTTCTCGTATGTTGACGATGCTCACGTCCATGCAGCTTGTGCCTCACCGGCACTTTCATCTTCCCGGTAACTTGCAGAGGCACACGCTCATCTATACCGTCGTCATCGCTATGTTGCTTACGATCTTTTTCGACCTAAGCCGCATTGCCTCCATCGGCGTGGTTTTTTATATTATTATGGATATCTTCATCCACTGGGGAGTCTTCAAACATTTACGCGAGGAGGTCGGAGCAACAACTTGGGTGCTCATGACCGCGATCGTTCTGGATGTCATCGTTCTCGGTTCTTTCCTATGGGTGAAAGCACAATCCGATATCTTGATCGTGTGGATTTCCCTGATCGGACTGGCGTTGGTTTTTGGAGCAGAGAAGTGGTTCTTAAAGTTGCACGATTACGACGAGGACGATCCGCATTACAATAGCGAACAAAGCGTTCCAGATGACGCTTGACAATTTTCAAAAAGTATAAGTACATACTGCTATTGATAAAATTTTCGTTAAAGTCACCTTAATTTTTCGGTTGAAGATAAATATATTCGTTTGAGCCAATAGAATTAGTAGAAAACAAATCTTTTCACCACCCACTGGGTGATAAAAATGAAAAAATATTTTTCGGCGGTCAGCGCCCGCCGCTACAGTATGAAACGTGCAGTTTAACGGTTGATTGTAAAACTTAACAACTGTAGCGTCGGTCGTTGACCGATGGATATGCCGTCATGCAATGACTCAACCGAAAAATTGAGGGATAAATACCTTAATTTTTCGATTGAACAAGAAAACATCAGTTTGAGCCAATAAAATAAAGAAATGACGGACTTTTTTTTTTGCGTTTTGGGTGATAAAGTGAAAAATATTATTTTATGGCAATGAGGACATTGCCGCTCCCAATGCTTCGCCCGTTGGGCTACGCAGGACAAGCCCGTTTTTCCAAGACAACGGTTGTTTGCATGCTGGGAGTCCCGGTCTGCGGGATCCTCGTTGTCATAAGTGCGTTCAACCGAAAAATTGTGGATTAAAAAAAACATTTCAGATTATTTCTTGACTTTTATTTTAATCTATTATATCTTAATGCCAGTTTAAGTAATATTGATTCTAGTATTTTATTAGCTAGTAACCATTTAGCTCCGGTACACACTGATAATTATAATATCTAGAGTACTGATCAACAGTAAAAAATATTATTAGATTATATCGACAAAAATCTCTTTACCGTAATTAATATCATATTAAAAATCATAAAGGAGGCAGCGACAAGCTGACTGGACATCAATGAACATAGCGATTAACAAGACTACATGGTACGATTCAAAGATGTGGGGAAGTCTACTCCTACTGGTTTATACTCTCCTAGCAATGCTACCACTTGCATTAGCCTACTCGCTTAACCCCGTCTCGGGACAACCTCTATTGCAGGCAATCGGTAAAGGAGCCGGCCTTTTGGGGTTCTCCTTATTGATGCTGCAATTTACACTTGGCGCACGCTTCCATTGGATAGACCAGCCCTATGGTCTAGACCAGGTGATGATCTTTCATAAGGGCATGGGTATATTTGCCGGTGCGCTCATCCTGCTGCATCCGGTACTCCTTGCCTTGAGCCATGGAAGCTGGTCGCTCTTCGTAAATACATCCTGGCCTATCAATTTCGGTAAGGCAGCTCTCCTGCTGCTTGTTCTCACAATCGTTCTGGCACTGTTCTTCAAAAAAATACACATGGACTACAACACCTGGCGCTTCATTCATAAGGGAGTAATACTGGTCATAATCCTCGGCTTCGTACATAGTTTTATAGTCGGTGATGATATCCAGAATACTGGAATGAGGGCGTATTGGATTGCACTCTTCACCATTGGCATCCTCATCTTTCTATTCCGCAACGTTTATGTTCCGCTCTTTGGGAGACAGCGGGTACAGGTCTCCTCCGTGAGCCGCGAATCGCATGACACCTGGACGCTGGCATTTGAGTCCAAAAATGGCAATGCGCTGCCCCAGCATCGCCCCGGTCAGTTTTGGTTTCTCAAGTTAATTCGTCCTGGACGCTCATCTGAACAGCATCCCTTTACCATCTCCTCGTCGCCCATCGGCGAGCCACCGATGACATGCACGATCAAGGAATCCGGCAATTTCACAGAGACCATTGGGAAAACACAGATCGGAGACCAGGCTCGAATTGAAGGACCATTCGGGCGTTTCAGTCTGGTGAATTATCCCGCTAAATCCTTCTTGTTCATAGCCGGAGGTGTCGGGATCACCCCTATTATCAGCATGCTTCGCTACCTCCATGACACCGGCGACACGCGACCAGCTGTGCTCATTTACGGGAATAAAAAGGAAGAGGATATTCTTTTTAGGGACGAACTTTCAGACATGCCCGAACACCTCAAGGTTGTGCATGTGCTTTCCGAACCTGATTCCAACTGGCAAGGTCCAAAGGGGCACATCGCCACCGATTTGATTCGACAGGAAACTGAGAATCTGTTAGAGAAGGCTGACGTGTTCTTGTGTGGACCACCAGTCATGATGGATAAAATGATTGAAACACTTAAAGAACTGGGTGTCGCGGGAAGGCACATCCATTACGAACGATTCAGCATTTGAACCGATAACTCGGAATGCTGAGAAATAACAGAAAAGGTACGGTTCTTCGTAATATTTTGTGGGTCATCTGTTTTATTTTGTTCGACTGCGTTGCAGTCGTTGCATTAGTAATAATTAATTAACCATGCATTTCATACATGGCTATTAACATTGAACAGCTTCGCCGTTCTAAGACTACGAAGTAGTCAAACTTTAGTAGCCCCGTATGCAATGCGGGGTACTATAAAAAAACCATACAACGACCCTGAAGGGGTCGAACAAAGACAAGTCATCAACAATAATTTACGAAGAACCAAAGGTACATAAGGTATTGATTTTAGATAGGAACTATTTTTAACAACAGACAATTTTGACAAAATGCACTAATAACAAGGGAGTACATATCATGATGAGACAAACCAAAACAACAATTGCGACGTGGAGTGTGGTTGGAATACTAGTAGCTGGACTGCTCGTATTTGGATGCTCACGGCAGACGGAACATATAGAACAAGGTGAACAAGTCGGTGACACACACCATGAAGAAGGCAACGTGATGGAAGCAGGTGGGCATGCCGATGAGGGTGGTCACGGACACGACAGTTCCGCTATGACTAAATCGGTGAGCACGGCAGCCCCCACGGGCAAAGTGATCAACGGCGTGCGCGTGATTGAAATGAAGACACGCAAGTTCGAGTTCGATCCCGCAACAGTTATAGTGAAACAAGGCGAGAAGGTTCAACTTAAGGTCACGAGCGAAGATGTCATGCACGGCATCCGTATCTCTGATTACGACATTGACCAAAAACTGCCACCCAACGAGACTCAGGTCATTGAGTTTACCGCCGACAAACCGGGTAGGCACCATTTTCATTGCTCCGTCTATTGTGGTAGCGGACATGGCAATATGCACGGCGAATTAGTAGTGCTACCATGATAGCCAAATCAACATTCAAAATGAGGAAGTCCGTACAGCGTTTTCAAGACATCAAACGCTGGGCGCGCACAAAGCGTGTGAAATCCATAGCGGTATTATTGGTTGCCTTGGCGCTGTTCGTGCCGGCGACACTGTTGTCTGCGGCAACTGTGGAGTACGACCTCACCATCGCGAAGCAGGAGGTTAACATCACCGGTCAGCCTGTGCAGGCGATGACACTCAATGGTCAAATACCAGGGCCGACCCTGCGTTTCACCGATGGCGACCATGCCGTGATTCGCGTCCACAACATGATGGATGTAGAGACCTCTATTCACTGGCATGGGATTCTGCTGCCCAACAACATGGACGGCGTTCCGCACGTGACGTATCCACCCATCGCTTCAGGTCAGACGTTCACCTACGAGTTCGATCTACGGCAGTCCGGCACGTACTGGTATCACAGCCACACTCTGCTCCAGGAACAGCTCGGACTTTTTGGATCGCTAGTCATCGCGCCGAAGTCCAAAGGCAAATTTGACGGGCTTCGCGATCACGTCGTGGTTTTGTCCGACTGGACGGATGAGGCACCGAACTCGGTGCTCCACACGCTCAAACGTGGAAGTGAATGGTATTCAATCAAAAAAGACAGCGGTCAAAGCGTATTGGGTGCAATGCGAGTGGGTCTGTTAGGTGCGTATTTTTCAAGGGAACTCCAGCGTATGCCTCCCATGGGGCTTTCTGATGTTTACTATGATCGATTCCTACTCAACGGCACTTCACAAAAGTCCATCACCGGAAAACCGGGCGAAAAGATCCGGCTCCGAATCATCGATGGTTCGTCCACTACCTTCTTCTATTTGCAGTTTGCAGGAGGCCCCTTACAGATCATTTCGGCGGACGGACAGATGGTGCAACCTTTTGACCAACAGAGATTGCTGATTGCAGTGGCTGAAACTTATGACGTGATCGTCACGGTGCCGGATGAAGGCAGCTACGAGTTTCGTGCCACGGCACATGATGGATCTGGCAAAGCCTCGTTGTGGATTGGCGAGGGAACTCGGCATGCAGCGCCGGATATTCCCTCCCCAAATCTTTATGTCAACATGGGAAGTCTTAATCTCAAACGTGTCTTGGCATTAACGCCAGGAGGCTCAATGGGCATGCCCGACTACAAAGTGCATGCCGGCAAGTTTGATCAACCTGGCATGAACGGCATGGGAGGGATGCAGAAGATGGATGGTATGAAAAAGATGGATCATGACAACATGGCATCAGACGCCGCTAAAACGAACCATTCCCAGATGGTGTCTGCATTCGCGATGGAATCTGAGGCCAGCGACAAGAGCGTTATGGGGATGGAGAAAATGACGATGGACAAGGGCATTGTTTCCAATGGAAAAACCACTGCACGCAATAGCACCTGGCTGGGACTGCTCGCCGAAGACGTGAGTTCTCAAGCCCCGCTGGCTGCCGACGGCATGAGTCCAGAACGCCCTGGGCCTTCTTATGACAAGCTGCGAGCTTTGCAGCCCACCGCCTTCGACTCCTCAAAACCGGTCCGAGAAATCCGTCTCACACTCGACGGCGACATGGAGCGTTTCGTTTGGTTTCTGAACAATAAACCGCTGTCAGAATCCGATTCCATTGAAATTAAACGGGATGAGGTCGTGCGATTCATCATGATCAACCGCACCATGATGCATCATCCTATGCATCTGCATGGGCATTTTTTCCGGGTGCTCAATGCCCAGGGTGATTATTCACCGCTCAAGCACACGGTTGATGTGGCTCCGATGACTACCACCGTAATCGAGTTTAAGGCGGATGAGTTCGGCGACTGGTTTTTCCATTGCCATCTGCTCTATCACATGATGAGTGGTATGGCTCGGGTAGTACATTATCAGGATTTTGAACTCGACCCGGCTACCGCCGCCGTGCGTCCTCTTCTGTATGAAGATCCGTTCTATTTCTATGGTCAGGCGGACGTACTTTCACAGCTGACACAGGGTGAAGTGGTTTACGCCAACACGCGACATATATTCTCTGCTGAGTGGCAGGCAGGATGGCAGCATGTAGACGATTTGGAGTGGAAGGTTGTACCAACCTATAATTATTACCTGAATCGCTTTACCACTGTCTTTGCTGGGGCAGATTTAGAAGGAGCTGACGATGATTTCGATAAGCACGAAGCTGTCTTTGGTCTGCGCTATCTGCTACCGCTCAATATCATGTCTCGCATGTGGGTGGACACTGCCGGTGGATTCCAATTTGCCTTAGGCAAACACCTCGAACTTACACCGCGACTCGCAGTGTTTTCGGAAGTTGAATATGATACCAAGGAATATTTGGAAATCCGAGCGGGAGCCAGCTACTTGCTTAGCAAACACTTCTCCATAATAGGCCAATGGCATTCCGATTTCGGCTGGGGAGGCGGTCTGGGTTGGCAGTTCTGAATGACTGCGGAAGGGAACTACACAATAACAACAGTAAAGTGAAACTTAAAGCACAATTATAATATAAAAGATTTCGGTTAAATAGATAAACATTAAAATAGTTTTCCACTAGATCCAAATTTAACCAATCTAAGAACAACAAGCTATACAAGCAGTGGAAAGCAATAAAACATAACACAAGGAGAAACAATATGATGATTCTAGAGAAAATTAAATCTGACGGTTTGGCACAGCTGTCCTACATTCTGGGAGACGGTGACGAAGCTATCGTGATCGATCCGAGACGAGACTGCGATGTCTATCTCGATATTGCAGCACGCGAAGGAATGCGCATTACGCACATCTTCGAAACCCACCGTAATGAGGACTTTGCAATTGGATCGCTGGATTTGGCACGGCTAAGCGGCGCAATTATTCACCACGGTGCAGCCATGGAGTTTGCATATGGCGAGAGTACATGCGAGGGTGACACATTCAACGTGGGCGACCTGCAGCTCCGTGTTCTGGAAACTCCGGGACACACAATGGAGAGTATCTCTCTGGTGCTGACGGATCGAAACTTCGGAGACACCCCGTGGCTGTATTTACCGGCGACGCTTTGTTCGTTGGTGATGTCGGACGAACCGATTTTTTTCCGGACCGTGCACGCGAGGTGTCCGGAATGCTATACGACAGTATTTTCGAAAAACTCCTGCCTTTGGGTGATCAAACCATTATCTACCCAGCACACGGAGCAGGCTCGGTCTGTGGTGACAGCATGGCCTCACGTGAGTTCTCCACGATTGGGCATGAACGACTGAACAATCCCGTGTTGCAGAAAACCGACCGCGAGAGCTTCATCGACTATAAGGTGGCAGAACATCACGATCAGCCAGCTTATTTCCGTTTGATGGAAAAGTACAATAAAGAGGGAACCCCATCTTTGGGTGAATTGCCACGCCCACGCCCGCTGACTCCCGAGCAGGTTGAGCAGGCCGTAAGTAACGGAGCTGTAATCGTCGACCTTCGAAGCCCCGAGGCATTTGCGGGCGCATTCATTCCAGGAAGTATCGCAATTCCTCTCGATATGCTTCCAGCCTATGCAGGTTATCTACTGGACTACGACTACGATCTAATACTCGTACCCGAAACGCTAGACCAGATACAGACGGCGGTGCGCTATCTGATTCGTATAGGCTACGAGCGTCTGGCTGGCTATCTCAAAGGCGGAATGCACGCTTGGGAGGTCAGTGGTCGAAAGTACGATCGTATTTACGCCGTTCATGCCTCAACATTGGAAAGCCAAATTAAGAAAGACGAGGCGTTCACACTGCTGGATGTTCGCAAGATCACCGAGTTCAGGGAGTCAAGATTGGAAGGAGCCACGCACATCTTTCTAGGACATCTTCAGGATCACCTGGACGAAATTGACAAAAACAAACCGATTGTAACCTTCTGTGGCAGCGGTCGTCGTGCCATCATTGCCGCTTCGATTCTAAAACGGCATGGTTTTGAACATGTTGAGGATAGTCTGGGTTCGATGGAAGCCTGCGAGAACATTGGTTGTTCAATTCAAAAAGATTAGGAGATAACAATGAACACAATGATTGATATACTTTGCGACCCAAGCTGGTCACCATATGTGGTTGGAATTGGAATAGGAATGCTTTCCTGGCTCACGTTTTTATTTTCAGATCACCCACTGGGAATTTCAACCGCATTTGCCAAGACCGCCGGGATGATTGAGAAAGCTGTTCGTGGCCCTAAGGTCGCAAAAAAGCTCTATTATAAGGAGAACAAGCCCGGCATCGATTGGGAGTGGATGCTGGTGATTGGTGTATTTATCGGAGCACTGGTGGCCGCCCTAACATCCGGCACGTTCCAGTTAAAATGGGTTCCGTCGATGTGGGAAGCAACTTTCGGTGCCAACATATTTGCACGACTGACCGTAGCTGTTATCGGGGGAATTTGTGTGGGATTCGGTGCTCGCTGGGGATGTGGCTGCACGAGCGGTCACGGCATCAGCGGTACCATGCAACTAGTTCTGGGAAGCTGGTTGTCGGCGATTTGTTTTTTCATCGGTGGCGTAGGCATTGCCATGTTAATGTATCATGTATTCTAAAACAGAAAGGAACCACCACACTATGTTTATCAATCTTCACAATAATAAGAAACTACAATTGATACTAGGTCTTCTGTTTGGGTTCTGCTTCGGCTTCCTTTTGCAGAAAGGTCGGGTGTGCGACTACGAAGTCATCATGGGGCAGCTTCTGTTGAAGGACTTCACCGTGCTTAAGGTTATGATGACCGCCATGGTTACGGGGATGATCGGAGTCTACGCCATGCATGGGAAGGGCTGGATAAAACTTCACAAGAAGCCAGGGTCGCTTGGAACCAACATTCCCGGTCCATTGATCTTCGGTATCGGGTTTGGCCTGCTGGGCTATTGTCCAGGCACCTCGGTAGGTGCGGTTGCACACGGGGCACTCGATGCACTGATCGGCGGAATCATCGGTATCATGATTGGAGCAGCTCTCTACGCAGCTGTCTATCCGAAACTCAAAGGACGCATTCTGGATGTCGGTGATCTTGGTGACAAGACGTTGATCGACGTATTTCCCGCTCGCAACCCTTGGGTGGTTATTATTCCCGTGATAACAATCGTCGTGCTGTTCTTGCTTGTACTGGAAAAGATGGGGCTATAGTTATGTTGACACCTCAACCCTCCATTATTACCCAAGCCATGACACCGGATATCGCACTGGTTCTAGCCGTGCTTGTAGTCACAATTGTCCTGTTCGTGACCGAAGCCATGCGTGTCGATGTGATTGCCATAACCATCATGGTGGCACTTCCGTGGCTGGGACTAATCCAGCCGGCGGAGACCTTCTCCGGTCTAGCCAGCAATGCGGTCGTCGCCATCATTGCGGTGATGATCTTGAGTCATGGTCTGGATAGCTCCGGAGTCGTTGGGCACATCACCCGCCCTGTTTTAAGGATAGCTGGAACAAACGAACGCAAGATTGTTGCAATGTTCTCGGCTGTTGCGGCAGTCATTTCTGCAATAATGCAGAATATTGGAGCAGCGGCTCTGCTACTGCCCGCCATGCTGCGCGTCTCTAAAAAGACCAGTATTCCGGCGTCAAGGCTGTTGATGCCGATGGGTTTTGTTGCCATTTTAGGTGGCACGCTGACCTTGGTCGGTTCAGGTCCATTGATCATTCTAAATGATCTTTTGGGACAAGCCGGTCAGGAGCCGTATGGACTGTTCAGCGTTACCCCCATCGGCTTGGCCTTAGTTGCCGGAGGAATTATCTATTTTCTGGTTATGGGCAAGGTCGTGCTTCCAAGTCATACCGCACTGGATGACAACGCAACCAAATCGTCAGAACATGATATGATCGAAACATGGAAACTGCCCGATACCATGCGGCGTTGCACCATACCTAAGGAAAGCCACCTAGCAGGAATGTCCCGTGAAGAAGCGGGGCTCTGGAAAACGTACAGACTGCACATCCTTTCGCTCAAACAGGATGATGAAGTTGTACATGCTCCCTGGCGATTCACGCGCTTATCCGAGGGACAAGAACTTCGGATACTGGGAGACGAAGATGACTTCAAGCGCTTTGTCGATGACTACTCGCTGACCGCAACATCCGAGCCCCCTGTTGATCAACAGGACTCGAAATCGGCGTGTTTCGCCGAGCTTGTGATTCCGCCGCACTCGCCAATCGCCGGAAAAACGATGCGCCAACTAGCCCTGCGTGACACGCATAGAGTTGAGCCAATTATCCTTCTCAGTGGCAAACAACAACATCGCAGCGATTTCTCCAACATTCCCCTCGGCGTGGGCGATGTCATCGTTGCGTACGGACCCACAGAAAACCTTATTGCCATGGGAGATAATCGTAAGTTTGCATTGCTCACGCCGGTTGACAAACCGGAAGGAGCACCTGATCGCAAGCCGCTACGTGCCCTGCTGTGTGCTGGGGTAGCTGTTGTTCTGGCTCTATCTGGTGCACACCTCTCGGTCGCATTGTTCAGCGGTGCACTCGGCATGGTTCTTCTTAAGGTCATGCCGATGGATGATGCCTACAAGGCTGTTGACTGGAGGACGGTCTTCCTTCTTGCAGGACTAATCCCACTCGGGGTGGCAATGGAAAAGACAGGCGGAGCAAAGTTCATTGCCTCCGGCATGATGCAACTGCCCCACGGCGGCAACCCGCTTGTTATTCTGACTGGCGTTGCGATATTGGCGACACTTTTTTCGCTGTTCATGTCAAACGTTGCGGCAACTGTGTTGCTGGTTCCACTGGTCGTTGCCATCGGTCAATCGTCAGGCATCTCGCCCCGCACGCTGGCACTTTTGGTTGCCGTCGCGGCATCCAATTCTTTTATACTACCAACACATCAGGTCAATGCGTTGCTGATGGGTCCAGGTGGCTATCACAACCGAGACTACGTCAGGGCAGGTAGCATCATGAGCGTCATTTTTATCGTTATTGCTGTTGGTCTGATTTATTTTTTCTATCTTTAGGAAAGGATTATTTATTATGTATGACATCATCAATGGGCTGGCACAATATGTAGCCTACTTTCTGGAAACCGTAGCCACCGTCATCATCCTTGTCGGCAGCATAAGGTCTTTTGTACCCTATATCCGAAATTGCATGTTCTCGAAGGATTGCCTCAAAGAATTCACAGCTACGCGAATACGACTCGGTCATTCCCTATCGCTGGGATTGGAATTTCTGATTGGAGCCGACATTCTCAAAAGTGCGGTATCCCCAAGCTGGCAAGACCTTGGTCAACTGGCCGCCATTGTTGTAATCCGTTCTGCCATCAACTTTCTGCTGATGTGGGAAATGAAAGAGACGGAGATAGGAAAGCACACTCAATATGGAAAGGGTGGAAAAGATGGGGTTATAGATGATCTCGACAAAACATAACATCCTTCAGGAGGAGGAGCACAAGCACGATCTTCTCACCGTAATCAAAAAGAAATAAAAAATAGAAAGTAACACAATCATGTCGATGAAGAAACTCATTGCAAAAGCAGTCCTGTCGGTTGCATTGATGTCACCACTGCCGATGGTCGCGGACGAGACTGTTATCGATCAAGAGATGCGTCATAATGTCAACAGTGAATTCATGTTTTTGATCAGCCCGATGTTCGGCTATAACCGCGATGAACTGACTATGCGTGGCGGTCCTGGCGGCAGAGATATCATAACCACGACTGACACCAAGCCCATATATGGGTTGTATGCGATGATGGCAAGTCCGCGTTTTGTGATTAATGATTTTCTCTTCTACACTGAACCGAACGATGCAGATGTTTTAGGGAACCTTATATTCGCCAATATCTACGGCAATCCAGATGCGACACTCACCTGAAACTTTGGAGTTGGTCATATGTATCACGTCATCAAACCGGAAAACGAAAACATAAAAGTCAGTGTGCCGATGGTGAAAGCGGGACCGATCATCAGGATCAAGCCTTGGAGAATAACCCTCAATCCGTATATAGGCTATGCGTGGGAACGCATTAATACTGAGCATGCCTATGTCGAAAATGATTCTCTCCTGTATGGATTGAATGCTAATTGGCACTGGCGAATGCTCAACGTGAATGTGAAGTACTATTATCAGGACAGTCTCGAGGACAACGAAGATACCTCCACGTTTAGAACTAGTTTTGTCGGGGGAATCAGTAAGCATTGGGCATTCACTGTGCGCTTCGACTATATGGAGCATATGACCACAGACGATATCTTCGTCATGGCAGGTCCTGTGTATATTTTCTGATCTGCATAGACCGCATTTTGAAAGGTACGGAGCCATGAATTTAATGTGTGCTTATCTAATGGAATAATATCAACATTAACCTTACTTTTACGGTTGGGGGTAAAGGTGTGCTTTTGAGTCAATAAAATCAAGGAGTGAGTTTTCTTTTTATTCCTTTTTGGGTGATAAAGTGAAAAATATTATTTTATGGCAATGAGGAATAGGCCATTCACTACGTTCATTGCTTCACCCTATTGTTTCTTTTTAGTGGTTAAAGCCTCTCTCGCAAGCTCGAGG
>JAQICX010000206.1 GCA_027858345.1 Kiritimatiellia bacterium | reverse complement strand
CCGAGGAACGAGGACGGAGGGGTTCTTCATTTAATATGACCACTTCTCCCGCTCTGCGGGATCGTTGCTTTAGGTAAACTAAAGCTGTTCTCCCGTTGGTCGAATGGATGTTGAATGTTCGATGTTCTCAATTTATTTGTCTTTATCCGTGAAAATCCGTGTTTATCCGTGGCTAAGAAAAAAAGAATCTCCAACCGAAAAACTAAGGACATTTAACCTCATTTTTCGGTTGAGTCATTGTATGACGGCATATCCATCGGTCATCGACCGACGCTACAGCCATTAATTTTGTAATTAACAGTTAAACTGCATTTTTCGCTAGCTCTGCTAGTCCCGCGAGGCGTGGATAGCGGCGGTCGCTGACCGCCGAAAAATATTTTCCAACTTTATCACCCACTGTTTCCTGCATAGCTCGCAGAACGAGGCCAGGCAAAGGTTTATTGACGGGGAGGTGCCGAGAAGACGGAGAGGTTGTAAAGGTAGCACAAGCTTCCAGCTTGTAAGCGTTATAATTCTTGCAACGAAGATCGTGACATTACATCAAATTATTCCCGAGCTTCTGCAACAGGAATGTCGCTTATGGCATGTTCCTAATGTTTTACTTTTCTTCGCACCTTTTAATCTTCGTAATCCTGATTTTTCAAAAAAGTTTTTCTCAGGGTTGAAAGTTCATAAGAATTGAAACCAATCCACAACGTACAATATAATTAGGCAAATCACTTACCTGTTGAAAGTTCATAAGAATTGAAACCAATCCACAACTATTGATAAACAAAGGCGCTGGACTTTTTGTTGAAAGTTCATAAGAATTGAAACCAATCCACAACATGGTACGGTTGTTGATAGTTATCTTAAATGTTGAAAGTTCATAAGAATTGAAACCAATCCACAACCCGAAGGGTATTGGGGTATCTGTAAATGGGTTGAAAGTTCATAAGAATTGAAACCAATCCACAACTAATTGAGGAATAACATATAAAATAGAAAGTTGAAAGTTCATAAGAATTGAAACCAATCCACAACCTGGAGGATGGTTTTGTGAATTCTATGTTGTGTTGAAAGTTCATAAGAATTGAAACCAATCCACAACCTTTGTCTGTACTCTTATCGCCTTTTTCGCGTTGAAAGTTCATAAGAATTGAAACCAATCCACAACTCAGCTCTAGTAATTGCTTTAGATTCCTCAGTTGAAAGTTCATAAGAATTGAAACCAATCCACAACTTAAGATTGCAGACACATTATCAAAAGCTGTTGAAAGTTCATAAGAATTGAAACCAATCCACAACTGTCGGCAACTTGTGCTACAGATACTCTTAGTTGAAAGTTCATAAGAATTGAAACCAATCCACAACTTAATAAATCGACTCAAACCACTAACAAGGTTGAAAGTTCATAAGAATTGAAACCAATCCACAACTGTGTTTTATGATGTTCCCTGGGAGAAGTGTTGAAAGTTCATAAGAATTGAAACCAATCCACAACTCGGTGCGTTTTCGTCCGGCCCTGCATTCAGTTGAAAGTTCATAAGAATTGAAACCAATCCACAACTAACTTTTGGCTGACGTTCCTCATTCAATGTTGAAAGTTCATAAGAATTGAAACCAATCCACAACGGTTAGAAATTTACGTGTTTTGCGTGGAATGTTGAAAGTTCATAAGAATTGAAACCAATCCACAACAGAAGAAGGATGCGAGAAAAGTTACGGATTGTTGAAAGTTCATAAGAATTGAAACCAATCCACAACTATAGAGTTGTAAACCAAGAACCAATGAGGGTTGAAAGTTCATAAGAATTGAAACCAATCCACAACATGTCGGTCATAGTGTTTCTCCTTATAATGTTGAAAGTTCATAAGAATTGAAACCAATCCACAACTGTTCATTGGTTTCCTTCTCCCCTCTGAAGGTTGAAAGTTCATAAGAATTGAAACCAATCCACAACAGTTGTCTAAGAGCCATTTGTATAAGGCGAGTTGAAAGTTCATAAGAATTGAAACCAATCCACAACACAGTTGCATTATAGCCTAGCGATGTTTTGTTGAAAGTTCATAAGAATTGAAACCAATCCACAACTAGGGTTTGCAACTCCGCCTGTACCATTTAGTTGAAAGTTCATAAGAATTGAAACCAATCCACAACAAACAGCATCAACGCCCCCATTCAAAACAGTGTTGAAAGTTCATAAGAATTGAAACCAATCCACAACTACTGAGTAGCTGTCATAGCATCCTGACGGTTGAAAGTTCATAAGAATTGAAACCAATCCACAACTCTGCTCTTTCAACACTGACAAGTTCTGCAGTTGAAAGTTCATAAGAATTGAAACCAATCCACAACAGCTTTGAAGCTGTCCAGGGAGAAGAAATGTTGAAAGTTCATAAGAATTGAAACCAATCCACAACCATATCGAGCTTCCCATGTAACCTTAAATGTTGAAAGTTCATAAGAATTGAAACCAATCCACAACCGAATCTCCTGTCATGATAACAACACCAAGGTTGAAAGTTCATAAGAATTGAAACCAATCCACAACTTTGCAGGTGCATCAACCATCAGGATCTGAGTTGAAAGTTCATAAGAATTGAAACCAATCCACAACACTGTTACGTACATGTTATACTCCTAACTGGTTGAAAGTTCATAAGAATTGAAACCAATCCACAACACCTCTTACTGTCTGGGTTTCCAGATCAAAGTTGAAAGTTCATAAGAATTGAAACCAATCCACAACCAATCTATACCAGTCAAAAAATTCCTTTTGTTGAAAGTTCATAAGAATTGAAACCAATCCACAACTAGATACTGTGTAACCGTCAAGGGGACGACGTTGAAAGTTCATAAGAATTGAAACCAATCCACAACCTAAAAGCATTCCCGAAACACATGAAAAATGTTGAAAGTTCATAAGAATTGAAACCAATCCACAACCTCGTCTGCAAATACATCATCCAATCCGAAGTTGAAAGTTCATAAGAATTGAAACCAATCCACAACAGACATGGAAAGCAAAATGCCTGTCGGTAGGTTGAAAGTTCATAAGAATTGAAACCAATCCACAACCCATATTGAAATAACAAAAACAAAGAAAGCGTTGAAAGTTCATAAGAATTGAAACCAATCCACAACAAGAAAAGAAGTAAGGGTTGATACAGATGAGTTGAAAGTTCATAAGAATTGAAACCAATCCACAACTGAATGTTTGTTTACCACTCTTCAATTTCGGTTGAAAGTTCATAAGAATTGAAACCAATCCACAACTATACGACATATTCTGCTGGTTCTTCACTGTTGAAAGTTCATAAGAATTGAAACCAATCCACAACATTTAGCCAGTAAATGCTTGATTGGTAACAATTTGAGCAACATCTTGTGTAAAAAAAAAACAAAAGAACTCCTGAAAAAAGTTGTCAAGGAGCAAAAAAAAACTCCACAAAAGCAGAGTTATAGGTAAAACCTTCGGCACATGGCCTTATTGTGAATTGGTTTCAAAATTCGCCTTTATTATATCAAAAAAGAAAAGTAAAACAAATAAAAAGTTTGGAAAATCAGAAAAAAGTGAGTTGTTTGTTCTTTTTTTTATAAATTTCCTGTTTTGAATGTAAAATATTAACCATATTGCCAACTTGTTTCTCTGTCACCCTAAGAACACTAACCTTTCCTTCATCAGGAGTTAAGTCTTTTACTCTTTTTATATGCGTCTCTGTAATTTCTTTACTAGCACATGGACGAATATAAATTGAATACTGCTTCATGGTAAAACCATCGTTAAGCAGATCTTTTCTAAAACCAGATGCAGCTTGCCTCTGACTTTTAGTCTTTGTTGGTAAATCAAAAAAAACAAATAACCACATAATTCTATACTCATTAAATACATCTGTTGACATTTCAAACTCTTATATTCAAATTTGTCTACTCTAAATTGGGAAGCAGCAACAAATCTTTCCCTTCATTAAAACTTTTTGCCAGTGAAGCACTAACAGTAGTTAATGCAATCATCAAGGGCGTACGTTTTATTATTCTAACATCACTAACCAAAATTTCTAATAACTTTGCTTTAATTTCTTTGGTCAGCTCACCATCTTTAACATCCTTGTAACAACTCAACACAATTTCATCCAAGAAAGGACGAAATGGTTCCATAATGTCATCTGCAAGACAAAAAGCATTATATCTGTTGTGATGATAAATGCCAAACTGCAAAGACAATCCTGATCCAGATAGCGCCCTGGCTGTGGCACCTCGAAGAATTGCATAGCCATAATTTAGTAAATTATTGGGGAACTCACCTTCCCTAGACCTTACGAAATCTGAATCTGCAAAAAGACTCTGCCAGTATATTCTAGCTGCAACAGCTTCCCTATTGCTACTATCATTACTTGTTACATCTTTGGATAGTAATTCTAATCGTTTGGAACTATCAAATCCATGCTTTTTTAGTACTTTCGCTTGATTGGCAATCTTATGCTCAACTATTTTCTTCCACAATTGCTTTTTCAAAGGCTGCTTTACTTCAACCTGATTACGTGCGGTCTCCGCATATGTTGAATGCCCTGAAAACGTTTGTAGCATTGCACATGGCATATGCTTTGAATCACAAAAAATAGCAGCAATGTTATATTGATTCAACAATTCAATTAGTTTCAAACTAAGTGTTATTGAATGATTCTCGAGAATAATATAACCAACGTCTTCAATCGGCACAATATGCTCAATATCTTTACCTTTAGGTCGAACACACAGTTGTTTATGTTTTACTGATAAATAACATGGTGTACTAAAAAATATGGTTTGCTTTATCATGACTCAAAACAGAAATGTTACATTACCTAAAATATCAATCTCAAAATCCACATGTTCAATTAGAATGTTTTTAGGAACTAACAATAGTGTTTCAGCTAGATTTGCAAAATCAACCTTTGCACGCCCATTCTTATCACAAGTAGAGAAGTTCTGTCTCAACTTAATCACATATGTATTATCCCATATTCCATACACAGAATAAATTCTTTTAACAATGCTATCAAATGCCAAATGTTTTAATTCATCAGGACTGTTTTCATACAGAATAACTTTGCTACCCACCTTCAACAATCCTCTCAAAGGCATTCCTAATTGATCTCTAGACTCAAACAAATCAGTTTCAAACAAACGAGAAGGTTTAGTGTTAACTGCATCAAAACTATTAACAACAGATTTACTGGTAATATGTTTCGTAGAATTATCACTTTTTATATTTCCATATATTGCCATGGCGTAATTATTTTCATTAACCACATAGTAGTCTTGCTTATAATCATTTTGAGAAATATGCTGATGCTTCTTTAAAGGAATAGGATTTGATACACCACTTGCAAAAAACCTTGCACTCTTAATTTCAATTCCTTTCTCTTCGTTCAGCCAAATCTTTTCACCTGCTTTTATTTTATCTTTATTTGCAAGAACAATTTCTCTGATCTTTAAGTCAACAATTTTATTCATTTCCGCATCGTTCATTGCAGAAAGAGGTTTTCTTACAACATATTTAACCTTATCATTAACTTTAATTGCACCATAGAAGGTATCTTTGTGAAGAGCTCCACGCGCAGAATCGCCTTGAGCAATCATAGGCTCACCGTTAGGTTTTTTTTCAATAATTCCACGTTTACGAACTTTTTTCTTAGCTTTCTTAAGTAGCTTATCTATCATAAAATGTGTGACAAGTATATCATTATGAATCTGATTATTCATATAGGCTGAAAAACCACTCCATGGCTCACGAGTTTTAGGTTTTGGTCCCTTATTCCATTCATAAAGTTCTTTTTCATGATAATATTTTGCAACACTATCGTATGCTTTTTTATCAATGCAAGCTGCGAGAACAGCATCAATACCATGATGAATATGAGATATCCGTTGTTTTTCATTTACCCCCCATGCTTCATAAAATGGTTTTAGTCCAGTTGCTTTATAAGAGTAAACTCTTTCGAAAACAGTTCTCATATAAAGAACAGCATATTTGCATATTGTTTGAGTGTTTCTCAATTGATTGCTTGCAAAACCATCTGGAATTTCTTTTGCTGTAAATCTAAATAGTTTTTCTTTATAGTAACGCATTTCTAATTCAGCCACATGACGTTTAACAATAGTACGACTTTTTGCTTCTGGATCTGATGGAACGTTTCTAGTTTTTTCAATCATCTTCTTTAAATCATAGATTTTATTTTCCCATCCAAATGATTTCACGCGCGCCAATATATCTTCATAGTCAGGCAAATTATGCGGAATCATATTCTTCTTAACCTGCCTGTTATATGTACGATCAGTCAATGTCATATTTTCCTGAGAATTATCGCATGTTTTACTTCTAGGGAACGTATGTTCAATATCAAATTTTGGATTATCACCAAGAAAATCTGTCAAAGTAATCTCTTTGCCTGTATACGGACAAATATGGTCTTGTTCTTCCCAAAGCTGATATTTTAATATATCAGTTTCATTATATGTCCAACTCAGATTTTTTTCATTCCAAAATTCTTCTATCTTTTTGGCATAGCCAGCTCTTAGATTTTCTCTCTGTTTTTGATATTGTTGAATAGCTTTTCTACGGTTAGCATCATTCAGTTCTCGAGTCATTTCAATATGAATTTCTGTCTCCGAATCAATCTCACCATTCAAAATCAACTGATTAACTAATGCTTTCAATCGATGCATTGTTCTATTAAAAACAGGATTCTTAATTGCTGAAATTCGCGGTGACCCCAAATACAAATTTCCATCTTCTGACGTTTGTGCTTTGGGATAATGTTCTATTGCTGAAGGATGATACATCTTTTCAAGATCTACATTACAAACACCATACTTTTCTTTAAGAAAATTATTAATACGGTCTTGTACTGTCACACTTTTAATAAATTCTGTTCCTGATTTGGTCTGTGAATCAAAAGTATCTAAAGTTCTTTTTACAAGCACATCTTGTTGTTCTGTGCTTAGATCTTCCCATTTTGTCATTCCCATAGATGCTTTCAACTTTTCTGCAATAATCTTTTTGTATTCATTAATAACATCTGTAGTATACACAGGACTAACCATATTATCTTTTGCATACTTAACTAGAACATTAATTGCATCAACTCTTTGTCTATATTCATTGTGGGTTTCCACAATTTTCTTTATTTCAGCATGTATATCATCTAAATTAACCATATCTGTATACTTTGAAAGTATAGTTGGTATATTTGCCATGAATGTTGCATTTGAATAAATCATTTCCCTTTGAAGAAACGGAAGAATCTTTTTAATTGCCTTGCTACTTAAATTGCCATAGCCCTTTTTCAATTTTATCTTGTCAAATTTTTCAGCCAGTTCATGTGATAGACCTAGTTTGTTTTCTGCAAATTCAATTCGTTTCTCTGAGCTATCAAAAGTTGCCAATACATGCCATATATCTTCAAGCACCTCATACTTAGTTTTGCCTGCACTATTGGCATATTTTTCCGACAAAATATCAAGCAATTCATCATAACTCTCAACACCAAATATCCCAATCAATTTACCAATTAGAGGAGCATTTGTGACTGTTGTGTTTAAATCATAATTAAACACATATTCTGTATCTTCATTTCTACGTCTATAATACTCAATCTTTGCTTTTTTAGGAACAAGTTGTTTTGCTATTCTGTCAAATTCAAAAGGCTTCTGAATATAAAAACATGGTACGACTAACTCTCGTTCTTCTGGTGTCAAGGGTCTCAGTTTATCATCATCAGGTGTTTCTATTTTTATGTTGTTAATAAACTGATACATTCTGAAAAGCTCAAATAGTGGATGAGAAATTTGAATACATTTTTTGCCTACTTCAAACGGACAATTAGCAATGTTGCCTTTTTGAGATTTCAAAGGCCGTTGATAAAAAATTGCATTCTCTAATTTTTTTCGTAAATCTGCATCCAATTCTTGCAAATCACATATAACATTGAATTCTTGTAAATAGTCCTCCATGCGACCTGTATAATGCGATCTAATCTTATTTTTGGGGTCATATATAGAATAAAAATATTGACCGAGAGTTTTACCGGCTTTGAGTTCTTGCAATTCATTTATACCTGATGCAACTTTTCCATCACTTTCATCTGTCTGGTCTAATGCGTTACTCTTATAACCACGACGTTGAGCTAGGTGGTATAAAGCCCGTCCTAATGCATATCTATTTTCTTCCATTGACAAATCTAATTTATATGATGCTACTAAGTGTCTAAAATAATAAGGGTGCTTATTATCATCATCACTAGTCAGCAACCACGATCTAAATGCTTCGTTCGTTGGGTATATCTTTTTGTTTCTCCAAAGCAGTAATTCTTCTGCTGACAACTGTGGGCAAAACTTATTTTTGATTAAAACCTTTAAGGTCTCTATTTTTCTTAATTTTCTACGAAACTTTAATCTTCTAGCACTTCGGTAGCCAGTTCGTTCACTGGCTAAAGAATACTCGCCAGACTTTCCATCTCCCACACCCTTTGGAAATATATGAACCCCTTTATTTAATAAAGCAGTATCTTTCTGCCCTTTTTCAATAATTGCCCAACCAATACTATTTGTTCCTAGATCCAATCCCAATATTTTCTTACTCATTTATATTCTCCGCATTTTTTTAATTTGATTTTAAAGTTTCTGTGTATTTGTCAATTTTGTATTGCACCATTGTTTTAAGTTCTTGAGGTTCAAGTATCTCTATTGAGTCGAGCCATTGCATCAGCCAGCTTACAAATTCAGGTAGATAACTCATTTCCCATGTTACAATCACATTGCCATTTTCTTCTTCTTCCACTTTCTGGGAGGTATGGAAATTGTATTCTTGTATTGACTTTGCTGCTTCGTCAAAGAATCTGACTTTCACTTTATATGGATCATCTAATTTCGTTGAATCATACTGCAACCACCAGCTGTCACCAAATATCTCTTTCTTTGAAACATCCCGATTATTAAATTTTCCTTCTGTTATCATCAGATTGGAAATTCTTATTAGTTTATATTTTCGCAGTGCCCTCTTTTTTTCATTCCATGCCAACAAATACCAGCTGATTGGTGTATGAATTAACTTTAATGGATGAACAAGAATCAATTCGTCAGGTGCATTTGGTTTGCAATACTGCAACACTGTTTTTTTTCTCATAATTATTGCATTTTTAAGTTCTAGAATTTTCTCTTCTAATTTACCTGTCACTGGATTCCCTATTCCATATGCTGGTCCGCAGTCAAAAATTGGACTCGTTGCTTCTGAAGAAGCTAACATCATTTTCTGCTCCAGTTCTTTGAAATCATTGTTTTTTGTCACCGCTAGCAGGTAGTATGAAAAAAAGAATTCCTGGTCACTTAGTTTCAAATTTATGGAATTATTTTCGGGGAAATCAACAGTATACAAATCTTTTATTCTTGAATATCGAACTCCTATACCAACTTTCTTTAGGCGACCAATATCACAGACCAGACACCTTTCTGTACATTCAAGTTTGGATGGCAAATCTTTTCTACAAACGTCATTACGAATTGCACAAATTAATTTCCATAAACGGTTAACAATAACATTACTAAATGCTTCCGGCATAAATTCTCCTTTAAACTAAATGTTTATACAGTTCCACTTTGTTAATTGGGAAAATACTCTTTATTTCGGATTTTGTCAATAGAACATCCTTAAAAAATCGCAAAAAAGTATTAAAATTTTAGTTGAAAACTGAAAAAACGATATAATACACTGTAAATATGTAATATACCTATCTTACATAGGGGCTTTGAGGTAAAAAAAAGTTATTCTTTGTGTCTTTTTCGTACTACAACCCTTCATTTTCTTGCCTGTCACGCCGTCTTGTCGAGCCGTAGTCTCGCAGAGCGAAGGCGGAAGCCAGCAGATTAAGGTTAAGATTAAGGTGAAAGGAATAGCTCCGCCATTCTTCGCTCTGTGAGCTTCGCAGGATACAGTTGACCGACGGAAGGGCGGTGTTTTAACCGACCTTTTAAATTGTGAATTACTGTTGTTTATTCGCCTGCCTGTGCGTTGCACGCAGACAGGTGGAAAAACGAAAGTCTGACGAGTGTAAAATGCTTTAGACACACAAACCTGGATGGTCTTTTTTTAGTCCAGAGTCGTTAGTCTTTAGTCCTATATGTTACTCCGTGGCTAACGATTATTAATTGATAATTAAAAATTATTATTAAGCTCTCGCAGTTCGTCCCAGATATAGGTCGGCAAGAACCATTGCAGCCATAGCTTCGACAATCACACATGCTCTTGGACATAAACAAGGGTCGTGTCTTCCTGCAACTTCAATAACTTTATTCTTTCCATCTACAGAAATTGTGTTCTGAGCTGACATAATAGATGATGTTGGTTTTAATGCAACATTCAGGTTAATATCCTGTCCTGTTGATATTCCACCAAGCATACCACCTGCATTATTTGAAAGAAATCCATCTTCGGTGATAGGATCATTATTCTTGCTGCCATAACTTGAGCATACATCGAATCCAGCGCCAATTTCAATACCTTTTACCGCTCCAATTGACATAATTCCCAGAGCAAGTAAAGCATCAAGTTTCCTGAATGTAGGATCTCCAAGTCCAACTGGAACACCTTTTATGTTAAGAGCAATTTTGCCCCCTACACTATCATGTCGCTGCATTGCAGCCTTAACTTCTTCAATTGCCTGATCTGCAAACTTAGGATCCCCAAATCTCAATGGATGTTTTTTTGCAAATTCCCAGTCTGGGGTAACTCCTTTTACCTGACCAATCTGCATACTGCATGAATTGAAAACTACACCGCTACCAAGAATAACTCTTGCAACAGCTCCTCCTGCAACACGACCGATTGTCTCTCTTGCTGATGAACGTCCTCCGCCTGGCAGTGGCCTTGTACCATATTTTTTGAAATATGAAAAATCGGCATGTCCTGGTCTGAAATAATCTCTAAGATTATTATAATCTGATGATCTTGCATTTGTGTTGCGCACAAGCATTGCTATAGGGCTGCCAATGGTTTCACCTTGAAATGTTCCTGACAAAATTTCCACTTTATCAGGTTCATTTCTAGGGGATACAAATGGACTTGTACCAGGACGACGTTTATCAAGTTCAACTTGAATATCTTCTTCTGATAATTTCATGCCTGGAGGCACTCCGTCAACTATAACCCCTACCCCTGCTCCATGTGATTCACCAAATGTGGTCACAACAAAATTCTTTCCAAATGAACTGCTCATAATTTATACTCCCCTTATTGCAAGTTGTAGTTCTTCCATTGATAAATCATCAACGATGACTGGTTTACCAATATCTTCCAATAGAACAAAAATCAATTTTTCATCTCTAATCTTTTTATCATTTTTCATAATAGCCACAGCATCTTCAAATGGTGGATGCTCAGGCCATTGCAAAGACATCTCTTTGATGGTTGCTGTCAGCTGTGTTCCAAGTTTCCTAGAGATTAGTCCTCTATTAACACTAATCTCTATTGCAACGGCCATTCCGAGTGCCACAGCAGCTCCATGACTGACCTTATAATGATGCCAACCCTCAACTGCATGACCATAGGTGTGCCCAAAATTCAAAATTGCACGTAGTCCAGATTCTTTAAAGTCAACAGAAACGACTTCACCTTTCAACTGTGCACTTCTTGTTGCAACATATTTCAAAACTATTGAGTCTTTGTCAAAACATGACTTGTAATTGTCTTGTATGTAAGTTGCAAACTCTGCATCTTTAATCAAACCTGTTTTGTATGCTTCAATCAGACCATCTGAAATTTCCTGCTTTCCAAGAGTAATAAACGATCTATAATCTAAAAGCACCTGATTTGGTGTTGTAAAGCAGCCAATAATATTTTTGGTATCTCCAAGATTAACAGCTGACTTGCCACCAACAGCAGCATCAACACTGCCAAGTAATGTTGTGCTGACCAAAACAAACTTCATTCCTCGTTTAAAAGTTGCAGCAATCATTGCCCCTAAGTCAGTTACAGTACCACCACCAATTGCTACAATATAATCATCTCGGTTAAATCTATTCTTTATTAGCTCTGAATATACAGTCTCTGCAAATGAGAGTGTTTTTATGCCTTCACCACCCTCAACAGGAAACAGCACGCAGTTGTCAATATCATCAAACAGATGGTTGAAATGCTCTTCATGCACCTTCTTATCAATCAGTACAAAGACCTTTTTGTTGCCAACCTCTTCTGATATCTGTTTCTTTACATCATAAACAGCAGAAACAGGAACATCCACTCCCCCTTGAAGAACACTAAAACTTACATCAGGAAACAGTTTTTCAAATAATCTTCCTGCATATATCTTAGAATTTTTGAATGCAACCTCTTCAATAATATCAGCTTGTTCATACAATGGTTCGCGCGACTTAAAACGCTGTTCAAGGGCTTCCTTATCTCTCCACAAAGGACGCTTTGTTTTACCCGTTGGAGACAGGCGTGCGGATAATATTTCTAATGAGGCTTTTAGATACACCAATGTTCCTGTATTCTTCATAAACTCAATATTCTGCTGATTTTCAACAATTCCTCCACCTGTAGCGACAATTAAATTGTTTGATTGTTCGCAATCACGCAAAACCTTACTTTCAATCTCTCTAAAATGTTTTTCACCATGCTTTGAGAAAATCTCAGGAATTGGCATATTGGCCTCCTGTTCAATCATGGAATCCAAATCAACAAATTTTCGATTTGTCATTTGTGCAATTTTTCTACCAACTGTTGACTTTCCAGAAGCCATAAACCCAATAATATAAATGTTATCTATACTTTTCACTTGTCACTTTCCAATTGATTCTCTAAGCGGTGTTAAAAAATACTCCAAATCAGGTTTTATATCCAACCAAATTTCAAAACTCAATCTGGCCTGTGCTGCCAGCATCAATAATCCATCCTCATAAGCAGCTCCTATGCGAACTGCAAGTTTTTCCCAAAAGCTATCTTTTCGTCCATAATTAATATCAACAACCAATTTGCAATCTTTAACATTTAAATTATCAATCGTTGAACAAAAATCAGCTGATTCTACTTTGGTGCTTACAGCTGTTGCATTAACAATCAAGTCATACGACAAATCAGATGCTTTGATATCGTCAATAAGGACAGTCTCAATGTTTCTGGATGAAAGAGTTTCAAGCTTTTCAACACTTCTGCCGGCAACTGTAATTTGAGAAAAACCACCTTTTTGGAATGCAGCAATCAAGCCACTAGCAGCTCCGCCTGTTCCAAACATTAAGACTCTTTTTCCTTCTGTAGCAAATGACAGCTCAGCTAATGTATCAAGAAAACCACCAATATCTGTGTTATATCCTTCTAGACGACCATCTTTGTTAAGGATTGTATTTACAGCACTCACACTCTTTGCATCATCAGATATCCAATCAAGTGCAGCAATTACATCGTTCTTGTATGGAACGGTAACATTTGCCCCTGAAAATCCAAGAGATACCAATCCCTTAACTGCATCATAAACGGAGTCTTTTGACACTTTTGCAGGAATATAGTACCCGTCAATATTGGTTTTAGAAAACACATTGTTCATCATCAAAGGAGATTTTGATTTATATGCCCTATCATCACTTATTACACAAAAAGTCTTTTTCATAATATTTATTCAATCTAAACAATTGCACGTATCCAGTTGCAGCCGGCAGAAACAGCCGCTTGCAAGTCTCTATCACTTCTACCCATAGAAAGTCCTAATCCCAATCCAAGTTCATCTTCAACCTGGCTCTTCAAAAGAGCTAATTGATGATAAAACTTCATTGAAGTTTCTGAGTTCATATATAATGGTGGTTTGCCACTAATTGCCGAAAATGTAACATTAAAGCTGCCAGCTGCAAAATCTGCCGCCTCATGCAAAGTCTCTGCTGTAAAACCTTTTCCTCCAGCACCAACTACGTTTGCTTCCAAAGCAATAATCGGAGATGTGCCAGCCTCCTCTGCTGCAGCATCAAGCGCCTCAAGCATATCCATTGAGTCCACACAATGAATCATCGTAAACATTCTCACAGCCTTACCAAGTTGATTCTCTTTCAGCTTGCCCATGTAATGCCAGTCAGTATGCACATTTGCCTGCATGATTTTTGCTTCTGCTTTATAAAGTTTTGTCTCCTGTAGTGCAGAAAATCCTGCATCAATTAATATTGAGAGATCGTCAATGTCAATCTTATCTGTCTCAACAACGGGAGTTATATCAGCAATATCACGTCCGCATTGCTCACAAACTTCTTCTAGTTCTCTCCAGAACTTATCAATATTATCAATATCTATTGTCATAATTCCTTTTTTTTGTGATGAAGGACGGAAGCTTATTCTTTTCCAAGATTATTAATTCTTAATTCTTAATTTTTAATTAAACTTTACTTCGACCTTCAATAGATCTTGCAATGGTTAATGGATCTGCATAACGTATGCCACTGCCTGTCGGTACTCCATAAGCAATTCTGCTGACATTCACATTATGTTTTTGTAGTAATTCAGCCAAAAAAGCAGCTGTTGACTCCCCTTCCATATCCATGCTAAGTGCTAAAATAACTTCATCAATATTCTCTGTATGAATTCGATCAATCAATTGCCGAATTCGCAGGTTTTGTGGCCCTTCGCCACGCATTGGAGATATTTTACCAAGCAGAGCATGATATTTGCCATTATACCCGGCGGTCTCTTCAATACTACTGATATCAGATGGATCCTCAACAACGCAAATCTTGTTTGCTCTATTAGGCGACACACAAATGTTACATGGATTCTGTGTCGTAACCGTAATACTCCCACAGAGGTTGCATGAACAGACATTCTCCTCTACAACCATAAGTGCTGTCTTCAGTTCCTTTAGTAACTTAGAGTCATCAGCAAGGAGCTTGACGGCCATTCGCTCTGCCGAACGACGACCAACACCTGGCAACTTACTAAGCACTGTCTGCAACTTCATAAAAGATGCATGTCTGTTCATATTACTTTACCTTTAAACCTTATTTCATTCCGCCAAGCATATCAGCAAGCCCACCAACTCCGCCAGCCATCTTTGTCATTTCTTGACTTGCTTTTTTCTGTGCGGATTTCAATGCTCCATTGATTGCAACAACTAAAAATCTATTTAGTTTTTCAGCACTTGCTTCATTCAAAAGTTTTGGATCAATTGTAATGCTTTCGATGGTCATATCTGCTTTAGCTACTGCTTTAACAAGTCCATTACCGGCCGAGGCCTCAACGGTCTTTTTTGCAAGTTCTTTTTGCATTTGCTTCATGTCTTTACGCATGTTGTTAACTTGCCCCATCTGTTTTAATACATTCTTTGCCATTTTATTTTACCTTTCTATAATTTATAATTTCTATTACTTTTTTTCACTTAAAAAAATTTATCTTATATCAGTTATCATTCCATTGAAAACTTCTAAAACATTCTTAACCTCTGGGACATCTCTCACCCATTCACGAGGTGTTCTAACCTTTTTGTTTACCTGTTCTGCAATAATTGGTTCCGCATTATTTTCAACAACCATCTCTTGTTGGTCAAACGATGGTGGTTGCTCTTTGAAAATACCTAGGTTATGTTCAATGGGCTCTTCAGATACTTTAAAAGACACCTTAATGTCACTACCAATCTCGTCTTTCAATGCATACTCAATTGCTTGTCTATGCCTAATCTGCGACAATGATTCAATATCAGCCTTAAACTCCTTGTCAACCTCAATTAATACAGTTGATTCATTGACCTCTTTTGGCTTTGAATCATGCAATGCACTCATGATTAGTGGATTAGAGCTTCCTACATTCTCAATTATTGCACTCCAGTTGTTTTGTAATCTTACTAGTGCATCCCCATCTGAAATTTTTGGAAACATCTCAACATAATCATCAGATTCCTGCTTTTCATCAATTGGTTCAACAAAATCATCTGCAACCTCTTCTTTAGGTTGTTTAACTTCTTCAATTACTTTTTTTTTTACGTCTTCAGAATCACTGTTTTTTTTTGAAAAATCAGCAACTCCTGCTGAAGTCATATTTTTTTTCAATTCATTCAGTTGACCAAGAATTTCATCCAAACTAACTGTTACTGCTGCTTTACCAGATCTAACAAGTGCAATTTCTAAAAGCACTCTACGGGAAAGTGCATAACGCATCTTGTCAATTGCCTGTTCCAAAAAGGTTATAACTCTAAGAACCTTGCTTGTGTTTGTGTGTGATGCATGAGACTTCAGTGTTGTCAACTGTGAATCCGTCAAGTCCAATGCTGCACTTGGATCCTCAATGCTAAGACATATAAGCAGTGCTCTAAAATATGACATAAGCTCCATTGCTAGACGCTGCATATCCTTGCCTCCATCATCAAGACCACTTATCAATGTTATAATCGTTGGAATGTCTCCTTGCAGAACGGCAAAACCAAGATTATCAAGTGTTTCTCGAGATACCAAACCAAATACAGCTAAAACATCTTCTTCTGTAATATCTGACCCACAAAAAGAAATTAATTGATCAAAAGCAGATTCTGCATCTCTTAATCCGCCTTCCGCACCTCTGGCAATTGCAAGCAGTGCATCTTGTGTAACATTAATCTTATCATCATCTGCAATAAGCTGAAGTCTCTCAACAATCTTTGGTGTAGAAATTCTGCGCAAGTCAAAACGCTGACAACGAGAAATAATTGTTGGCAGAATCTTTTCAGGCTCAGTTGTTGCAAACATAAATTTAACATGAGGTGGAGGCTCTTCCAAAGTTTTTAACAGTGCATTAAAAGCTCCAGAACTCAACATGTGAACTTCATCAATTATGTAAATTTTATATGGTCCTCTTGAAGGAGCATAGACAACCGTCTCCCTAAGTTCTCTAACCTGTTCAACACCATTGTTTGAAGCACCATCAATCTCAAAGACATCAAGACTGTTTCCATCAGCTATCTCCTTGCAGGAATCACACTTGCAGCATGGTTTCGCTCCTTCTGTTGATTGGCAGTTCAGTGTCTTTGCAAAAATTCTTGCAATTGAAGTCTTGCCAATACCTCTTGAACCAACAAAAAGATACGCATGTGCAATCCTATCTGTTTTCACAGCATTAAGCAATGTTTTGGTCACATGCTCCTGCCCTACAACATCCTCAAATCTCTGTGGACGCCACTTTCTTGCTAAAACTTCATATGTCATCTTATCACCATAATTTCTTTTAAATTAATATAAGTATCAATTATATGATATAGTACAAAAACTTACAAGCCAAATACCCCTCTAATGCAAAAAAAAACCGGAAGAATAATCTTCCAGTTTTTCTCATAAAGATAAATAATGATTATCTAATCTTGTTTTCAGCTCTACGTTTTGCAATCACTTCTTCAGCAACACTGAATGGTACTGCAGCATACCTGTCAAATTGCATTGAGAAGTTACCACGACCTTGTGTTAGTGTTCTGATTGTGTTTGAGAATCCAAACATTTCAGCCAAAGGAACAGTACCGCGAACGACCTTGTTACCAGCTTGATCATCCATGCCTTCAATTCTACCACGACGCTGACAGATTGCACCAGTCATTGAACCCATATATTCTTCAGGAGCAATAACTTCCAAAGCCATAACTGGTTCTAGTAGTTCGGGATGCCCTTGCATGAATAGCTGTCTGAAACATACACGAGCTGCTTCTGTAAACGCAAATTCACTTGAGTCAACATCATGATATGAACCATCAAACACAACAACTTCCATATCAACAATTGGATAACCAGCAAATGGTCCACTATGCATTGCCTTGATAACACCTTTTTCAACAGCAGGTATATATTCCGAAGGAATGTTACCACCCTTAACTTCGTTCTTAAAGACAAAACCTTTACCTGGATCGGTTGGCTTAACTCTGAATTGAACATCACCATACTGACCACGACCACCACTCTGCTTAGAGTGCTTGTAACGACCCCGAACTTCCATTGTTGCTGTTTCACGGTAAGCAACTTCCGGTGCACCAACTTCAGCTTCTACACCAAACTCACGCTTCAAACGGTCAACAATAATTTCAAGATGTAATTCACCCATACCTGCAATAATTGTTTCCATTGTTTCATCGTCATAGTTAACTGTAAATGTTGGGTCTTCATCCGCAAGAGCATGTAGTCCTTCACCCATCTTATCGTTATCAGCTCTACTTGCAGGTTTAATACTGATAGACATAACTGGTGCTGGGAATTCAATTGATTCCAGCATGATTGGGTTGTCTTTGCAACATAGTGTGTCACCTGTACGAGTATCACTTAGACCAACTACAGCAACAATATCACCTGTTCTTGCCATGTCAAGAGCTTCCTGACGGTTAGCGTGCATACGGATGATTCGACCAACTCTTTGTTTTTTCTGCTTTGTGTTATTATAAACTGTTGTACCTGATTCCAATGTACCTGAGTAAATTCTGATATATGTAACTTTACCCATATGCTTATCAGACATAACCTTAAATGCAAGTGCTGAGAATGGCTCATCATCTGATGGAGCTCTTTTGATATCTTCTTCACCTTCTTCTTCTGCAGCATGAATGATTGGCGGAATATCAAGTGGTGAAGGCAAAAAGTCAACAATAGCGTCAAGCAATGGTTGCACACCTTTGTTTTTGAAAGCTGTACCACAGTAAACTGGAATAATCTTACGAGCAATAGTTGACTTACGAATAACCTTAAGAAGCTCTGCTTCTGAAAGATCACCTTTTTCAAAATATTTTTCTAATAACGAATCATCAAGTTCAGCACTCTTTTCTACCAAGTTGGCTCTCCACTCTTTAGCCTGTTCTTGTAGTTCTGCAGGAATTTCTGTTGTTTCAAAATCAACACCTGTATCACCACTATAAACAATAGCCTTCATTTTTATTAGATCAACAACGCCTTTAAAGTCTCCTTCTTTACCAATTGGGATAACAACAGGAACAGCATTAGCTCCAAGAACATTTTGAACACTCTTCACGACTTTGAAGAAATCTGCACCAATACGGTCCATCTTGTTAACAAAACCAATCTTTGGAACCTCGTATTTTTCACTTTGACGCCAGACCTGTTCTGACTGTGGTTGAACTCCACCAACAGCACAGAAAAGAGCAACACAACCATCAAGCACACGCAAACTACGTTCTACTTCGGCAGTGAAGTCAACATGTCCAGGTGTGTCGATTATACTAATTTGGTGTTCTTTCCAACTTGTTGTTGTTGCAGCTGATGTGATTGTGATACCACGTTCCTGCTCTTGTGCCATCCAGTCCATTGTTGCAGCACCATCATGTACTTCACCAATCTTATGTGTTTTACCTGAATAATACAAAATTCGCTCTGTAACGGTTGTTTTACCGGCATCAATATGAGCCATGATGCCTATGTTTCGCATTTTCTGCAATGGTATTTTTCTTGCCATGATAATTTTCCTTAAATATTAATAATTAATTGCACTTTCACTCCAAACCCCACTGGGATTTTGAAAAACACGGAATTATGCCAATATGTATATGAAATTGCAAGAACTTTTTTCTTTTATTTTGATTCAAAAAATGCTTTATAGCCTTTATATGTCATGTATATATCAAGTTTTCCAGCAACTTCAACAGTTGAATGCATGCCGAAAAGACCAACACCACAATCAATAACATCCATACCATAGCGTGCCATGAACTTTGCAATTGTTCCCCCGCCACCTTCGTCAACCTTACCAAGAAGTCCAACCTGCCAGCAAACATCTGCCTCATTGAATATCCTACGGATTTCTCCCACAAATTCAGCACTGGCATCTGATGCACCGCTTTTACCTCGAGCTCCAGTATATTTTACAACCACACACCCGTGATTAATCCTTGCCATATTACCATTAGGAGAACTAACTTCAGGATAGTTTGGATCATGCAGACAGCAAACATCTGCTGAAAGCATTTTAGAACGACTTAAACATCTGCGAACATCAAGATTTGAACATTTAGAATTTTCTAAAGACATAATTTCGGCAATTGTATTTTCAAAGAAGTATGAGTTCATACCTGTACTGCCTTCTGAACCAATTTCCTCTTTGTCACACATAAGCACAACTGATGTATATTCAGGAATTTCTTCAATATCCAATGCAGCCCTTAATCCAGCATATGCACATACCCTATCATCATGCCCATACCCAGCAATCATGGAACGATCAAGACCTAACTCTCGAGCTGGTCCTGCAGGCACAACCTCAAGCTCAGCACTTACAAAGTCTTCTTCGGTTATGCCATATTTATCATTTAAAATGTTTAGAATATTTTTCTTAATAGATTTTTTTTTGTCACCATCTTTGCCGGCAACAGGTCTGCTGCCAAGCAATACATTCAAACCCTCACCTTTTATAGCAGATTCTAGTGGTTCTTTTGACTGTTTTTTAGCCAAGTGAGGCAATAAATCTGTAATTGTAAAAATTGGATCAGATAGGTCTTCACCTATTGATATGGCAATTTTGCTTCCATCCTGTTTGACAACAACACCATGAATGGCAAGTGTTGAAGAAACCCAATGATACTTTCGTATACCACCGTAATAGTTAGTATCTAGAAGAACAACTCCTCCTTCTTCATATATAGGTATTGGTTTTGAATCTAGTCTAGGCGCATCGGTATGTCCACCAATAATTCTTAAGCCATCACTCAAAGGTCTGTTGCCTATCCGAACAAGCATTATCGTTTTGCCTCCACTGCCGACATATACTTTGTCGCCAGCCTTAAGTTTCTTCTTATCACCAATTGGAACATATCCATACTGAGATGCAAGCTTAACTGATTCATCATAGGCTAATCGCTCTGTTTTGGCCTTGCTTAAAAACTCCATATATTCTGAACAATACTTTTCAAGTTTCTTCTCTTCACGTTTTGTTAAACTTTCCCAACCATTTTTTGGTTCCCACTCAAATGAAACTTCTTTTTTTGCTGTTGCCATATATTCTTCCTAACTGTTATTTTGAATTTTTATAATCATATTTTTCACTCAGTCATTACAATACAAGTATGACAACTCCTCCCCTTGCCAAGGGGAGGTGGCGAGCGAAGCGAGACGGAGGGGGGTTCCTTTATCCTTGGATATTCCTTTGCTCGTATTTATATAGAATTTATAAAGTACTTTTTAATATTACTTTTGTATTCTATATCTATTTTCAATTTTGTAAAAGAAAAAAACAGAACTTTTTTATGAGTTTCGTATGGTGTTGTTGCTTAATTCGCTGAGAAAGGATGAATATGTTTTTTTCAAACCTTCTTTTAGTGAAATCTCAGCCTTCCATCCCAAATAATTTATCAAACTTGAATCTATCAGTTTTCTTGGAGTGCCATCGGGCTTAGATGAATCAAAAACAATATCACCATCATAATGAACAACCTCTTTGATCATTTTGGCAAGATTCAAAATTGAAATTTCCTTTCCGGTTCCGACATTTACCCAGTCTGGCGGATTGTCCTGTTCTAACATAAAAACAGTTGCATCTGCCATATCATCAACATGCAAAAACTCACGAAGCGGTGAACCAGTTCCCCAAATTTCCACCTCTTTATCATTATTAATCTTTGCATCATGAATTCTTTTTAAAAGTGCCGGCAAAACATGAGAATTAAACGGATGATAGTTGTCTCCCGGTCCATATAAATTAGTCGGCATCACAGAGTGATAATTAACCCCATATTGCTTTCTATAATATTCACACATCTTCATTGCTGCAATTTTAGCAACGGCATATGCCTCATTTGTCTTCTCCAAAGGTCCGGAAAGAAGTGCATCTTCTCGTATAGGTTGAGGTGCAAGCCTTGGATATATACATGAACTTCCTAAAAATACAACCTTATCAATTCCACATTTATATGCTTCGTGAATTAAGTTTGTTGATATATTCAAATTACTATATATAAATTCCGCAGGATACTTATTGTTGGCTCCAATCCCTCCTACTTTTGCTGCTGCAATAATTATTGCATCAGGCTTTTCTTCCTCCAGAAACTTTCGAACCTCAATCTGTTCACACAAATCCAATTCATCATGAGTTCTAAATATCACATTTCCATAACCGTTCTCATATAACTTTCTTACAATTGCAGAACCTACCATTCCTCGATGTCCTGCAACATAAATTTTTGCACTCTTTTTCATTTATTACCTTTCTTTTATCACATGTACAGACGAAATTTACCTGTCGAGCCGTAGTCAGCTCGCTGCGAAAGATGATCCCATCTCTTTTTCCTTCCAAAATTCTTAACCAAACCACCACCCACCTGGTCGTAACAACTCCTCCTGGGAACGCCGAGCTCCAGCTCGGCCTAATCATACATGAGCAAAGCTCATCCTACGCCTCTGCGAGAAACTTATCACTTCCTACCTATCACTAACATTTGCTGGCTCCGCCAGCTCTTTACCTTAACCTTAACCTTATCCCCTTTTTCTCGTCGGTCAACGCCCGACGCTACAGGCTTTATTTCTACAAGCTAACCCTAGTCCGCAAAAACTCCTCCCCGGCTAGCGATTGCTAGTCCCGCTCTGCGGGAGGAGGTCACCTCGCCTGCGAGGTGGGAGGGGTATTTCGTTACATATTTTCTTACAATTTTTGACTGTATCTAGATTATAGTAGCCTGTTTACTGGCAAGTTCAATTTTTGCCAACCTTAAATCTTCCTCAACCATAATATCCACAAGTTCTTCAAACTTAACCTTGGGTTCCCAATTCAAATGTTTTTTTGCCTTTGAGCAATCACCAACCAAAAGATCAACTTCTGTTGGACGAACATATCTATCATCATATTTGACATAATCCTGCCAATTCAAGTCTAACGCTTGAAATACTCTTTCACAAAACTCTTTAACTGTATGTGTTTCGTTTGTTGAGATAACATAATCATCAGGATTATCTTGCTGCAGCATCAGCCACATTGCTTCAACATACTCTTTAGCATATCCCCAGTCTCGTTTGGCATCCAAATTGCCCAAATACAGAAAATCCTGCAATCCCAGTTTAATTCGTGTTGCAGCCATTGTAATCTTACGAGTAACAAATGTTTCACCACGTCTAGGTGACTCATGATTAAACAAAATCCCATTTGAAGCATGAAGACCATAAGACTCTCGATAATTCACTGCTAACCAATATGCAAAAACTTTTGAACAAGCATATGGCGAACGAGGATAAAATGGTGTTGTCTCTTTTTGTGGGACTTCCTGAACTTTACCAAACATCTCCGATGAGGATGCTTGATAAAATTTGGTTTTATTTGAAAGCCCCGTATCCCTAATTGCTTCAAGCAGACGCAATGTTCCAACGCCTGTAACATTTGCAGTATACTCGGGTATATCAAACGAGACTCTTACATGACTTTGTGCTCCCAGATGATAAATCTCATCAGGTTTCAACTCATACATCAGACGATTCACCCTTGTTGAGTCTGCCAAATCTCCATAGTGCAGGAATAACTTTGATTCCATAATGTGAGAATCCTGATACAAATGATCAATCCTCTTAGTATTAAATGTTGAACTCCTTCTTATAATACCATGAACCTCATAGCCTTTATTCAATAACAACTCAGCCAAATATGATCCATCCTGTCCCGTTATCCCCGTTATCAATGCTCTCTTCATCTTATATCCCACATTTTTGTTATCTAAAAATTCTCTTTTCAAAATCAATGCTCGACCGCTACTCCTGGGAACGCCAAGCTCCAGCTTGGCATAATAATATAAGCCGAAAAGAATGCGGAAGCTCACCCCATGTACTGGCGATGTCCCTGTGCCCGCACATTATCATAACAACATGAACGAAGCGAATTCCTCGCCTCTGCGAGAAACTTATCACGTAATACGTCCCACTTATCATTGTTGGCGGAAACCAACTTTATCAGCGCCCGAACTTTAACACAAAAGGAATCGTCATGTCTATACGCTAATACGAATATATTTCTTGTGTTTTTACGCATAATATGAAATAATAGCTTGAAAATAGAAAATGGAGTGGATTGTGCAAAAAAAAAGAATAATATTAATACTTGATATCGATATATCTCTTAATATGGAAATCATCAATGGCATAGAGTCCTATATTGCAGAAAATAATCTTGATTGGGATATATTTCCAATTTCATATAACAAGATAAATATACTTGAAAATATTATTGAAACCGAAACTATTGATGGAATAATTGGTAGTTTTGCAGGAAACCAAATTCATTACATTAAAAACAAAATAATACCAATTGTAAATATCTCATCAATATCAAAGGTCTCAAATTTCTCATCTGTCTTAAACGACAACCACAAAACAGGTGAATCTGTTGCAGAACACCTTTTTAGCAACAAGTTGAAACATCTATATTTTTGTGGACAAAAAACCTTCGAATCATCAGAACAGATGCTAAATGGTTTTATGGCATTTGCAGAGAAACATTCAATAAAAGTGAATGAAGCTCCCCCGTTCTTTCTTAACAACGC
Source organism: Kiritimatiellia bacterium (assembly GCA_027858345.1). Taxonomy (GTDB): domain Bacteria; phylum Verrucomicrobiota; class Kiritimatiellia; order JAQICX01; family JAQICX01; genus JAQICX01. The sequence continues at coordinate 1,186 of JAQICX010000206.1, read as the reverse complement.
CAGAGAAGATATTTATAAATGGCTAAAAAACATTAGAACTCCATGTGGAATATTCTGTACAAACAGTATAATAGCACGCAGTATTGTGAACGAAGCCCAAACATTAAAACTCAATATACCAGACGACCTATGTATGGTTGTCCTCAATGGCAGCAAATTAGACTCATTAATATGCGGAACAGAACTGTCTACAATATCTCCAAACGGACAAGAAATAGGCAAGCAATCTGCAAATATGTTAAAAAAACTCTTGGATCAAAAATCAGCAAAACCTAAAACAGAATATATTGCCCCTAAAAAAATAGAAGTAAGATATTCAAGCTCATTTATTGCAGGCAAACACCCCAAATATGCTCAAGCATATACCTATATCTTAAACAACTATAGAAAACCAATAACAATAAACCAAATTGCTAGAAAAATTGGAGTCTCACGACGCAAACTCGAACTAATATTTCAAGAAGAAAGCCATACCTCACCATACAAAGCAATCACCAATGAACGCATCAAACTAGCAAAAAAATTGCTGAATACAACAAATATGAAAATCATTGAAATTGCAGAAACATGCGGATACTCCGAACAAAGACAACTCTCTGTCACATTCAAAAAAATTACCGGCACCTCCCCCAAACAATTCCGCAATCACAATGTATAAAATTATAATATATTAAAAAATGATACAGTCATGATTTGTAAAAAGTGAATTTTTCTTGCTTTCCATCATCCTTCGCTCTTCCCGCTTCTTTCTGTTAACTACTCAAGATGCGGTCGAGACTTCCTTCTGCGCAGTCTCTGTCTACGGCGCACCAGACTGCTAGACCCGCAAGGCGGGAAGAAACTTGAGACGAATAACGAACCTGTGTACTTTGAACTATAAGCTTTTAAGCGAATTACGATCCAACGATCTGACTATAGATCATCAATTTCCGAGAAAATACCCCATAAAAATCGTTTTAGTGGAATAATGGGGCTCTTCGTAAATTATTGTGGATGACTTGTCTTTATTCGACCCTTTCAGGGTCGTTGTATGGTTTGTTTATAGCACCCCGCATTGCATACGGGGTTACTAAAGTTTGACTACTTCGTAGTCTTAGAACTGTGACTCGAGTTTGCGAGAGAGGCTTTAGCCACTTATAATAAACTTAATAGGCTGAAGCAATGAGCAAAGCGAATGGCCTACCTG
>JAQICX010000243.1 GCA_027858345.1 Kiritimatiellia bacterium | reverse complement strand
GTAATGCAATATCACGCATCTTATAGGCCATTTCGCTTCGCTACATTGCTCTTGCAATTTTATTTTTAGTTGCAAAAGCCTCTCTGCAGCTTCGCCTTGAGTGTCACTGCAATGAGTTACCTTTAGCGGGCTAAAGGCGAAATCATCTTAGCATAAAAATATAGGAACCGGCTTGCCGAGACTGGAGCCTGCGACAGTAGCGAAGCGTCTTATCTTGCATTAAACAGTAAGCCCTATGTATATTCAACATTGTTTTAGGCAAAATTTATACTGCAACATATTCATAATTATGCAATTATAATAGTTGGTCCTAAAAATCGCGCAGATTATATTGCTTATGTACAAAAAAATCAAATGTTTTCTCTAAATATTTATTCGTTCCTTAATTTTTCGGTTGAGTCATTGCATGATGGCATATCCATCGGTCAAAGACCGACGCTATAGGTGCTAAGTTTTGCAATTAACCGTTAAACTGCAAGTTTCATACTGTAGCGGTGGTCGCTGACCGCCGAAAAATATTTTTTTTTGACGATGGGGATGTATTAGCTCCTCCCCGGCTATACACGCCTTGCGGGATAGTCCCGCTCTGCGGGAGGAGGTGTTCGAGGAACGAGAACGGAGTGGTGGGCTTCCATTCCTACAAGACAATATTAATTTGCAAATTTGGGATCCGCCTTCGCAATCCTTGTCTACGGCGCGACAGGTCGAGACTCGAACTTGTGAGAGAGGCTTTTGACATTAGAGCATTTCACTAATGAAACGCAGTAAATCTTTGTCCTGCGGCTTCCGTTGAATCTTTAAAAAAAATACGCAATAGGCCTGCTATTACTTGATTTTTTTTTAAGCCCAACGTCGTCCTCGAATAAAATCTTTACAGCGTTTCATTTGTTCAATGCTCTAAGGATAAACAATAGTATAAAGCAATGAGCGAAGCGAGTGGCCTATAAAATTAGCAGAACACACATTTTTTACCACCAAACGGGTGATAAAGTTGAAAATTTTATTTAAAAGGTGGGGTGATCAGGCTTCGCCCAGCTATTAACAATATAATAAATCTTGTTAGTAGCTGGGCTTCGCCCGACACAGAGCACTTTGAAGGTAAACCCTACAGACTTTTATTTTGTTTTTTGTTAAATTGTAAAAGTGAAATTATTCTTTTATCAGTTTTGATCCAGCTTTGAAGTTCACAACCATTGTTCTTGCAAGGTGGTCGTGCAGGCATCTTCTATCTTTTCTGAAGATAAAGAGTACATTGACTAATTGAATGATACTTCCATATAAAGGTATTTGACCAAGCAGTCCAAATGGAAGATATCTCAGGAATATAATTCTAGATAAAGGTGGAACTTCACCATATAGATTCGCAATACGTGTTCTGACAATTCTTTTTCCTATTGTTTGTCCGTATGTTGCCAATAAGTAGCCGTTGAGTAATAGAAAAATGATCCAGCCAGCTACTATTGCATAAGTAGTTTGCTTCATTGTCATTGGTGTGAGATTTTGGAAGTCTTTACCGTATCCTATAAAAATCAATATCGGTATCATTACAGCTATTATAATCAAACTGTCAAACAGCGCTCCTCCCAGTCGCATCCACCTGCTTGCTAACCTTGTATCCATCTCCTACCTTTTTTAAAAATTTATTTACTTTGCAAAATAGCACTCTATGCAAATATGTTGAATGTAATCATTCGCTTTCTACCGTTTGATATTGGGTCTTTTTAGTGTTTTTTAAGAGGAAACTTCCATGCTCGTTTTTCTTGTTGTGTTGTTTCTTCTTCAGGTTCTAGGTATGAGCTGAGTTTTTGAGAACTTATGTTTCTTTGAACTTTTGGATCTGTTGCGGCGCTGGTGTTGTCTGCATGTCTGCTTTGTGTTGTTTTAAGCCTTTCAGCTTTCAATAATTGGCTGAGTTGTTCAACTTTTTTTGTAAGCAGACTATTTTTATTGTTTGTCGAACTGAGTTTATGGCAGATCTCACCGATTTTTTTGGTGAAGTTCAGATTGTCAGATAGGATCTGTGCTTGTTTTTGTTTTAAAAGGTTTTGATCTTCAATTATTTTCAGATTTTCTTGTTCTAAATCATTATACTTTGCTTTGTGTTGCTCTAAATCTTTTGAGACATCGTCTTTTGCTCCCGCAATCTGTTTTTGCAGTTCTTCAATTAGTTGCTGCTTTTCGGCATCATTTTTACTTATAAGGTCTTTATTATTTTTAAGTAACAGCCTTGTTTTTTCCAGTTCATCAACTTTTCCTTTGCTGATTTGCTGCTCTTGTAGCAGGAGTTTTTCGACTTCTTCAAGCTGCAGTTTGTGCTCTTGAGCGACCTTTTCTTTGTCGGTAATCAGAGTCTCTTTTTGCAGAATCAGTTCGTCCTGCTTTTTGACATCGTCTTTTGCTTGAGCAATCTGTTTTTGCAGTTCTTCAATCAGTTGCTCTTTTTCGCTATCATTTTTACTTATAAGGTCTTTGTTATTTTTAAGTAACAGTCTTGTTTCTTCCAGTTCATCAACTTTTCCTTTGCTGATTTGCTGCTCTTGCAGCAGGCGCTTTTCAACTTTTTCAAGTTTTAGCTTGTGCTCTTGAGCGACCTTTTCTTTGTCGTCAATCAGAGTTTCTTTTTGCAGAATCAGTTCGTCCTGCTTTTTCCCATCGTCTTTTGCTTGAGCAATCTGTTTTTGCAGTTCTTCAATCAGTTTCTGCTTTTCGCTATCATTTTTATTTATAAGTTCTTTGTTGTTTTTAAGCAATAGCCTTGTTTTTTCCAGTTCATCAACTTTTCCTTTGCTGATTTGCTGCTCTTGTAGCAGGAGCTTTTCGACTTCTTCAAGTTTTAGCTTGTGCTCTTGAATTATTTTGTTGAGTTGCTGAATGTCGGTGTTCTGATTTTCTATTAAAGTTTGTTGTTTATCAACTTCTTGTGCCTTTAAGCTTAGTTCTTTGACCTGAGCTTTTTCATTGTCTAGGCTTGTTTCGATCTGAGTTAGCTTTGCAACTAAAGTTTCTTTTTTAGTAATCAGTCTTGTGTTATCATCCTCAATTTTCTGACACTTCTTTTCAAGAGAGGTTTTTTCACTTTGCTGTTGTTCGTTCTGTGTGCTTTGCGTATTGTTTGTTTCGGCTGCCTGACTGCTAAGGGTATTTATTTGTTCAGTAAGATCTTTTATCTGAAGGTCTTTTTGTGCTAAAGATTTTGAAAAATTGCTGTTCATCTTTCTTAGATTATCAAACTGTATTTTAATCTTTTTGTCTTTATGGGCTATTCTTGGTATAGGTGAATTTACCATGTTTTGTATTTCACCAAGCATAATACCTGTTGGATAAGAATTTGAGTATGCAACACAGCTCCAGTCAATAAGATTGTCAACAAGCATTGGCTTTATTGAGCTTATGTTGACTGGTCCATAAATTGTTTCATCTAGCAGTTGAATGTGCCAGTTGATTTCCAGTTCAGGCATGGTTTCGGCAAGAAACCAGCATTGCTCGTTTTGAGCAACCTTGCTGTTTGGGGGGATACGTCCGTCAAATGCCCATTTGATGAGATTTGGTTTGGTTATCGGGCCGTATGTTTTGTCTTCGTTTAATTTAAGGTACCACATTTTTAGTAATAAGTGTTAAGTGTTTAGTTATGCACATTTTAAGATAAAAAAATGTTCTAGTCTTTATCTGAAAAATAAACTATAGCAAAAAGAAAGATTGATTACAATTAATAACTGAAAATAATATAGTTTTTTTTGATTTGTCAATTGACAAAGCTGGATTAGTTGGATAGTTGGGTGATTAGTTTGTTGGGTATTCGATGTTCCGTCCCTTGTCAGTTAGTTGCCAGCCAAGACACTGCTGTGGGCAGGTAAAGAGCTTTGCTCTTTGTTATTACCTAGGGTTGCTCCCGCAAGGCGGGATTACCCTAGGCTTCTCGTGACACGTGCCGTTGGCACATCAATAAAAACCCTGTTTACAAAAACTCCTCCCCGGCTAGCTCGCTAGTCCCGCTCTGCGGGAGGAGGTGGCGAGCAACGCGAGACGAAGGGGGTTCATTCATTAGGACTCAAGACTCTCGACTCTGGACTAAAACAAAGAGATATGAAAAAATGAATTCCGCCATTAACCGTTATTATACCTATCTTGGCTTCCCACTTCCTACCTATTACTTCCCACTTATCACTTCAGATTCTATTCCCGCACTAACCATTAAAAGATAGTTCGGTATATTTTACTGTTTGAACACCGTAATCTTTACAGACTTCAACAATCTTCTCATTCAGAAACATATCCCTTTGTAGATCACGTTGCTTTGCCACATCACCAGGATTTAAACCAGCATGCACAACATTCATAATTTCATCAACAGGATTACACGGATGCCCAATCCATAAATAAATACTTTCGCTATCTACCCCCTTAAGAACTTCAACATAACCATCAACATCCTTTGACTCTGGAGATGGAAGTTTTTCAAAATCAATTATACCACTATATACTAATCCTTCGGTTTGACAAAACTCATTTAATAGGTTTCTAAGTTCACCTTCTCCAAACCACTCAAAACCGCAATGTGTATCCAGATATTCAATATTAAGACCAGCTGAACGCGCAAGTTCAAGCTGAGATTTACACTCTATCATAATTTCATTTAAAGATGCATCTTTCTGATCGCTAGGACTTTGTCTGAATAAACCATCTTCTGTCACCAAACTTGGAACTTGTTCTACTGAACTCACAGGTTTCCAGTTAATATCATCCCACTCTGCATTAATTGTAAAATGCAACCCAAGACAGATATCATTACGATTCTTAAAAGCTTCAGCAGCTTCCTGCCAATAATCTGTCACAACCATAATTGAAACATTCTTAACAATGCCATTATTAACACAATCAATGATTGCCTTATTGGCGGTCTTAAAAGACCCGAAATCATCCGCTCTAGTCACTATCTTCTTCATGGTACTCCTTTAAAAAAAAATGCTTTAACATTGGCTTTTCCAATCATACGAAAATTCACAATTCAAAGCAATAATTTTCAATTTGTTTTAGGAAAAACATTGATTTTTCCCAAACAAAAAGTATATGATCTGAAAAAATTATACACAAAAACATAAACGACAAAAAAGACTTAAAGAACATAAAAAGGATCTGAATTACTAAGCTTTTAGGTCATTTGTGTCTTTTAGGTCGTTTTAAAAAGAAAGAAATACAACGATGTCTGATGGATTCATACCTCCTCATGGTGGATATCAAGATCTGCAATCCTATCACCGTTCAGTAGTTGTTTATGATGCCACTGTTAAGTTCTGCAATACTTTCTTTAATCGCTATGACCGAACAATCGACCAAATGGTGCAAGCGGCTCGCTCAGGTAAGCAAAATATCATTGAAGGAAGCATGGCTTCTGGAACCTCCAAAGAAACAGAACTAAAACTAACTAACGTAGCAAGAGCAAGCCTAGAAGAACTCCTTGAAGATTACCGTGATTTCATGCGTACCAAAGATATCATCGAATGGCAAAAAGGTCACCCTTATTCCAAAAGACTGAGTGAACTTTCAAAGAACCCAAATGCAGACTATGAAACTTTTAAAGCAGCCGTTGAACACAAAGATCCTGCAATTCGAGCAAATGCAATTCTTGGGTTAATCAAGGTAACCAACTACCTGCTTGACTGCCAAATCAGAAAACTTGAACAAGATTTTCTGAGCGAAGGTGGCTTACGAGAACGAATGAGCCATGCACGTATTAACGTTCGTAACAAGCAAAATAAATCTAACCAGTAAAACGACATAAAAGACTCAAAGGACATAAAAGGAACCTGAGTTGCCAAGCTTTAGGTCGTTTGTTTTTTTTGAGTTTTGCAAAAAAACAATACTTTGCAAAACTCACAAATTATTGTATTCTTCTTAAATATTATTTTCAAAAACAAAGGAATTCTTATGACAATATTTTACAATGCATTTCATTCACCACTAGGAGCTCACTCAAGTTTCACACTAGGTTGCAAAGGACAAACAGGTGGCTTAGGCCTGGAACTTGGAGGCCCAGCCTGCGAGAACATTTATAGCACCTCTTCCGACCATATGCAATCCAAAATCACGCATTTGATGTGCAATTTTAGTTTTGTTTTTAATGCTACATGATTATTGGCACCATTAAGTCCATGAATAAATCCTTGTGTGTATGCTTCATTTTTTGTAAAGAGGGAGGCTCGCACCATTTCGGCAAAAGGATAAGTATCTGTTTCTTATATGACTGAAACATTTCAATATGTATTAGCTGATGGTCTTAAAAACATTGGACATATTAAAATTAGACCTGAAACATTTTCTGACAAGGTTGCATGCATGATATATAATGAAGATATAGATTTCAGGCAATATCCCAAATTCAGTCACAGATACTATACAATAGCATCCTCCGGACAGGATGAAAAACTATTTCGCAGAAATATGCCAAAATGGCTAGTTGAGCTCCTTGAATCTCACAAATCTCTTCACGCGAAAACCTTGAAGATAAAATACTCATATCTGCTGTACGCAACATAACATTAGGTGATGCACAAGATTTGCTTAATATTGCAGATACAATAACTCTACACTAAACTTAACAACATAATCTTTAGCCCCAAACGATGACATTGCAAACAGCCAAAGAGTTGGTTTGTCGGATAGTTAGTCTGTCACACCGTTGGAACGCCTGATCCGAGGGAAAACCTCGGCATATTAATACCACCAGAGGCTTTCCACAATTCAGCATTCATAATTGTTTTCTCCTCTTGTAATTTACTCATATTACATGTTTGGACGTAATATGTTGAAACCCCGATTAGAACCGCACTTTTTGTTTGCTTTTTGTTCATATAAGCTTTAGAATTAATAAATATTTTTCAGTTCATATAATATGTAGCATCAAACCATATATATACCAATCGAGTCTATCAAACATTTAATACAATTAATATATAATGAAGCTAACTTTTAACATAAAAAAAGCAGAGGGTTATTCAAACAAATCACAGATTGCCCGAGTACTAACAGAAAATTGGGTAAAAAACAATGGTTATTGTCCAAATTGTGGTGAAATTACTTTAACTGACTTTGAAAACAATAAACCTGTTGCCGACTTTTATTGTAATAATTGCAAAGAAGAATTTGAATTAAAAAGTAAAAACGGCAAATTATCAAGCACGATTACTGATGGTGCTTATTCAACAATGATAGATAGAATAAACTCTGATAACAATCCGAATTTTTTCTTGCTGACTTATTCTAAACAGTGGTCAGTTGATAATTTTTTAATTATTCCTAAACATTTTTTTACTAAAGATATAATTATTGAGCGACCTCCTCTCAACGAAACTGCCAGACGAGCGGGGTGGATAGGTTGCAATATAGATATTTCAAGAATCACAAATGCAGGCAAAATTTTTTTAGTTAAAAACTCTCAAGTCATTAACCCAAATATTGTCAAAGAAGCTTTTGAAAAGACTCTTTTTTTAAGAGAGAAAAAACCTTCCTCAAAAGGTTGGATTTTAGATGTAATGAGGTGTATTGATAGAATTAATAAAACTGATTTCTCTCTTGAGGAAGTTTACGTATTCGAGAAGGAATTAAAGATAAAATATCCTAATAACAACTTCGTAAAAGACAAAATAAGACAACAATTACAAATTTTGAGAGATAAAGGAATTATTGAATTTGCGAAGCGTGGTAACTATCGAAAAATTGAACAATGAGTGACAAAACATACAAAATTGAAGCACAAGAGTTTCTATCTAAAATAATTGAGGGTGATGCAAAAAATCAAAATGAATCTATCTCAAAGATTAAAGAAATTTATCATAGCTACGTCTGTTTCTTGTCTTCATTATATAGAGCTACAAGAAAGAGATAAAAAGTGGGTAGCTTAATGATAGGTCGCGGAGCAACACAATCGTTTACCGTTTACTCCCGCCTTGCGGGACTAGCAAAGCCAGCAATTTACAGTTTTACGTATTTTATTACGTAATTATGGTGCTCGGGGCGGGACTTGAACCCGCATGGGCTTTCGCCCACTAGCCCCTCAAGCTAGCGTGTCTGCCATTCCACCACCCGAGCACTGGAAAACGAGGCGAGAATATATATCTTTTTGCTTCGTATTTCAAGTCTTTTTTTCTGTTTTCTCAATTTTTCTCATTAATTTTTCTGTTGCGTACCCCTCAGTCATGCACGCATGACAGATCCCCTAAAAGCGGGAGCAGTTGTAAAACTTGCAATTTAAACGGTTTACAAAACAACTCACCAACTCCTCCCCGGCTACCCACGCATCGCGGGATAGTCCCACTCGGCGGGAGGAGGTGCCGAAGGCGGAAGCCAGCCCTAGTCCGCCAAAACTCCTCCCGCTTTTAGGGGAGGTCACTACTCTGTCATTTTGCTCCTCAAAGCAAAATGTCGAGTGGTGGGAGGGGTATTCATCATTGAACGGTGAACGTGCTAGCTTTGCTAGTCCCGCAAAGCGTGGATTCGACGTTCTAGCTTTTAAGGTCACCTCGGGGCTTGCCCCCGTGGAACCATGATTGACGGCAACGCACGTCCTAAAAAACAAACAATGGCTTCGCCATTCCTTAATTCCGTTGACAGTATGTCAGCATCTTAACCTTAATCCCGCCTTGCGGGACTAGCAGAGCTAGTCATCTTCCCACTTCCTACATCCCACGTATCACTAGCTCGCGTAGCGAGCTATACTTTTTCCAGAACTTTTAGTGTCACATGCTGAACGATATCGGCAACTTTTTCCCTGTATGCATCCATATGAGGAGCTTTAAGATGAGCTTTAAGATCTTCAATTGACTCCCATCTTTCTACAACTGTAACCATTGCGTCATCTTTTTCCTGAACAAGAATTCCTGAATGAGCATCAACCATTGGTGCATACTCAATACACCCCTTTTCTGCCAATACATTTGGTACGTTTTCATTGAAAATTTCAATAAATTTAGCTTTTTCATCAAGCTTAACTGTTATCGATGCTAATACTGCTATCATTTTCTTTTCCTCATTTCTTTTTAGAGAACAGTGCACTGTTCACGTTTGTCGTGCAAAGTCAATCGCTTAGCTTTGCTCGTTAGGACTCTGGACTCCGGACTCACGACTAAAACAAACCATGGTCGAATGTTGTCCATCAATTGTTCAGACGTGCTACTTTTAAACCACAAAAATCTACCTGTTCTAACATAATATTTAACATTTTTAATCGTTTGAATGAATAGTATACCTTACCTAATATGTTTTCAAGTGTTTTTATCTGAAATGACAAAAAACCTCAATTTTTCGGTTGAACACCCTTTTTGGCGGGGTCAAGGACCCCGACCCTACAAGTTACGGATGCTGCAACCAAAGCTAAAAGGTTTATTCGCAGGTGTTTTGTAGGGTCGGGGTGCTTCCAGCCTTCGCCGTTCCGGACTTCCGCCTTCGCAGTGCCTACGGCGCGACAAGACGGCGGACATGATGGAGGACACAGTGGCTGATAAAATGGCAAAACAATTTTTAATGACGATGAGGACGTATTAGCTCCTCCCCGGCTATCCACGCCTTGCGGGATAGTCCCGCTCTGCGTGAGGAGGTGTTCGAGGAACGAGAACGGAGGGGTGGGTTCCCATTCCTACACGACAATATTAATTTGCAAGTTTAAGATACTCCTTCGCAATCCTTGTCTACGGCTCGACAGGTCGAGAACGGTCACCTGCGTGACGGCATGAAAAACGTTCTCATAAAGTGAAATAACTGAAAAATTAAGGCAAATATACATAGCAGAACTATTTATATACTCACATTAAACAGGAAATCTCTACAGAGATCCCCTATTTGATTATCACTCTTCCAATCTTTCCAGGTTTCTGAATGACACCAGATGGCTTATCATAAATCCAGAAAACTTCTCGTTTTGATTTTTCACCAGAGATAGTAAGATTAAGATTCAACCCAAGAGTTTTTACATCCGGATTAAATCCGGTTATAGCTTCTGCAGGAATCAAAACCTCAACCACGTAACTTCCAGGCTTTCTCAACATTGAAACTCCTTCAACAGATTTTATATCAAATTGTGTTTCAGCAATTTCAGAGTTTCTCTTCCAGCGACCAAGATAAACACTTTTACTATCAACTAATGGACAAATCCAGAATTGATGGTCTGTCTTAGCATACTCATTTCGATCTGTTGAATCAACTTTTGTATCAACAATTACCTCAAGAACATCTGAATTCCAGAAACTTTCAGGAATAACTTGAGCCTTCAAGCCATCTTGAACTTCAAATGCAAGATAAATGCCCTTCTTACCATATGCAACATATAGATCAACATTTGCATCTTGCCCAATACAACCAAGTGTCCATGATGGAATCTTTGAACCTTTTGGCCAATCACTTAAATTGCCATCAAACTTAATATCTGAAACCTTGGGAATGATTAACTGATTAGGGATAATACCCTCTGCTGCCAATACTGTTCCATCAACATCAGCAATCTGAAGCATGGCCTTGGTCTTTTGAATGTCTTCAACATTCCACTTAACCTTAAATTCCTGTATAACAGTCTCTTTAGCCTTCATATCCAACTTCAAATTTTGAGGTTCAACACTCCAACTTGAAGGTATTTCTGATTTAAACATAAAGGTCTTGTCATACATTGAGTTATTCTTTATCTGAACTTTTAATGTAGAGTTATCAAATGTACCCTGCAATGGATATACTTTTATACTTGCAGCATCTAAAACTTCAACTTGTATAGGGAAATACTGAACATAGTCTCCATCTTTCATTGCAAAGACTACATCATAAAAACCTCTTTTACTGTCTGCAGCAATCCTGATCTGAATATTAAAGTTCATATCACTATTTTCAGATGATACAACATCCCGCTTAACAAGCTCCCAGCCATTTGGCAAGTCTGCACTTATTGTGGAATTCTTTGTGAGATATTTTGATGGATCAACCTTAATGGTTGAAACAAATTTGTCTCCTGCGGATGCACGAATATAGCTGGAAGATATAATATCGCAAGCTGTACCTTTCAGCATTGTCTCTTTTGCATCAATTCCAACAATCCAGGTTGGAGCAACCTGCAATTTAAAACTGTTACCTTCAATCTTGTTGCCATAATAATCATAGACAACACCACTACCGATTTTCTGCATAGTTGATGGACCATCTTCATATAGTTTGAAAACAGCTGCCACCAATTTGCCTTCAGACGCAAAAAGGTATCCAAGAGTTCCTTCTCCCACATCAAAACTACCTAGTGGCTTTGGATTAGGAAGCATCTTTGCCATTGCTGAATATGCAACAGCTGCCGGTTTTGGCTCATCTTTTCCGGAAAACACACCACAACCATCAAAAAAACCACCAGGAATCCCCTTGGTATCTAGGTTCCAATACCAGAACATCTTATCTAAACCGGCGTTTAATCCCATTAAATAGCCTCGCTGAAGATATGCCGCCTGTTCATACTCTGTAACGATATGTACAGCTAGTGTATCCCAGCCAAATTCGGTTATCCAAGCTTGACGATCTTTGCCATCGGAATCTGCAACTTTCGAAAATTCGCGCAGTGTATCTCGCATCAGTGACGGAGCTTCACCAGCCTGCCCTGTATTGGCATTTCTCGTACTTAACTCTGGAATCGCTGTTCCACAATAAAAATGTGCATTTACAACATCAATATTATCAAATGCGCCTTCATCTATAGCAATTTTTAATTTATCAGGATGAACCCCGGCCGTCCCATTCTCTACTGCCCAGAGATTCTCATCAAGTGTATTTACAATCTCTCCAAATCTCTTGTGATATCCTTTGTATATTTCCGAATCACCAGCAAGTCTTTTGTCATGCAGATCGCACTCATTATCAATTTCCCATGAAGTAATATTAGGAAATGCCCACAAGAAATGAGAAAGATCTCTAGCCCACTCTTTGTCTGGAACTGTTGTTCCATCTTTTGGAGCATTTCCTATCATTCCCATTAAGACAGGAGCAATTATAAGACCTGCTGCATCAATTTTGGGAAGCTTACTTCTATAAAAAGGCCATCCTTCATAATTGCCGTTTTGACCTCTGGCACGAACCATCCAGTTACGACTAAAACCAAAATCACGAGCCCATACAACTCCAAGATCAGCAATCTGCTGATATGCGACACCATCAATTCCACTATGAATATCCATGCCATAAGGTGAATATTTCTTATCTTTTTCAGTCAAAACATTTGGTGTTGGGACATATGCAAATCTACTACTCTCTTTTATCTCTTTTATACCTTCAACATTGACAACGGCTTCAAAGTTGTAGACACCAAACTTATTTACCTTCAACTCAATATCAAGGCAAAGAGCTCTTTTATTTTCAAGCTTAAACTCCCCGGCATCAACAACCTTACCACTGCTATAGTCAGATACTGTATACTTTACACTGCCCTTAAGATTTTCTGAATCCCATGTGGAAACCATTAATTTATACTTTGGTGGCATTGAGGTTGTAAAAACATTTCTCATCAACCCTGAATCACAAGAAACACTCAGAAGATCTTCTTTCTTAACATCATCTGCAATATCAACATTTAATTTCAAGCCTGCAATGTCAACAACAGGTTGAGCTTTTACAGTCTTTGCTTCCCAATTCCATACCATTATACCAATAAACTCAACTGGTTGAACCCAATCATCCGGGATAACAAACTCTGTTTTTTGCCATTGCCCAATAATCCCTTTATACTTTATAACAGAATTTAGTTTATTTCCATCTACAACGTTTTGTCCATTACCATCATTGAATCTCAGGAAAACCCCATATTTAGTCATGTTAATTTTAGAAAGAATTTCAACTGATTTCAAATTTCCTGAAGCACTCATTCCCTCTGGCTTAAATGTAGCTACACCAAAACCATTGCCGGGAATATTAACTTTTGCGGAGATACCTCTAACGTTTTTAGCATCAATTTTAAAATCAGATGCACTTATATCTACAGCAAAAGATCCCCCTGAATCACTCCAAATTGAAGTATCAGGATTACTAACTTCAGATGAAACCACCACCCCGGATACATTAACTCCAAAGAGCACCATCAACAACAACATCATAATTCTTCGCATTATTTTCTCCATTATTTTTAATTTTCGAAACTGTATCATAAAAAATATCAGCATTCAATAAAATATTTCATCAAACTCCAAAAAAAATGATTTTCTTTAACTTTTCACCCTACCGAAAAAGCATTTAGCTACAAACACATATCCAATTAAATTTGCAGCTCTATCAGGCTTGCCATGCAGGATAATTGCTGAACTGGATATTTAGGACTAACGACTCTCGACTAAAGCAAACCATGATTAAAGCTAATGCCATGCACTTAATGGCGAAGGCTGAAGGGGTATTCATTCAATATTGAACGTTGAACTTTCTCACGCATAATAAATACCTGCGGCAGCTATTCCTCCGACTTGCGCATTTACGAACTTGAAACTTTCCAGTTCTCAACCTCAGTCTTTATCTTAACCTGCGAGCTTTGCGAGCCCTTCCCACTTCCTACTTCCCACTTAGCACTTTTTAAAGCATTATCCCTGTAGCTTCAAGAAGGTCTTTGGCAATGATAAATATTTTATCAAATCCGGAAATTTTAAATAGATGCTGAATACTAGGATTTGCAGCAACAATAACTGTTTTCCCGCCTCTGGCTTTTGTCTCTTTTGTCAACTTGAGCAATCCCCTAAGACCAGCACTGCTTAAATATTCTACATCTGTGAAATCAAGTATGAATGAGGATTCTCCCGCATCTAGAAGTCTTTGAATATGGTTATCAAAAACAGGTATTGTTTGATTATCAATTCGTCCACCAAGTGTAACTACGATACTTGTACCTATTCGACTATGCTCAAATGTCATCATGATTCAATTTTCCTTTTTTTAAGTTGATTTCCCATTATATTTACACATTTCCAATATAATAATCAATATCGGCCTCGTTATCAATTAAAAAATACAACTTTTGGTTCTTCCCTTAATTTTTCGGTTGAGACGCTTTATGAGAACGAGGACGAATGTAGGCCATTCACTACGTTCATTGCTTCACCCTATTATTTATCTTGAGTGGTTGAGCCTCTCTCGCAGGCTCGAGTCTCGACCTGTCGCGCCGTAGACAAGGATTGCGAAGGAGGATCCCAAACTTGCAAATTAATATTGTTTTGCATTTTTATGCACACAATGATATATTATCTCAAATCAAATAAATATGGAGCAAATCATGGCAAGAAAACAAAAAATGACAATTGGTGAATTCGTTTTTTATGTGATTGGAGTACTTATTATGGCATTTGTTGTAATACCATTAGTTTTCAAATCATTCGCTAGTACAATAATAAAATAACAAAGCCATACACAATAATCATGAAAATGAATCGTTTAGAACTTAAAACAGAAGAACTACTTTATC
This sequence comes from Kiritimatiellia bacterium, assembly GCA_027858345.1. Classification (GTDB taxonomy): domain Bacteria; phylum Verrucomicrobiota; class Kiritimatiellia; order JAQICX01; family JAQICX01; genus JAQICX01. Next base: position 21,053 of record JAQICX010000243.1, on the reverse strand, counting down.
AACTTAAAACATTTTTATCAAACAAACAGGCACAAGAGCATCTACAAGATGGATTAACCCAAAGGCACTATATTATTAGACGTTGCCATGACTATCTTACAGCGAACTGTGCAAAACAAAAAGAAAACTCACTCAGCGTTTATGAAACAACAGAAGCTGCTCTTTTTATAAACGCATTTTATCTCAATCTTCGCGGAGCATTAGATAACCTCGCATGGATTCTTCAATTTGAACTCAATATAATTAAAACCGTATCAACAACATCTAGTAGCGATCGTATGAAAATAAGCTTGTTTGGAAAAGATTTTCTGAAATCACTTGCTGATTTAAATGCTGACCTAATAAATATTATTAATAACGTAAAAACATGGGGAGTTGATCTTGCCAAATTTCGAGATCCGGCAGCACATAGAATTCCTCTTTATGTGCCTCACTCTATTATAGATACTCAAGAACAACTAAAAGAACACAAAAGGTTAAATGATATAATGGAAAAAAATGCACATAACTTGACATCCGCACAGCACTTTCAAATCATCCAAGACATACGTGATATTGCGTCTTTTAAACCACTTTTCATTATTACTTCAGAAGAAGGACTAAAGATATACAATATTTCTGAGCAAATTCCATCTGACTACAGAAAATACCTTGAGCTAACAACAGCTATACTTTCTGATCTTTATGATAATAAAGCAGTATAAATAAAACCTAACAACAAGATATCTCAGTAAAAAATAATATTTTCATGTAGACCATCTTCCAAACTTCACTGTTGCCTATACATAAATTAATAGCTTTAGAACACATAAATCTGTGGTAATCTGTACTACAACCTCTCATCTTCTTGTTTTCTATGATCGTTTTTTACACAGTCTATTTCATAAGTCTTTATACATCAACTGATGATACTATTCTCAAACTACTCGCCAACTTTTGCCTTAAAGTACCTACAAGAATTGCTAACATGCATTGTTCCATAAACTTTTGGCACTATTGCTTTTTCTACAGAAATAAGCAATAGAACAAAAGTTGAAGACCAACGGGCTTCAGCTATCCACGCCTGGCGGGATAGTCCCGCTCTGCGGGAGGAGGTCACCTCGCCTGCGAGGTGGGAGGGGTACCTCTGGGAACGCCGAGCTCCAGCTCGGCATAATAAACACCGCCGGAGGCATTCCACAATTATTAATTCTTAATTTTTAATTGATCCCCTACTTCCGTCTCCTTTCCTCAACCATTTACCATTAACAATTAACCATTATTCTCATACTCCCTCAAAAGTCTTTTCAATATGCTCATCATCAATATCCTTCTTGAAAACAAGAGTAAGGATGACTGTAACAATTATTGATGCTGAAAGAGCAATAACAATTGGATCTACAAACGGCATTTTTGTTCCTTTAAACAGGAATGGCTTGTTAAGCATTGCACTACAAATTCCAAGTGCAGTAGCTGTTTTGAAATGGACGAAGATCATCCAGAACAAACTAACAACAAACCCTGTAAGCATTCCACCTAGTGCAGCTTTTCTCTTTATTTTCTTTGAATATAGAGCGGCTGTATACATTGGAAGGAATGATGCAGCACAAAGTCCAAAGAAGATTGCTGTACCTCTTGCAATTGCACCATCCCAAATTTTGGGCAGGTAGAAAGCAAGAACAAATGTTAAGACAAATGCAATAAGAACACCAATTCTAGTGATCAGAACTTGTTTTTCTTGTGATTGTTTTTCTGAGTATAACAAATCGTGTCCGAATGCTGTAGCAATTGCATGGAACTGAGAACTCAAAGTTGACATACCAGCTGCAATAAGAACAATCATGAATAGAGCAACAAACCACTCAGGTAGATATGTATTTAGAAATAACGGGATGATTTTATCAATACCACCAGCAGCAACTGCTGCAATCTTACCTGTGTCATTAAAGAAGAATACGTTTGACAAAGCACCCACTGTAAAGGCAACACCTGTCATCATAAGAATGAAAACGCCACCAATTGGAACAGCTCTGTTCAACTCTCTGTTACTCTTAACTGTCATAAATTTCACTGCTAGCTGTGGTTGTGCCAAAACACCAATACCAACACCCATCACAAGTGATGTAACAACAACCATCCAGTTAATTGAAAGAAATCCAGGCATACTTGCCCAACCATTAAATACTGGTGGCATTTTACACATTTTCAACTGACCGGCAACTTCCGGCTTTGTAAGTAGTTCACTAAGTGCTGTATGAGCAGGAACAACTCCCCCAAGCTTTACATATACAAAGATAATCAGAAACAACATGCCAACAAACATCAGACCACCTTGGAAAGCATCTGCATACATAACACCCTTTAAACCACCAAAAAATACGTATATTGCAACAATTATTGATGTAAAAAATAGTGCTGTAACATAAGGAATGCTCAAACTGATTTCAAGAAATTTAGCGGCACCAATCATAACTGCTGCTGCATAAATAGGCATGAACAGAAATATTACAACCGCTGCAAATTTCTGCATTGCAGGACATTTATAACGTTTTGCCAAAAATTCAGGAAACGTATGAGCACTTAGATTGTGACCAATCTTTCTTGTTCGCTTGCCATAAACAACAAATGCAATGAATACACCAACAAATATTGTCAGGAATGTCAACCAGAGAAGACTCATTCCGAAGAATGCCGCTGCACCACCAAAACCAACAATGGCTGATGTACTTATAAACGCTGCTCCATATGAAAGAGCCATGATGAATGGATGAATCTGTCCACCACCAACAAGATAATCCTTTGCAGTCTTGGTACCTTTAAAACCCAAATAAGCAAAGTATGATAAAATAGAAATATATATTACTACTGCCAGAATATTAAACATTTTTTACTCCTTTATAATGTTTCTGAAACCTTTTCTTCGTCAGATTCCCATTTTTTCTCTTCACCCATCTCTTGAGGTTCGTTATCCCCACCCTTATTCCAGTTGATGATACCATAAATCAGGCATCCAAGTGCTGAAATGATTGATAAGATATAGGCCAAAAATATTGAATTGCCTTCTAATCCCAGCATATTACAGTTCCTTCCTTTATTAAGCAACCCCTACTAGATGAGTCACCAAGAGTTTACACTTTACACTACAGCTTCCTGTTCAATCCATAAAACCTACTTCTGCATCAAACAGGAAACCCTAAATTACATTGTCGTTTCTACAATAAAGAAACGATTCTTTGAGAAATATATATTTTTTATTTATAATTGTCAACAAAAGATAAAAAACCAGCAAATAATCGCTTTTCGCCCCCAGAAAACACCGACCTCCAGCTCATTCCACGCTTCGCGTCTTCTGTAGCCGCGTCGCCCCGGCGCGGTTCTTCTGTAGCGGCGGGCGGTGACCGCCGACCTCTGTAGCCGCGTCGCCCCGGCGCGGTTTTTATATCTTAACCTCATAGGGTTTCGCCCTATGCTAATATGTTTCGCCCTTTCCATGCGTCGTCTGCGACTATGCAGGACACAGGCAGGACTGACACGTTGTTTCTCTATTATATTTTCGTCCCCGCAAAGTCCGCCAAAACTCCTCCCCGGCTATCCACGCCTTGCGGGATAGTCCCGCTCTGCGGGAGGAGGTCACCTCGCCTGCGAGGTGGGAGGGGTACCTCTGGGAACGCCGAGCTCCTGCTCGGCTCTCAACCTCAATCCTGCCTTACGGGAATAGAAAAGCTAGCCGATTAGGAGTTTTGGTTCCCTATTTTTAAAAGCGATTTAAACTTGTGTTGCCATAGGTTTTGCAGTGATATTGGAGTCCAAGCCTCGCAGAGAAACGGCCCACTTCTAACTTCTAACTTACCACTGCTGGCAAAGCCAGCTGCAAGGCCTAATGGCAGCACATTCTTCAAAAATTCGTGAAATTCGTTGACTATCCCTCTCTTTTCCGTGTCTTCAGTGTTTTCCGTGGTTAAAACCTCTTCCTTAATTGATTTTACTTCGGCACGATAAAAAGCTCCCCATCCTTCACCTTAATCGACTCCAATTTGTCAAGAACTTCCACAACATCAGGATTCTGATTTACCTCCTTAGCAAGATTTTCAGCACGCAAAGCCTGCATAAAAGCCTCAGGCACAACCTTGTCACCAACAGTTACAGAATCAAGATACAGCACCAGACGACCAGCTGCCATTTCGACCTGAAAAACAACAGTTCCATTCAAATAGCGTCCCTTCAAATTCTCATCGAGATCTGTTACTTTTCCAAGTTTATCTAAAGAAGCACTAACATCTGCATAAATCTTATCCCCTTTAATATCCACATATAAGACATCTGCAATTTCAGACAACTCCTCATGCTCCTGTATAAGAATGTTTATGTCTTCGGGGGTCAACACAAGTTTGTCTGCCTTTTCACCCTTGTCTATAGCATATACAAAATCATCTACCCTATTAAGAGTATCAACAATTTCATCTTCAGAAGCATCAACAACCGGAAGCTCAACTGCTGCTGTCGATGTATATTTGTTGGCCACATTGAAAACCAGTCCCTTTATTCCCTTAAATGCAAAGAATCCCCCTACTACACCTAAAATTAGAACAACAAGACAACCAATACCCAAAGCTTTAAGACAACCATGTTTTTTCTCTGGTTGCTGAATTTCTACTACAACATCTGACATTTTAACTCCCTATTTTTATTTTTTTAATTCCACAAAAGCATACATTTATAAATGTAATAAGTGATACGTACTACCTGTTAACTAAATCCCCGCCTTGCGGGCTAAAGACCTCATCGCCCAATTTAACATTTTCCTCGAGCAGCCCTGTCCGCCAAAGCTCCTCCCAGGCTATCCACGCCTTGCGGGATAGTCCCGCTCTGCGGGAGGAGGTGGCGAGCAACGCGAGACGGAGGGGTGACTCTGGGAACGCCGAGCCCCAGCTCATTCTACGCTTCGCGTCTTCTGTAGCCGCGTCGCCCCGGCGCGGGAAAACTCCCGGGAACGCCGAGCCCCAGTTCGGCATAATAAACACCGCCGGAGGCATTCCTCAATTATTAATTCTTAATTTTTAATTTTTAATTGACCCCCTACTTCCTTTTTCCTGCTGGCGCAGCCAGCCCTTTACCTTACCACTGCTTGTAAAGAAAGCCCCTAATCATATTTTAATATATATTTTTCGCATTTATTTGTCAATTATTTCTTTATGCACCCAAAAATGACCCTCAATTTTTCGGCTTAGACATTTCATGACGGCATATTCATCGGTCAACGACCGACGCTACAGGTGGTGAATTTTGCAATCAACCGTTGAACTGCACGTTTCATAATGTAGCGGCGGTCGCTGACCGTCGAAAAGGATGTCCATCCGAAAAATCAAGAATATTTTATTTATTACAAAAAAAATTGTAATTTTATGAAATTTGTAATATAATAAACTCATATTAGTATAAAAACACAACTATATCAATGACTTACACTTAAACAAAGTGCATAATTAACGTGGCGAAGCTGTGTCAAAGCTAGAAGCTTTGGAATTATAAATTATAAATGCTGAATTACTTGATTGTTTCTTTAATTAGAAGTAATTAAGTGTTACGTGGGAAGTGATATTCCGCTTTGCGGGACTAGCAGAGCTAGAGCTCTGTGATCAAGACTTTTTACAATTTTCAAACATCAAAGAGTAAAAAAATGCTCTTTGAGATTATTAACAACATTATTGAAAGACATTATTTTACGAACAGGTACAATAATTGTTGGATAAAAAAATGAAAAAACACACTATCTTATTAATTTGCATGCTTCTTGTTTGTGCCGGATGTGGTCAACGTGAAGAAGGTGCATCTCAAGACAAGGTGAGTGAATTGATGTCTCTAACCAAAGCCGACAAATTCGTACAGATTGGTTTCGACATCAGCGAGCATCCCGACGACCCACACAGAGAAATCAAACAGGAATTCAGGCAAGAACTTGACAAACAGAAATTAATCAAGCTTTACAGTGCTGTCTACGCCAAACACTTCTCGGACGATGAGTTGGATGATCTTATTCGATTCTATCGAACCGATACAGGAAAGAAGATCGTTCGAGTCATGCCGGATGTCATGATGGAAATAGTAGAGGTCTCTCAGTCGGTTACGGAAGAGACAATTGCTCGTCTGGAGAATAAAGAAGGATCACTATTCCGCCAGAAGAAACAGGACACAGACGCTCTCATTTGCAGAAACAACCTCCGTATGATTGATGCGGCCAAGGAAATGGCGGCACTGGAGCTTGAGCTGTCAAACGGCTCATCCGTGACAGAAGATCAGATATCCGGTTACATCAAGGACGGGGCTTCTTCACTGGAGTGTCCATCCTGTGGCACCTATGGTATTGGGCCAATCGGCGAATCCCCCACATGCACAGTTACCTCCCACGCTCTACCTAAATTGTCATTTGCTTTGCCGGGTTTGTCTCCCGTCACACCACCCGCAGAGAAGAATACTCCCGAAGAGATCATTAAGGAGTTTTGTGCCGAGTGGAGAATGCCTCTAGCCTCCATCGAAAAGACAGACGACGTCTTTCGCGTACATCTCAAGGACGGCAGAACTATTCAGCTCAATCCCAGCGATACAACAGCTAATGCTCTCCATGAAACACTTCAGCGAGTCGGGTGCATTCTCTCTTCCCCACAAGGGAAAAAGGTTAGAATGATTGATGCGCGTGATTCTGATAGCATCATAGGTCACAATAATGCGCCTTCCGGCGACCATGCTTCCGAGACTATACCAGCCATCTATGTTATCCAGCCCGGAGACACGCTTTCTGGTATAGCTAGGAAGCTAGAGACTAGCATTTCTGAAATCAAAAAATTGAATAACCTCGACACAAATGATATTAGAGCTGGTGACACTCTTACGCTACCAAGACAATGAGAATATTACCCAACCAGAGCATCGACTCGTACGTTTCAAACCGCGCCGCATTTTGAAACGAAGGTCATGCTTATTGTTAGCGAGAAAAACTTTTAGGAAAAATTTGCATCAAAAAATCAATGGTTGACAGCACCGATGATTGAGTATAAAATCGACTTAATTTTTCAACAACAATTGTTACAGATATATGAAAGGATTAGAAATATGACAAAGCGTGATCTTTTAGAAGTAGTCATCAAAATTTTGGGGGTGTACTGCTTTATTCTGTTTGTCCGGTTCCTTCCAAACTTGCCTATGTTTTTCGTTACAACCGGAATGGATGACTATATCACCAACAATACGTTGTACGTGTTGCTGACTTGTCTCTATCCTCTAATCAATCTCGCCTTATCCTACGTGTTTGTTATAAAAACCGAGATGGTTCTGAATGTGCTGAGAATTTCGGGGGAACAAAATGAAACCGTAGACAGGCATGAAACCCCAGCGTATGGCAGGCTTTCATTCTGGATCAGAATCATCGGGCTGTATTATTTTGTATCCTCTGCTACAAAAGTCGCTTCGCTCATTCCTGCGTTGGCTCTCGACTTTACCCGCACCTCGACATCAGTCTACCACAGCTTATCCGGCATCAAAATGTGGCCCCAACTCATCATCCTTGCTCTATCACTCTTCTTCATTTTCAAGAACAACAAGGTGGAATACATTATAACAAGAACGAAAACTAAGAATACCCAACCAGAGGATTCTGAAAAACCGTCATCCTAACGTTAGCGAAAAGATGAAAAAAGAAACTACATGTCCAGGATGCAAGAGCGACCGCGTTGTGCGTGGTCGTTACTTCAACCCAAAGGCGATCCACAGTTCTCAGGCGCAAGCGCCAAGATTCAAGCCGGACGGGCTAAAGCATTTCACATTGTTTGATCCCAGTCTGGCTATTCGTGGTAAAGAGAAATTCCTCGCCTGTCTCGATTGTGGATTCCTTTGGTCTCATGTTGACCCCAAGAAGTTGAGCAAATCCCTTGAGAGCAATGGGACTGACGAGACGGTGAAAAAAATGCAGTCCCCGACCCCGCAGGAAGCGCTTGTTCAGCACAGGTGTGAAGAATGCGACAGCCAACGTTTGGTTCTCGGCACCACAACCACCACGGACACGCCAGCATTTCGGCCCAAAGGCTTGCGATTCTTCTCCTTCACCGTTTCGGACCTGAAAACAAAACAAGGGAACAGGTTTGTGGCGTGCCAAGATTGTGGTCTGCTCTGGTCTGGAATCGACAACGGCGAACTCGCCACCCTGTTGACAGAAAAGGGGACGAAGAAAACAGGAAAGACATATCGGCTAACAACCGACTGAAGAGCTACAAAATCAAGTCGCTTTAAAAAATCGATGCTGCAAGCACCGATTGAATCGGATGATCTTTAATTCAAGGTCATATACAAGAACGCAAAGCGTTCAAACAACTACAGAAAAATTAAACGCAAATTGACTGACAAGTCGTTGCAGTAAATAATTTAATTCTGCTACACAGAAAAAAATTACTCACTGAACTTTACGTTAGCTCACAAAGTCCGACATGGACAAGTTCAGCACAAGCAACCAAAGGAGTAGGCATGACAACAAAATTCGCAGCGATTAGGTTTCACTCTTGGAATGACCTGTTCAGCTTTGGCCGCAGCCTGGATAACTGGTTCTACCGCGGACAGTCTTGCGACAGTTGGTCCCTAACATCGTCGCTGGAGCGAAATATCGGAGTTGACCACGGCTCTTCATGGGATTGGGATCATACGGAGCGCTGGATGCTGAGAAAATTCTGCGGGTATGCTCATAACTACCTGACACACTCCCCGGCAGACAACGATCCACTCGAATGGCTCGCGCTCATGCAACACCACGGTGCTCCGACGCGGCTTCTCGATTGCACGTTTTCATTTCCTGTTGCCGCCTTCTTCGCTGCATGCGAGGGCGAGGGAGACTTTGCGATCTGGGCCTTCAACTGGAAGCAGTTCAGGGAATCAGCTACTACACGTTTTGGTCTCGATATCGATCCTGCCTTCCAGGCACTCGATTTCCATAGCGCAATGCACACCAAGGCCAATGAGTTTCTCACTAGAAAGGCAGAAGGCGCGTTGGCGTTCCCAATAGTACCGACGCACTCTAATGAGCGACAGGAATCGCAGCAAGGCCTGTTCCTATTCCCCTGCGACACCACACGAACAATCGAGGAGAATATTGAGAGAATGGTCGAGGCCGAGGGACTTCACAACCTGAACGTCCCGTCAAACGCTGAGCCCTATGATTCGGATTTACACAATAGTTCGAAGTTACGGAGTCACTGGATTATTAAGTGCATCTTACCCAAGGAGGAACGCTTCAAGTTACTAATGGACTTACACGATATGAACATCCACGAGGCCACGCTCTTCCCAGGGTTCGACGGCTTCGCGGAGTCTCTGCGGTTCTACACGCGACGGGATAGGCAAGACACAAAGGAAGCCAAATAGTGCCGACAGGGCAAGGGCAAGAGTAGAAAAAACGGGGTCAACAAAACTTTGTACTCCTACAACATTAAATGCACGGTGCGCGAGCAATGCTGAGGGTGAAAGTAACGTTCTAAAACTTTTAATCTTTTAAATCGATTAGCTGTGTACTGCGTAGCTCTTAAGCGAAGAATGGCTCACCGAAGACTGATCCCCCACCTAAACTGGCATTCAGCCAAAAAAGGACGGTTTTATTATTGCGTAAAGTAGTCCAAAGATATATAATCAAAACGTTTTCAACTAAGGTTTCCATTTTTAACAGAATTTTCAAAGACTAAGATTTTTTAGTTTTCGATTCTGGAGATGTGTTTGATTTTTGCATTTGGGATGACAATAGCGATAAAAAAACTACAATTGACTTAGGATAAATGACTTAGCTATAAATTACGCTTTGCGCATTGCATCCCGCTTTGCGGGACCAGCAAAGCTGGCATAAATCATAATAGAGCGAAGCGACTTCCTAACCTCGTAGAGAACTATTTACTATTTACTATAAACTATAAACTATTTGAAAGAATGGCTTTCCAAACTTCAAAGAAAAAAATGAATTAAACGAAAAATTAAAGGGATTTTAAATTATGATGTTTGAACAGACTTTCAAAAATATTGATGATATATTGCATAAAGATGCAGGTTGCGGTAGTGAACTGGATTATGTTGAACAGACATCATGGATTCTGTTTCTGAAATATCTTGACGACCTTGAAAAGGATAAAGCCACAGCTGCCGAACTCACAGGCAAAGAGTATGAACAAATAATCTCTCCCGAATTCCAATGGTCAACATGGGCTGCTCCCAAACTTAAAAGTACTCGCACAAATAAAGATGGAACGTTCACTGAGCTTGTCGAAGTGGACAACAACGCTCTGACAGGTGATGATCTGGTAGAGTTTGTGAACATCAAACTATTCCCCTACCTTAAGCTTTTCAAAACTAGTGCAGAACATCCAGACACCATTGAATATAAAATTGGTGAAATTTTCAGTGAGTTGAAAAATCGAGTCCAGAGCGGATACAATTTAAGAGAAGTTGTAAATCTGATTGATGAACTACGTTTCAGAACCCATAAAGAAAAACATGAGATGAGTCATCTCTATGAATCAAAAATTAAAAACATGGGTAATGCCGGACGTAATGGTGGCGAATATTATACACCACGTCCCCTCATCAGAACCATTGTCAAAGTTGTTGATCCAAAAATTGGCGATACAATTTATGATGGTGCAGTGGGTTCCGCAGGCTTTTTGGTTGAAGCATTTGACTATCTGACTTCGACAAGCTCGGCTTCGACAGGCTCAGCCACCGCCACCTCAAAAGGATTATCTACTGCTGACACCGAGACTCTGCAGAAAAAAACTTTTTATGGAAAAGAAAAGAAAGCCATGGCATATATCATTGGCACCATGAATATGATTCTTCATGGAATTGAGGCACCAAACATTGTCCATACCAATACACTTGCTGAAAATATTTTTGATATTCAGGAAAAAGACCGTTACAACATTATTTTGGCCAATCCACCGTTTGGGGGTAAGGAAAGAGCTGAAGTTCAGCAGAATTTCCCAATCAGAACTGGCGAAACCGCATCGCTATTTCTGCAGCATTTCATTAAGATGCTAAAGGCTGGTGGCAGAGCTGGTGTGGTCATCAAAAATACATTTTTAAGCAATACAGATAACGCATCTGTTGCCTTACGAAAAGAACTGCTTTCTTCATGCAATCTTCACACTGTCTTAGATCTGCCCGGCGGAACATTTACCGGTGCAGGAGTGAAAACTGTTGTTCTCTTCTTTGAAAAAGGAAAACCAACTAAAAAGACATGGTTCTACCAATTAAATTTGGACAGAAACCTTGGCAAGACGAATCCGCTAAGCGAAAAAGACCTTGAAGAATTTGTCGAACTGCAAGCTTCGGTAAACTCAGCTACCGGGGGACCTGAAACACCAAATTCATGGAATATTGATACAAAGATAGTGGTTGAGCGTAGCCGAAGTCAGGTGACTGAGCGTAGCCGAAATCAGGTGGTTGAGCATAGCCGAAGTCAGGTGACTGAGCTTGCCGAAGTCGATCTTTCTGTTAAAAATCCAAATGCTCCGGAAGAAGCTCCGCTGAGGTCGCCTCAAAAAATTCTTGAAGCGATGAAAAAACTTGATGCAGAGAGTGCAGAGATTCTAAACTCAATTGCGGAGATGCTATGAGTTTCGACTACGCTCAACTACCACTGGTGTCTGAGCGGAGTCGAAAACCGGTATCTGAGCGGAGTCGAAGATGAAAAAAGGTTGGATGTATATATTAGAATGTGCTGATGGCAGCTATTACACAGGAAGTACTAATAATCTTGAACTAAGGATTGCACAGCATCAAGAAGGAAATGGTGCTAGGCATACAAAGAGTCGTCTTCCTGTAAAGTTAGTGTATTGCGAAGAATTTCAAAGAATAGATGATGCTTTCTACCGGGAAAAACAGGTGCAAGGATGGAGTAGGAAGAAGAAAGAAGCTTTAATAGATGGAATGGACAAAGATTTGAATAAACTTGCGGAATGTAAAAACAAAACTAATTATAAATACTACCGACGGTATCTGAGCGGAGTCGAAGATGAAAAATAAAACAGAACTATATAGCATACAAGATGATAATTCCATTAAAATAGAGGTAAGACTAGAGGAAGGGACTGTCTGGCTTACACAATCTCAGATTGTAACTTTATTTGAAAGCAGTAAAGCTAATATTAGTGAACATATTAACAATGTTTTTAAATCTGAAGACTTAGACGAGGCTTCAGCTGTTCGGAAATTCCGAACAACTGCCGCAGATGGAAAAAAATACAATGTTAAGTATTACAACCTCGATGTTATCAATTCTGTGGGATATAAAATGAACTCAGATCAAAGAGAGCAATTTAGGGTCTGGGCAGATAGAATTATAGAAGAAAACAGGGCTATAGTAACAGAGGTCTACTTGGGTAAAGAACTATCAGTCAACACTGTAGGTGATAGAATTTATTATATTAGAGGCGTTGCGGTAATGTTGGATAGAGACCTTGCTGATTTCTATCAGACAGAAACTCGAACCTTGAAACAGGCAGTTAAACGTAACACTGAACGCTTTCCTTCAGATTTTATGTTTGAGTTGAATAATGCAGATATTGAGTCCATGGTATCACAATCTGTGATACCATCTTCAAAGTATTTTGGTGGAGCCAAACCTTATGCATTTACAGAACAAGGTGTTTCTATGCTGTCTGCTGTTATCAGAACTTCCGCACCTTTTGAGCTAAGTCGAAGATGGGGGATGTTATGAGTGATATGGTCAATAGAACACAAAGTAATCTGGAAAGTTACAATAATTTAGTATCAACTATTTCGGAAATATATACTGCTGGACAATCAGAAGCTATTGCAGCAGTGAATTCACAAATGGTTGGCACTTATTGGCGAATTGGCAAATATATTGTTGAGTTTGAACAACAAGGCAAAGAGCGGGCTGAATATGGAAAGGGATTATTAAACAGGCTATCTAAAGACTTAAAAATGCAACATGGCAAAGGTTTTAGTCTTAGTAATGTCAAGCGTATGAGACAGTTTTATCTTGTTTTTCCAAAAGGTGCGGAGCTTCCGCACCTTTTGAGTTGGACTCATTTTGTTGAACTTTTGAAAATTTCTGATGATCTAGAACGAGGGTTTTATCTGAACCAAACTATTAATGAAAAGTGGAGTACAACAGAACTGATTCGACAGAAAAAGTCCTCTTTATATCTCCGATTGGCGGCATCAAAAGATAAGAAAGGTATTTTAGAGTTGTCACAAAAAGGGGCTGTTATTCAAAAGCCTGAAGATATTATACGAGAACCCTATATTCTAGATTTTTTAAAAATACCAGAAAAGCACCAATATACAGAAAAAGAACTAGAAGATAGAATAATTGATCATCTGAAAGATTTCTTACTTGAGTTAGGTAAAGGCTTTGCATTTATTGCCAGACAATATCGTGTTCCAATTGGGAACAGAATACATGCCGTGGACTTGGTGTTTTATCATCGAATCTTAAAGTGCTTTGTGCTAATTGATTTAAAGCGGGAAGAGGCTGGCTATGAAGATGTTGGTCAAATGAATATGTATTTGGGCTATTTTGAAAACGAAGAAAATACTGAAGGTGATAATCCACCAATAGGAATTGTTTTGGCAAAAGAAAAGGACGAACTACTTATTCAATATGCAATGCACAATGTTTCGTCACAGCTTTTTGTCAATAAATACCAACTCTATCTGCCAAACAAAGAAGAACTAAGAAATATGATCGAAACCCAACTTAACGAGGAGGTAATATGAGTAAAGAAAACAAAATTCAGTTATTTCAAAAGCAAAAGGTAAGAACTCTTTGGGATGAAGAAAAAGAAATTTGGTATTTTTCAATTGTTGATGTTGTAGCAATTTTAGCAGAAAATTCACGCCCAAGGAAATATTGGAGTGATTTAAAAAAGAAACTGAAAGATGAAGGTAGTGAAGTGTCCGAAAAAATCGGGCAGTTGAAAATGAAAGATAATTTCAAAAGAAAATCAGGAATGAATACCCCTCAGTCACGCTTTGCGTGACAGCTCCCCTATTTTAGGGAAGCAGCTATTGCTACGAACAAGGGTGGTGCCGAAAAACTCTTCACCAGCTAGCTTTGAAGTTGCAATTTAACCGTTTTCTGGCAAACTAATTTAGTTCGCCAAAGCTCCTCCCCTAAATTAGGGGAGGTCACCTCGCGTGCGAGGTGGGAGGGGTATTGTAACACAAGCGATTGAGGAATGAATCCCCTCTGTCACGCATACCGGGACTATCCCGCAAAGCGTGGATAGCCGGGGAGCAGTTGTTACTCCTAGCAAGATGGACAGAAAAAACACGTTACGGGATTTTGAGTAGTAAAAGGTTGCAACAGTTTAAGTTATGTTGGAAAAAGCTTTTTGGTAAGGAAACAGATTTCCTTACCAAAACTACTGTGTTAGGAATCTTTGATTTCCGAGCATTTCTACAATTCGATAAACTAACAATACAAAAGGTAATTACTTTTAAAACAGTCATAGTAATTGCAACAACGAATGAACAAAATATTGAAGAAGAAAGTTAAAGAATTTTGGGACAGAAAGTGAATAATGAATAATATAGAAAATATAAAAACCGATGTACCAAGCCTGCCAAAAGGATGGAAAATCAAAAATCTGGGGGATGTTTGTGAAATAAAGCCCTCGAAAGGACAAGTAAAAAAGAAATTAAAAGATAATGATTTAGTGTCATTCTTTCCTATGACAGACTTACAAGTTTTTAATCACTATATTAAAGCACACCAAACAAGAACATTAAGTGATGTGTATAAAGGCTATGTTTATTTTGAGAACAACGATGTTTTACTTGCAAAGATTACCCCTTGTTTTGAAAATGGGAAATTAGGCATTGCCAAGAATCTAAAAAATGGAGTTGGGTTTGGTTCCAGTGAATACATGGTTTTTCGACCAACGGAACAAGTGATGTCAGAATATATATATCATTTTTTATCACGGGATTATATTAGAACAGATGGAAAGAGGAAAATGACAGGGGCTGTTGGTCACAAGAGAATACCTGTTGAATATTTAGCAACCCAAAATATTATAATTCCCCCACTCCCTGAGCAAAAACGCATAGTATCTATTTTAGATGAAGCCTTTTCGGTTATTGAGCGAAGTCGAAATATTACCGAAAAAAATTTACAGAATGCCAAAGAACTATTTCAATCAAAGCTGCAAAGCATCTTTGACCCTTCGACAAGCTCAGCCACCAAAATTGAGACTGGAGATGATACCCTGAGCCAATCGAAGGGATGGAAAGAAAAAACTTTTGAAGAGTTATCAAGTAAGATTGGTGATGGTTTGCATGGAACTCCTAAATATGATTCTTCTGGAAATTACTTTTTTATTAATGGAAATAATCTTAATGATGGAGTAATTGAAATCAAGGAAAACACAAAACGCGTAAATGAAATAGAATACAAAAAACATTGTAAACAGTTAATGAATAACACGGTTCTTATCTCTATCAATGGAACACTAGGCAATGTTGCATTTTATAATAACGAACCAATTATTCTAGGAAAAAGTGCTTGTTATATTAATTTTTATGATAACATTGAAAAAAAGTATATCAAGTATCTTGTACAAAGCCCTATTTTCTTTGAAAACATGGTTAAAGCATCAACTGGTGCAACAATAAAAAACTTTTCATTAAAATCTATGCGCAACTATAAAATAGCCCTTCCACCTCTTTTAGAGCAAAAACGAATAGTAACAGAACTTGATGCTTTAGGAACAGAGTGCAAAAAATTGGAATTGATTTATCAGCAAAAATTTGATAGTCTTGAAGAGTTAAAAAAGAGCATCTTACAAAAAGCATTTAACGGGGAGTTGTGAGGCAATAGGTTAAAATCATGAGAAAGCAAGAAATAGAAGAAATTAATATATCAGATTTGAGTCTGTGGACAGAGAATCCTCGAGATCCAGTTGATACAGATTTAACCGATTTCGATGTTATTTCAAGAGCTGTAAATGATGATAATACGAAGTGGATGTTAAATGATCTGATTAAAGAAATGGGCTCTCATTATGATTTCAGTGAGTTGCCAACGGTTGTAAGAGTCAATGGGGAAATGGTTGTTTTTGATGGCAACAGAAGAATTTCCGTTTTGAAGTACATACAAAACAGAGAATTATATTCAAAACTTGAGGGTGGACTATTTTTTGATGATGAACCAAAAGAGTTAAAGCAACTGACCAAAATACCTTGTAATGTTTGTGACAAAGAAACTGCGTTAACAAATATAGAACGAAAGCATAGCTCTAATGGCAGTTGGAACGCATTGGAACGAGATTATTTTTTGTTAAATCATAGAGGGTTTGCCCCAAGCCTGTTTATTAAATTTGAGGAACAGACTGGATTAATAAGCTCGAATCCACAAATGACCAAGGGGTTTGTTAAAACTGAAGTTCTAACTGAAAAAAACTTGAATGATATTGGTTTTTCTGTTGATAAAAACAAGAATGTTATTTCAAATTATGACAAAGTATTTGAACAAGAGTTGTTACATACTATTGTTGAAGTAGTTAACAAAAAGAAAATATCAACACGTGGCGAGAACAGAGGACAATTAAAAAAAACAATAATAGCTAATCACCCAGAACTAGCTGCTAAACTTCAAAGATTCAATCCTGCTAAAGCCACTCACCAAGTAAACTTATGCAATACTAATAAAACAACGACGCCCACTCCAAGAAAGACACAGCGAACAAAGTCTACTGCAACTCTTTTTGGACGAACACTAAAATTAAAGACAGGGAGAGTTAATGATTTGTATTGTACAATTGATTCTATATATAAAAAAGGGGACTCTGACAACTCTACGTTGATGATTGTTGGAATGTCTTTAAGGTTATTGTTGGAAGTTGCAGCAAGACAGATTATGACAGAGTTAGCAGGCTCAGATTCTATATATAAAGATTTTATTAAATTAGCATGTCGTGATATTGACGCACCAAAAGCACAGATTAATTCGTTGGCTTTGTCGGAGCACTGGCTGAACAAAACTAATAGGTTTGAAGGTATACTTGGGAAAATGGCACATGGCAATATTGTTGTTTCTAATGACGATATCTTAAGTTGTTCTATAATGGTTGGCGAAATAATTGAATTCTATTTTGGAAAGGATATCTCATGATACATAGCTTATATATTGAAAAGTTCAGACTGTTTAAGGATGTAAAATTTGAAATTGGAAAACGGATTACGGTAATTGCAGGACATAATGCAGTTGGAAAATCAACGTTATTAGGAATCCTTGGTAATATGGTTGAATACAAACAAGAAAATATATTCGGCAAGCAGTACAGAACTGAATTCTCTGAGATTTTTAAGGGTTCGCCAGGATTTGATAAAACAGGAGAGCATAAAGGTATGGTTAACTTTTGTTTGCCTGATAGTTTTGATACAATTTCTGATCACGCTACCTTTCGTTCAACATGGCAAAGCAATGGCAAACGATTTAGAATTATTCCCGACCGCGAACAAAGAGATTCAGAACAAAATATCATTTATGATGACAAAGGCAAACCTAAAAGGACAGCAGCAAAATACACCTTACCTGTTATGTATCTTGGTCTTAGTCGCTTATATCCGCTTGGAGAAACTAGTAATACTCTTGAAAACGACAGTTTAGAGTTAACTGAAGAAGAAAAGACATGGTTTGCTGAAAATTATAAAACAATTTTATCGATACCAGATGACATTATTGATATTTCTAATATGAAAACAAAAGAGGTCAAATCAAACTTCACAGGGATTAGTACCAATAAATATGATGCTTTATGTAACTCTGCAGGGCAAGATAATTTGGGACAGATTTTATTATCATTACTATCTTTTAGAAGATTACATTCTCAAGTTGAAAACTGGGAAGGAGGATTATTGATTATTGATGAATTAGACGCAACCTTACATCCTATTGCTCAGCAAAAACTAATTAAATTTCTATTTCATGAGGCAAAACAAGATGATTTACAGATTATATTTACCTCTCATAGCTTATCAATTTTAGAATACATTGCAGATAAATACGACAACAATGTTAGATTTTCACAAGATTATAAATTAATATTCATTTCTAATGCCAACATTGACTTAAAAATATATCATAATCCTCCGTTTGAGCTCATTAGAAATAACCTAGCACTAACCTTATCACAAGATGATAAAAATAAATCTAAAATATTAGTTTATAGTGAAGATGATGACACCCGTTGGTTTTTTAAGAAACTAATATTTGGCTATTCCGGTAAATTAAAATTTGTTAATGCAAATTTTGGATGTGGTGATTTAGCAAAACTTTTAAAAGAAGATTCTGCTTATTTTTCAACTGTATTATTTGTTGTAGACGGAGATGTCAAAAAAAATAACCCCAAATTTGTGAGCCAAAATAACGTTATTGCATTAATTGGCACACAACGTCCTGAAAAAGTCTTGTTTGATTACCTAAACAATGCTAATTGTGAATTTTGGGACGTCGATGGACTTGAGCAAAAAGGAATGACAAAAAAATATTTTTTGATTGATAATGGACCTCATTCAGAAAAGTATAGCAGAGATGCTACAGAACGTCATAGATATAGTCATTGGTTTCATGACCAAAAAAAAACAATAGAACAATTTAGAATGTTCAATTACTGGAAGAATGCAAACAACAAACAGGTTGAAGATTTTAGAAACGAATTTATAGATACTTTTAACAAACTTGCTAGAAAAAATAGCTTGCCGATTATTGAGCAAAAGGTGGTAAAATGAAACTAAAAAGATTGTCACCATTAAGATACCCTGGTGGAAAAGCTAAAATACTTGACTTTATAATTAAAGTTATTGAAGAAAACAATTGTTTAAATAGTCCATATGTGGAACCATATGCAGGTGGTGCTGGTGTTGCGCTAGGTTTGTTGCTTGGTGGATATGTTTCTAGAATTCATATCAATGATATTGACCAAGCTATTTTTTCTTTTTGGAAAAGTATTATAACCGAGACTGATGAATTTATTCAGAAAGTGCATGATACACCTGTAACAATTTCAGAATGGAACAAACAGAAGGATATTTATAAAAATTTATGTGACTACACTGAACTAGAACGAGGGTTTTCTGCTTTTTTCTTAAATCGTTGTAATCGTTCTGGTATTTTAACAGGAGGCTGCATAGGTGGTAAAGAACAAAAAAGTAAATATAAACTTGATGCTCGATTTAATAAAAATAATCTTATAAAGAGAATTGAAAGAATAGCTACATATAAAGATAAAATCGAGCTTTACAATCAAGATACACTTGCGTTATTACAGGAAAATAAAAATGAATTCAAAAATGCTATTATCTATTTAGACCCTCCATATTATGAAAAAGGATTCTGTTTATACAAAAACTTTTATAAACATGATGATCATGTAAGAATTGCAGATATTCTTAGCCAATTAAGTGGTCACTGGATTGTAAGCTATGACAATGTACCTGAAATTATGGATATTTATTCGGGGGTTGTAAATAGAGAATTTAATATAAGTTATTCAATTGGACAGAATAGAAAGGGAAAAGAAATTATGTTTTTCTCCCCTAAATTGAAAGTACCAAATATATCTATTTATTAGTGCTAATAAAGATTAAATTTCTTGATTGAATTTTGCTTTGTTCTCTGTTTTCCTTGCTTGTATATTGTTAAGTGGTTTATTGCCAGACAGATGTGGCTTTAGTTTTTTCTTGATTGGGTTTTGATTGATAGCCCTTTTATCAGTCACAGATTAGTAAGTTGTTGAAAATTAATGAAACAAGAAATTGTTGTTTTGTTCTGGAGAGAAATGTCGGAAGAGACAGTACGTAGGTTTAAATCAGATAGTAATATTGATGATTAGTATTGATTTTTTAATAATAAGTTGATAATCTAAATCTAAATAAAGAGATAAAATAAGTTAAATTATAATTTGAAGTTAAAATGATGTATTACCGTAGAAAAATATTAATGGCACTTTTGCAGATGTTTTCTGGAGAGTTGGATAAGCTGACTTTGCAGAAGCTACTGTTTCTTGTGACGACCTATCAGAATAAAAAGTCATATGACTTTGTGCCTTATAAATATGGTTGTTTTTCTTTCCAGGCTAATGCTGATTTATGCACTTTAATGAAATACAACTTGGTATCAGAAACCGAAACAAGTTGGAAATATATTGGAGATGAGGATTACCTGAACACTCTCAAGGAAAAAGATAGATCCATCATTGAATATATAAAAAGTCAATATGGTTCATTAAGCACAGATGAGTTGATAAGATTTACATATAACAAATATCCATACTATGCGATAAACAGCACTATTGCAAAAAAATTATTAAGCGAGGAAGAACTCAAGCAGGTAGAAGAACAAAAAACAGTTGGTAGTGAGACCGTATTGTTTACAATAGGATATGAAGGTATATCTTTAGAAAGCTGTATTAATAGGCTCTTAGCGAACGATATTAAACTGCTCTGTGATGTGAGAAAAAACTCATTCAGTATGAAATATGGATTCAGCAAGTCGCAACTGAGTAAAGCATGCAATGGTGTTGGTATTAAATTTATACATATTCCTGAAGTGGGTATTAATGCCGACAAAAGACGTGCATTAAACTCTCAGGCTGATTACGACAAACTTTTTGATGAATATAAGCAGACGGTTCTTGTTGAAGCAAGTGAAGAACAGAATGAGATATTGAGTTTGTTGAAAAAAGAAAAACGTATTGCTCTTACTTGTTTTGAGGCAAATATAAATCAATGTCATAGAAAACACTTGGCTGAATCAATATCCAAATTGCAGAGGTTTAATTATAAATTAAGGCATATCTGATGGCTAAAACAAAAGTTCTAATAACCGTTAAAACATACCCGACAGTATCTACAAAATATGATGAATTGGTATGCACCGCTGGAGTCAAAGAAAATGGCGAGTGGATTAGAATTTACCCTATACCATTTCGCAAGTTAGATTATACACAAAAATATTCAAAATACCAGTGGGTTGAAATGGATTTGGTTAAGAATGATAGTGATTTTAGACCAGAGAGCTT
>JAQICX010000212.1 GCA_027858345.1 Kiritimatiellia bacterium | reverse complement strand
TCAAAACGCAGAAGTATTGGAATGGACAAGTCTGATATGCCAAAAGATTTCGCAACAAAAGAGGAATACCAGAAATGGGTTGATATTCTTAAAGCTAACACGACAAAACCAATCATTGAAACCAGTGTTTAACAAACAGGCAAGGTAGCGGTGATAAGAGAGACGAAGGAAAATGTTCTCAATAGTTTTCGAAGAACCATTTTATGTCATAAGTGTAGCTCAAAAAAATGAAACAATACTTTAAAACTATAAATTAAAAAAATGCTCTTGTAGAAAGGAATTTGATCAAGAAGATCACGATTCCTAAATAAACCATAACTGCCATGAAACTGGAAACCAAATTAATGAAAACTAAAATCCCGTCTGCTCTACTATTTCTATTTGCAATCTTAATTGCATGTATTCCCTCTAGCCTGTTGGCCTCTGTCCGCATGTCTCCAGGGATTAATGCATTTACGGCTCGCACCACCTACGCAATAAGCGGAGGGTGGGCTCTTCCCGATGGGGATTGGACTATTGGTATTTGGGATAATAATTTCCAAGGCGATGGCGGCACGCTTATAAGTGGGCCGGTCAGTTTGATATACGACAAGGTTAGTGGCCGGTTTCGTGTCGGAGGCACGGATGCTGCCGGAAACACTTTTGGCAGTAGCACCGTGGTCATGAAAAACGGTGTTAAGGGTCTTTTGCCGGCTGGATACCCGGGACGGGTTACTGGCAAATTCACGCCCCGTTTGCACATCATCCGGCGCCGGGCCGGAAACAGCGAATATTTGGTGGCAGAAGCTGGGCACGCCCCGGTTCTCGTATGTAGTGAAGCCCGCATTTTCGGTGAAACACCAGTGTGTGGCTGGAGCCTAGCCAACATCAGCGGCTGGGCTGATTTGTACGACGCCGATCTTGAAGGCCTGTTTTTTGCCACAAAAGCGGTGAGCGATAGGGATATTGCACTCATGGCGGCCGGCGACAAGCCGTCGAGCGTTCCCAGCATAAGCGGGAATCTTACCGTCTATTTTCCATTGGAGACGGCTTCGCTTGATAATTCGGCTAATCCGTTAATATTAACAAATCAGGGAAGTGATAGCACGGTTAAGTTGAAGAGAGGTGGTAGCGTGACTCTTTTTGCGGATGGGCCGATGTTACGTGGGGCGACGGCAGAGAATAACACCCCGACCCAAGTCACAGAGCCGACTAATGTGGTGGCACTCAACAGTTTTCAGCCTTTTCAAATTATCCGGCATCTGAACGGCTCGGCCAATGTCCAGTTCACTGGATTTGATTATGGCACGGGCACGGCTGATATTGAAATTCGCTTTATTGATGTAGAGCACGCGACTTCCACGGCATGGCAGACCCTGAAAACAGGCTCAGTCGGTGGTGGCTCAGCTATTCAAGAGACGATTTCGGTGCCCAAGGGGTATTGGAAAACCATTGAAGTCAAACGCATCAATTCGGCCAACGGCAACAGCAGTCGTCCCAATCGTACTTGGTCCCGCTGGGCGGTTGGCGAAGTCGTGGTGATGTGGGGGGACAGTATTCAGGGGCAGATTCAAGGGGCAAGCAGAATAGACATTGTCGCCCCGAATGGATTCATCGCGAAGTATCCGTCTAATTATCCCAATTCTATTCAAGGAGATGTGAATCCGCTTTCTTCCAGCATGTGGAATTTGCTCCGTGGTGGGGGCATGGGCGGTGGCTCACAGGGCGAGAACGAGATTGCCAACAACTTATCGGACGCTTCGCAATGCTGCGTCGGCACCACAGTTGTTTGGGCGGGCGCGACCCGGCTTGTCTATTGGAATGGCCAACTTAGTTCGGATCGCTATGAAGACGCCAGGGCCTATTGCTTGGCCAACGGCGGGCTCAATAAGCCAAATGTCATTACTTGGGTAGGCAACTTGGCGAGCGCGAACTACGGTGATGACTTTTATGCCGATCTCAATCTGTTCAAAACGAAGTTGGATGCCGATTTCGGGTCTGGAACCTGGAAGTTACTGCTCGCACCATTGCCGGTCATGTATAGTGGCAGTGGCGGCGGAGCGGTGGCTCACCATATCCTGAGAGACTCCTGTCGGCGGTGGCTGCAAGACAACCCGCTGGTCGGGCAGGATGCCGGCGGTTCCTATGATCACCTGACCGCCGACGGTGTTCACCCAACCGACTCTGCTTGGTACTTGATGGGGCCGCGCTGGGGTAATGCGGCGGGATACCTGCGCGATAAGCAGAATTACGCCGACCCGAGCGTCGGTGAGATCACTAGCTTTAACCGGTCAGGCTCGGATCTCATTGTTCAAGTGAGCTTATATGCGGGAACCGCACTCAGCCTGAAAAATCCGGCAGCCAACATCAGCGGTTTCACGCTGTCGGCCGATAACTTCGCCACGACCATTCCTATCACTTCGGCAACCCTGAACAGCGCCACCAGCGTCCGGCTCTCTCCGGCATCCATGCCTGCCGGAACCTTGAAGCTTCGCTATATGTACGGTCATCCCGGGATCTCGGGTGCTACTACCGCTGATCTGGGCGTGGATAACCTTTTGTATGCGAATGTCGGCCCGACCAACATTTTGGCCGTCCAGCCAATCTGGGGAACCTCATCGAATAATTGGTCATTGGTCGAAAGTTCCGGGGATACAAGCAAGACAATCACTGTAAACGAAACACGAAAGGATACTTACAATGAAAAATGAAACAGAGCTCTTCTTTATGCAGGAGGGATTACATACGCGCTGGGCAAGTCCTGAGAATTATGACGGTGAAAAAGGGGCAGCAGGCCAGGCAATGAATGGGCGTAAGGGGGTCGCGTGCTTCCCGCTGAAGGCTGGCGAGGCTAAGGTGTTGGCCCACGCTGAGGGTACTAGCGGCACGATCCGGCGGATTTGGATGACAATCAACAATCGTTCACCGCTAATGCTGCGCGGTTTGCGTCTGGATATGTACTGGGATGGTGCCGACCGTCCGGCAGTGAGTGCTCCTCTCGGGGACTTCTTTGGACAAGGGCTGGGTCGCAGTTGCACCTTTCAGTCCGCTCTCTTCTCCAATCCTGAAGGGCGTAGCTTCAATTGCTGCGTGCCCATGCCCTTTCGTACCGGCATGAAGATCGTCGTCACCAACGAAACCGATACCGACCTGCAGATGTTCTTTTACGATGTCAACTACACCATTGGAGACGCTCATGACGACCAGAGCCTCTATTTGCACGCTCATTGGCGGCGGGAACGCCCCACAACCCTCAAACGGGACTACGAGTTTCTGCCAAAGGTGTATGGGCGTGGCCGTTTTCTAGGCGTTAACGTGGGCGTCATCGCCGATACGGCCACCTATTTTAAGAGTTGGTGGGGTGAAGGCGAATGCAAAATTTACCTGGATGGCGACGAGAGCCTCCCGACACTCTGCGGTACGGGTACTGAAGACTACATAGGTACTGCTTGGGGACAGGGTCAATACGCCCATCTCTATCAGGGTTGCCACCTAGCCGACCACGAGAACTATCAGTTTGCCTTCTACCGCTATCACATTCCCGACCCAATCTATTTCCAGCAGGATATCCGTGTCACCATGCACCAGATCGGTTGCTGGAATCCGGACGGTATCAGGCAGATGCGAGATGCTGGACAAAGTCTGATATCCATTGATGGCACGTCCGTCGACATGGAGAAGGCAGTGGCGGACAACGGGTGCGGCTTGTTTGAGCGAAAAGACGACTGGTCAAGCTGCGCCTACTTCTACTTGGATAGCCCAGAGAACGACTTGCCAGAACTGCTTCCCGTGGAAGACAGGGTGATTGGGCTTTTCAGTTTAGAAGACACCAAAGCAAGGGCAGATGTATAACAACGGTAATTGTTTTTACCTTGTAGTGTGTTTGCATGTTTAGGCGTAATTTACTAATTTTATGAGACCGTCCCAATTTGTGTGTCTAAAGGATTTTGTTAGGAAGCACCTTAAGTCACCAAATTGTTGTTTTCTTATTCTTTTTTTATTCTGAAATATTTATAATTCTCCAGCATTAGATTCTGTTACTGCCGAAAATGCAACTGAAATAGCTTAGGGCAGCTGAACCGCAACCAAGAATTAAATGGGTAGCGAACATCGAACGTTCAACGTCGAATGATGAAGGAAATACCCCTCCCACCTCGCATGCGAGGTGACCTCCGATGCTGGCGGAGCCAGCGGTGCTAAGTGATACGTGTTAAGTGATAAGTTTCTCGCTGAGGCACAGGCTGTCTACGCTCATGTTATGATTATGCCAAGTTTTTCCTTCAAGCTCGGCGTTCCCGGGAGGATCTTTGGCGGACTAGAAGGCTACAAAAGGGCAACGAGCAACGAATGCCGAAAAGCGAACAACTTCCTAGCCTTGCTAGTCCCGCAAGGCGGGAAACTATCTAACGAACCAACCATCTAACTACCCAACTGCTTCGTTTTTGTTGTTTTTGGTTGATATAAGGAAAACATGTTGGACAAGATGTGTTTTTTCTGTTATTTTTTAATATTGATATTTTATGAAGAAAGAGGAATTTAATGAGAATTAAGCCATTTGAGGCATTGCGCCCACAAAAAGGTACCGAAAAGGATGTTGCATCAGTTCCATATGATGTTTTGAATACTGAGGAAGCTATTGAACTGTCTAAGGGGAATCCAAAGAGTTTTCTGCACATTGTTCGTCCTGAGATTGATTTGCCTGCTGGAACAGATATGTACTCTGATGCGGTATATAATAAGCTTGGCGAGAATTTCAGACAGTTTGTTGCAGATGAGTTTCTTGTTCGAGAGAGTAGTCCATGTCTTTATGTTTATAAGCAGAAGATGGGTGATCATGAGCAGAGAGGTATTGTTACATGCTGCAATGTTGAAGATTATGAGAATGATTTGATTCTTCGTCATGAGAAGACTCGTCAGGATAAAGAAGATGACAGAACAAGGCATGTTGAGACTATTAAGGCAAATACAGGACCAGTTTTTCTGACATATAAGGAGAATGATTTTATTGATGCGGTAGTTGCAGAGATTGAGAAGTCTGAACCGTTGTTTGATTTTGTTGCAGCTGATGGCATTGGGCATACTGTATGGAAAGTTGAAGATACTGCTGAATTGGTTTCTCTGTTTGAAGCTGTTCCTGTTTTTTATGTTGCCGATGGTCACCATAGATCTGCTGCAGCTGCAAGAGCTGGAGCTCAAGCAAAGGCGAACAATCCAAATCATACAGGTGATGAGGAATATAACTGGTATGAAGCGGTTGTTTTTCCTGCTAATCAGTTGAAGATTCTTCCATATAACCGAGTTGTTAAGGATTTGAATGGTCTTTCTGAAGATGAGTTTTTGGGTAAGGTTAAAGATTTTTTTCATGTTGTTGAAGGTGCGTCTGCTAATCCTGAATGTGCTAATTCAATGAGTATGTATCTTGCAGGCAAATGGTATGGGCTTTCATGGAGTGATGCGCCTGAGGACGATCCGGTTGAGGCTCTTGATGTTAGTTATCTGGCAACAAACCTTTTGAATCCAATTCTTGAGATTGGTGATTTAAGAACAACTAAGCGTGTTGATTTTATTGGTGGTATAAGAGGCACAAAAGAGCTTGAGAAGCGAGTTGATTCTGGCGAATGGGCGGTTGCGTTCTCAATGTATGAGGTCTCAGTTGACCAGATGATGGCAATTGCGGATGCGGGTTGTATTATGCCTCCGAAGAGTACATGGTTTGAACCAAAGTTGAGATCTGGGTTGTTGGTACATAGTTTTTAAGATTAAGGTTAAGGTAAAGATTAAGAGCTGACTGTCGTCAGCGGAATTAAGGAATGGCTTTGCCATTGTTTTGTATCCTAGGGCGCTGCCCTAGGCTGTGTTATGTCGGGCTTTCAGCCCTCTAATCATGACTCCACGGGGGGCAAGCCCCGAGGTGATCCGCCAAGAGCTCGCGTTGCTCGCAGGTTAAGATTGAGGTAAAGATTAAGATAAAAGGTTAAAAATTATGGGATATTTTGAAAGACATTTTATTGATCATGAAGATAGTGGTGGAACTGCAAAGAATGTGATTTTTGCTGTTGTGGCAGTTGTTTTGTCAATAGTTCTGCATGGTGTTTTGTTTCATTATCTTGGAGATATTCCTTTTGCAAGTTCTAAGCTTGATGATGCAAAGAAGTTTCTAAAGAAGCAATATACAGCTGCTATTGTGGAACATAAAGAGCTGACACAACCTGTTGAAGTTGAACAGGAACTTTTGCTGGAAGCTGATCTTGAAGCAACTGGTGCAGGTATTGCTAGTGGTATCAGTAAATTGAAGTTTGAGTCAGAAGATTCTGAACTTATTCCGTCTTTACTGAATGCAAATGATTTGAAGGACACTAAGATTGTTGCTCCAGAGGAGTTGGAAAAACCAAAGCCATGGAATGCACGACAGGAAATTTTGGAAATAGAAGAAGCAAAAGCGACCACAGAGCTGCTGACTCTTGAGCGTATGGATATTCCAGATGTTACCAGAGTTGAGATGGTGCCGGATTTGACAATGTCAATTTCTCAAGATGAGCTTGCATCTGCTTTTAGTGGCGAGGAGTCTGATGAGTTTTTTATTGCGGCAAAGCCTGGAACAATAAATCTTGTTGCCCCTGAACCAGTTGGTGCGGCTGTTGTTGTTGAAAGCAATGTTGAAGAGCTTAAAAGTGAGAATCTTATTGATCAGAAGGCTGAAAATCTTTATAAGGAGACTCAGCAGGAAATCACAGAGCTAAAACCTTTGGAGGATTTACTGAAAGTCAATATGCAGACATATGGTTCGAATTCGGATGATTATAAATATTTTAAATTGCAGATTAACAGGGCTAATCCGGAAATTTTACCCAAACTTCCAAGTGATATTTTAATTGTTCAGGACTGTTCTGCCAGTATGACTGAGCAGAAACTATATTTCTGCAGGCAGGCAATCACAAATTGGCTTGAGAATGTTTCAGAGGATAACAGAATTAACGTTGCAAGTTTCAGAACTAATGAAGAGATGTGTTTTGGGGAGTGGAAAGAAGCTACTCCTGCAAATGTGGAAGCGGCACAAGATTTTGTTATGAAGATGAAGGCGGATGGCAATACTGACATTTATGGATCGATGAAGAGTCTTGTTGATATGCCAAGACTTCCGGGGCGTCCAGTTATTGTTTTGGTTATATCAGATGGTTATTCCACAACAGGAATGACAGCAAGTACGGCAATTATCGGGCAGTTCAGCAGATTGAATGAAGGTAGAATTTCTGTTTTCACACTTGGTACAATAAAGCTTGCAAACACCTATCTTTTGGAGCAGTTGGCTTATTGCAATAGGGGTGATGCAGAGATTGTTACTAGGGGGCGTTGGGATATTCCTATAGAGATTCAAAATTTGTTGGATGAGGTGAAGAATCCTGTCTTGACAGATATAAAACTTATGTTCTCAAAAGACTCCGGCATTGAGGTTTATCCTAATCAGACAGAGAATTTATATTTGGACCGCGAACTTGTTATTTATGGTAGATATCCTGTTGATAAGGAAAGATTGGTTTTTCAGGCAATAGGGGAGTCCATTGATAAATCATGCGATATGGTTTTTAATATACCTTTTGCATCTGGCAGTGTCAGTGATGATAAGACCATTGAGTCTGATTGGGCAAAGCAAAAAGTGTATAGTCTTATGGGGGATTATGCCAAGAAACCTAGTTTGGATTTGATGAATCAGATTAATGATACTGCTCGAATTTATAAGATGAAGCTTCCGTATCGAGGAAGACTTTAGGGAAGTTCGTAAGTGCGTAAGTGCGCAAGTTCGTAAGTAAAATGCGAGAGTGCGTAAGTGCGTAAGTTCGTAAATGCGCAAGTTGGAAGAGCAGGCGAAGCCAGCCGTACAAGTGCGTAAGTACGAAAATGTGCAAGTTGGAAGGAAACGAACAGTGAATAATGTAGAGTTTAAGAAAGCTTTGGAAGATAGGACACTGAAGTATGCTATCGAGCTTATTAAATTTCTTAAATCAGTGGATTATAATGTTATTGATTCTGTCAGCTCAAATCAAGTATTGCGTTCTGGTACATCGATAGGATCTAATTACAGAGAAGCTAATAGAGCCGAATCAAAAAAAGACTTTGTTCATAAAATTGGTCTTGTAGAAAAGGAAGCTTCTGAGACGCAATATTGGATGAAACTGATATCTGAAACATGGGTTTTAAACCCTGAACAAAGAAAACAGTGTGATTTTCTTGTAAAAGAAACAGATGAGTTTGTTGCAATATTCGTTTCAATTTCTAAAAGTAGTAAACAAAAAAAATAAAATTTGCGAACTTAACAACTCTTACCCTCTCGCATTATTCTTGAATCTGTGAGTTTGCTAACTTGAGCTTTTCCCTTGCGAACTTACGAACTTACGAACTTGCGAACTTCAAATATGAATGTATCTGACAAAGTAAAAAAGAAACTTCTTGATATTCCTGACAAGCCTGGATGTTACATCATGCGTGATAGGAAAGGGAAGATTATTTATGTTGGTAAAGCAAAGTCTTTGCGCAAACGGGTGCAGTCATATTTTCGGCAAGCTTCATTTCACAAGGCCCCACCCAAGCTAAGAAGTCTTATCAATACGATTTATGATTTAGATTATATTGTTCTCAAGAGTGAGGCAGAAGCACTTTTGACGGAGAGTCGTCTTATTAAGGAGTATAAGCCTAAGTATAATGTTGATTTTAAAGATGACAAGCGATTTATATTGATAAAAGCGGAGAGGCAGAAAAAATATCCCATACTTTCACTTGCAAGGATTCGAAAGAATGATGGAGCTGAATATTTTGGTCCATTTATATCCAGTCCTGCTGCAAAAGCCACCCGCGATTTTCTTGAAAAGAGGTTTGGTATAAGGCGTTGTTCTCCGGCAGAACCAGATGAAAACACTTACAAGCATTGTATGAATGATATAATTCGTCACTGTTCAGCTCCATGCATCAACAAAGTTTCTATTCAGGAGTATCGTGATCTTTTTGAAGAAGCATGTGCGTTTCTTAGAGGAGAAAGGCCGGCTGTTATGAAAGAGCTTTGGGATGAGATGCAAGTGTTTTCAGAGAGCAAGGATTATGAGCGCGCTGCAGCAATTCGTGACACATATCTGCACTTGAAAAGAGTCATCAAGCAGCGAGGGCGTATTGTTGCTGATCCAAATATGAAAAAGTCAGATGCACTTGAAGGGCTTGCTGAATTGCAGACTGAGTTGAACCTTCCGACAAGACCATTGGTGATTGAAGGGTTTGATATATCAAATATTATGGGTATATTTGCAGTTGCGAGTATGGTTGTAAGTATTGATGGATTGCCTGCTAAAAACAGATATAGGCGTTTTAGAATCAAAACAATTGAGGGAATTGATGACCCGGCAATGATTGGCGAGGCTGTATATAGAAGATATTCTCGTCTGAAAGAGGAGGGAGGAAAGATGCCTGACCTAATAATGATTGATGGAGGTATTACACAGCTTGGCTCTGCAATCTCAAAGATTAAGGAACTTGGCTTGAGTATTCCTGTTATCAGTTTGGCAAAGAGATACGAAGAAGTATACTTTAATCCCAAACTTCCTCCTCATGTTTTTGATACAAATGCTAATGCTTTGAAGGTTCTTCAGCGTCTTCGTGATGAGGCACATCGTTTTGCAATTACATATCACAGGACGTTGAGAGAAAAACAGATTAAAAATTCTGTATTGGATGATATTGAAGGTATTGGTGAGAAGAGGAAGGAGTTGCTTCTTAAACATTTTGGGTCGGTGACTAAGCTTAAGAAGGCTAGTGTTGAAGAGATTGCGAGTGTTCCGGGGTTTGCGATGAAGAGTGCCGAGTTGGTTAAGGACTTTTTGCGTCGGGCGAATTAAGAAAATTAGCCACGGATTAACACTGATTTTCACGGATAAAGACAAAAAGAATTTTACCACGAAAGGCTTAGGGCGGTCGAGCCGCAACCAAAGCTGGCGACCTGTCGAGCGTAGGCGAGACGCCAGCAGCAAATCTTTTATTTTAGCTTTTCGGTTTTGAAGTCGTCAGGTTCTTTAGAATGTAAGACAAATTTTCCACTCATTTTTCCTTCAACTTCATCTTTTTTCTTTGTACCTGAAAGAAGCGGCTTAGAATATCCAGAGGCAATGATATAAACTTCAAGATTTTCTACTTCATCGCCATCCTTTTGAGAATATGTAACATCAATGGAGTTTTCGCCTTCTTTCAAACATAATAAGTGTTTTAGTGCATCAGAAAAATCGTCTCCCCATGGGTGATTTTTATGATATAGCTGCACAGCCTCGGCACCACCACCTTTAATGTTGGTAATCTTAGATCCGTTGACTTTAATTTCAACAGTTCTACCTTGTCCATTCACGCCTAATGTTGCACGTAGATTGTTATCTTCCGCTGCAAGATGTAGTGTCGCTAGTGCTCCTAAAAGAGCTGATATGATTGTTGTTTTGTAATTCATGCTTTCACCTGTTTTTGTTCAGAAAGTTTATTCGTCCTCTCTTTTGACAGTGTGTTTTTCCTAAAATTCTTATAAAACTGTGGACCTCTAAAATAATTGTTGGCTATATATTATCATTTTTTCTGTTTTTGTCAATAGTTATAACGTTATTTTAGCCTATACCTTAATTTTTCGGTTGAATGCCCTTTTCGGCGGGGTCACGGACCCCGACCCTACAGGTGCTAATACTGCAACCAAAGCTAAAAGGTTGATTGCAAATGGCTTCTGTAGGGTAGGGGTGCTTCACCCCGCCTTTTAAATATAATTTTTAACTTCATCACCCAGTGGGTGATAAAACAATGTGCTTTTTGCTAATTCTATTGGTTCAAAAGCATGTTTTTATCTTCAACCGAAAACCTAAGGGCCTATATCCTTGATTTTTAGGTTGCATTATTTTTTTTCTTTGAATTTTGGAAAGCCATTTTTGCCAAAACAAGTCACCTGCGTGACTCACGACTCATGACGCCAGACGCCCGATGCATGAGTCGCAAAGCAGGGGGGTCGGTTTCCACCTACGTTCCTCCGGTGCGACAGGACAGTCGGTCATCAGTCTTTGCCAATAGGGCTATGCCGGACACAGGCGCCCGACGCTACAGAGGTCGGCGGACAAGACGGCGGACGGGTTGCCTTTCGATGCATGACGCATGGCTAGCAAATAGGGGTTGACCCCCTCGTTCGCCAGTCTTAACCTTAACCTCAATCTTAATCTTATTTTCAGACCCATTCTTCGCTGAGGATTTCACCTTCAAGTGATATCATTATGGATTTTAGTGGTACTTTTCTATCGGCTTTTGCAACAGCCTTTTTAACTAACTGCAGTAAACCTCCGCAGCATGGCACCTGCATGATCATTACTGTTAGAGTGTTAACTTTGGCAACATCGATTAGTTGAACCAGTTTTTCAACATAGATATCCAATGATGAGTCAAGTTTTGGGCAAGCAATTGCCAATGTTTTTCCTTTTAGGTATTCCTGATGGAAGTTACCCATTGCAAAGCCAACGCAGTCTGCAGCAATCAGCAGATCAGAGTTCTTGAAATATCCAGCTTGTGGATTAATCAAGTGCATCTGCACAGGCCACTGTCTAAGTTCAGATTGTCCTGAGACCATTGGGTTATCTGCAGATGTTTCATTTTTGGGTTGCAAGCTTTTTGCAGCACTTCCAGGGCAACCACCGGCACAACCTGTATTTTTAAGATCATTATGAACTTCTTGGATTACTTCTCCAAGGCTAAATGACAAATCTTTTTCATTGACTTTTAGGAATGTTACTCCTTCTTTAAGCAGGTCAAATTCCTTATGCTCTTTCAGGTGTTTTAAGTGAGCTATTACTGTGTTTTTTCCCATGTCAATCATCTGTTCCATAACTTTTGTTTCATTATATGGTTCAGCTTCACGTGTTTCAATGGATATTGCATCCAAAGGGCAGTGTCCAATGCATGCACCTAAACCGTCACATAGCAGGTCACTTACGAGTCTAGCTTTGCCATCAATGATTTGTAATGCACCTTCGTGGCAGTTTGGTATGCAGTTTCCGCAACCATTACATAGTTCTTCATCTATTTTTACAACTTCTCTTTTCATTTTGTTTTTCCTTTGTTTACGTGCTGCGCACTACGTATTAAGTGGTACGTGCTAAGTGTTAAGTTAAGACACTGCTCACAGCAGGTAAAGAGCGTTGCTCTTTTATTTTCCAAACCAATCATAACTCCACGGGGGCAAGCCCCGAGGTGATACAATAATTTGCCTGTTGCCATTTGCAGTTTTTTATCCGTCTAACGGTCTAACCTACTAACCGTCTACTATCTCCTACATTTTCTTGTAACTGGTGCAAATATATTGACTTTTGGGATTAATAGCTGTAACATTTGTTACAAAAAAGGGTGAAATGCATAAAAATGTGAAAAATTCAGATCTTTTCAAGGGAATTCCTTGTGAGACAATTGAGAAGCTGCTAAAAAGTATTGATTGGACACATCATAAATATAACAAAGGTGAGATTCTGTTTATGCAGGAACAAGGATGTCTGAGATACATCTCATTGTGAAAGGTAGTGTTAGGGGGGAAATGTTTGGTCAATCAGGTAAGGTGGTTAAAATTGATGATTTAACAGAGGGTGAACTTATTGCACCTGCGTTTATGTTTGGAGTAAACAATTTTTATCCAATAAATATAACAGCTAATGAGGATGTAGAGACAATCTGTTTTTCAAAAAAGGAGTTTGTGAAACTTCTTCAGAATAATGGAAAAGCTCTTGGCAATTATCTATATATTGTTTCATCTAAGGCACAATTCCTTTCACAAAAACTTAATTTTTTCACATTCAAAACAATCAAAGAGAAGTTTATGTTTTATGTTTCCAGTATTAGTCGTAAGAACGGTTCAAAAGTTATACGCTTACCTTTGTCACAGGAGAAGCTTGCTGAGCAGTTTGGTGTCACACGACCTGCGTTAGGTCGAGCGATTAGAGAGTTGCATAATGAGAAGAAGATTATTGCTAAGGGGAAAGAGATTACGATTACTGGCGCAGCCAGTAGTGATAAGTAATACATTCTAAGTGATAAGCTTCTCTTGCGGAGACGTGGAATGTGCTTCGTAATTCTTCGCAGGGTACAACAGGAGTTTATTATAGTGGAGAACGTCCACTGGGTCCTGCATAGCGTAGCGAAGCATGGAATATTCAACGATCAACATCCAATGTTGAATGATGCCGAGCTGGAGCTCGGCGTTCCCAGTAGTATCCCGCGCCGGGGCGACGCGGCTACAGAAGAGGTCGGCGTTCAATGCGGCTTCCGCCTTCGCCTTTCAGGGCTTCCGCCTTCGCTCTGCGAGACTACGGCGCGACAAGATGGCAGACATGCCTTTGCGACAGGTTGCTCATGTTATGATTAGACGATGCAGTCGCAATATCCGTCCCATTGGTCTCATACGTCTCATCGTGAAGAACGGGAGATATAGGACTTAAAACAATGTGGTGACTACGTCACCTAACTGCAAGCCAACTAATCAACTACCCAACGAACTAGCAAATTCGGAATGAATGAAATTTAATGTTGAATATTAGTAATAGTAGTAGTAATAGCTGTATGTGTAATATGGTACATTATAAATTACAATAGTGTTATCAAAAGTTCTGTAATCTTTAATATAAGCACCTGAGCCGGTGTTCTCCAAGAGTACTAGTGTTACAAAGTATATACCTAGTGGAGGAAGACCTATCTGGTTTGCAAAACTGATATTATATTTGTAATTGTAAGGCTCAAGAGTTCCAAAACTTTTTGATGCCATAACGTATCCATTTATAGAACCACCTTCATATTTTGAAGTTGTGAAATAAAGCTTTAGTGCTAAGTCACCCGATGTGTTGTCACTTTCATTTGTGATTTGACCATCATCGCCAGTTTCAACTCTTGTTGTTGCGGTGCTGTTTCTCCAGCTTATTTGATATCGCCAATTTCCAGCCAGGTCCACGTCTTTATTATCGTTGCTGTCAGATCCTTCGTCGCATCCCGCAGATAACATTAGTAGTGCGGCTACAATTCCAATGTATATGTTCTTCATGATAACCCCCATTTTCTTAAAAGATATAATATTTTAATTTAGATTGCAAGAAATAATCTAACAAATTAAGAAAAAAATGTAAAAAGTGATAGCTGGTGTGATATTAGGGAAAAACTGTATAAAAAAAAGCTATAAATGTTGACAAAAAGTGTATTGTTGAGTATACTCTGTAGTTATGAAAAATAAGAAAAACAAGACATTTTACGGCATACTCTTATCTTGGGTAGTGCTTGCCTGTGTTGGGACAGGTGGTGTTTTCGCACAAGGTCAAGAGCCTGGTGGGGAAATGGACCCTGAGTTACGTCAAGAGATTATGTATATTAAGGGGCTTAATGAGTTAAGACTCCAGCAGTATTCTGCGATAGTGCTGGAAAAGATTAAAAATAAATATCCTGAAGCTGCACTGCAGGTGAAAGTTCTTGAGTTGGAACAGAAGCTTTCGACAGGCAAGTTTGAAGAGGTTAAGGCAATTATTGCCAAGGAGCCAAATCAAAACAGCGCAGAAACTTGGGCAATGAAACTTGCATTGGCTGATGCATATTATGCTTGGGGTAAGTATCCTGAGGCGAAAGGTTTATACCTGGCCTTTTTCAAGCAATATCCTAAAGGGCCACCATCTGAGTTGAACAAGTTTTACTCTGACTCAGCATATAGATATGCAAGAATGCTCATTATTGCAGGCGATAAGCCAGGGGCACTTGAGGCATATAATATTATGCTTAAAGCTGATCTTCCTGATTATGTTATTCGTCAAATTTATGGAGAAAAGGGTGAGTTGCTTGTGGAGTTGGCAGAAGATACTACAGACAAAACTAAGAAGGCTGATTATATCAAACAGTTGAATGAAGTTACAGAAGAGTTGCTTTGGAAACAGGATTTATGGTTTGGTAAGGGTATTGTTTATCTTGCACATGTAAAAATGATGCAGGGAGACTATGATGGAGCAATGGATCTTGTTTCAGAATATAAGCCTCAATTAAAGCAGATTGATCAAATTCTTAAAGAGCAGACCGAAGAGACAGGTGTTGATATGACTCGTTTGAGTCCTCTTGCTGAATGTCGTTATATGATGGGAGACATCATGTTAAAGCAAGCTCAGAAGTTGATGAAACAGCCTGATTACGATAAAGCAGAAGTTATTAATCTTCTTGCTGGCAAGAAAAAAGAAGATGGAAAAAGGTCTCCAGGTGCTCTAGTTCATTTCATTAATGTTTTTGTTGGTTATCCCAACACAGCATGGGCTCCTGAATCTGGAGAGAAAGCTGAGGTTGTTGAGAACATATTGATTGATGATTTTGGTGCAAATATCAAAAAGAATGTTACACCAGAACAGATGGAAAAAGTTAAGATTGCTCAGTTTGCAGGTGCAAATACGCTTTATAAGCAGAATAGATTTAAAGAAGCTGCCAAAGAGTATGAGAATGTTCTAAATCTTTTCCCGGAGGGTGAGCAATCATTGAATGCATTAGTTAATCTTCTTGACTGCTATTACATGGAAGATGAAGAGCTGATGACAGAGGCAATGCTTAATCAGATTGCAGAATGTTATTACGCTTATCCTGAATATAATATGAAGGCCGGCGATACCATTTTAAAGATGGCACAAGATTATAATAGCAGAAAGATGCTTGCTCAAGAAGCTGCAACATATGATTTGTTCTTTAATTATTACACAAATCATGTAAGAGCTCCTTCTGTATATTACAGTTTTGGTGATAAGAAACTGGAAGCAGAAGATCCAGCCGGAGCTTTGCCATATTTTGAAGCTATTCGTGAAAATTATACGGGCACTCCAATCTGGAATGCTGCTATGAATAAGATTGCAACCATATATGATGAAAAAGAAGACTACACAAATGAGGTAGAAGTTCTTGACGAGTATGTTGCTGGACTAGAGTCAAAAGAGTATCCTGGTCAGGAATACATTACAGCCATGTATCGTTTGGCAAATGTTACCAGAAAGATGGGGGGTAATGCAAATCTTGGTAGTTCCTATAAGATGTTTGTATCACTATATAAAATTTTGTCAGATGAGCCAAACCTGAAGAAATATCAGAAAACGCCAGAAGACGCAAAATTGAATTCTGAGATCAAGGAAGCAGCACTGTTTTATCAAGGTTTATGTCTTGCAATGATTGAGACATCCAATGAAGATGTTAACAAAAAATATAAGCTTAAAGCAATTGAACTATATAACCAATTGGTTGACGAGTATCCTAAATCAGAGTTTGGTCCAAGTTGTTTGAGTCAAGTTGGCACATTGTATACATTGTTTGATGATGCAAAAGGTGCACAGGATGCACTTACTAAACTAAAAGAGATGTATCCTGAGTCAGAAGAAGCCAAGAATGCAAACTTTGTTTTGGCTATAAACTTGCTGGAGCTTGGTCGTAGACGTCAAGCTGTTATTCTGTTCAAAGAGATGTTTGCTGGAACAGGAAACTATTCAGCAGGTCAGATTCTTATGGCAGGAGAAGAGCTTGCAAAGGCTAAAGAGGATGACATTGCTCTTGAGGCATTTACAAAAGTTCCTGAAATGACAGACTCTCCAGGAACCATTCAGAAAGCTTTACTTGGACAGGCCAAGATTTATAGCAAGCAAGGCAATCATGACAAGGCAGTTGCTGTTCTTACAGAATTGTTTGAGAAATACCCAACGAATGCATACACAGTTGAAGCTTCTTTGCTACTGTCGAAGTCATACTTAGAGCTTGCTGTAAATGAACCTGATGCTAAAATTCGAGGTCAATATTTCACAGATGCAGTTGTGGCAATGAAACGAGTTCGTCTTTATGCAGCAAAGGATCCTAAACTGAAGATTAAGTCAGATATGGATGTTGCTATAATTCAATTGAAGCGTGCCGAAGCTGAAGAAAAATTTGGTGGAAGTGCTGAAGAAGTTAAGAAGTATAAAGACATGGCTCTTGCACTGTATAAGATGATTACCTTTACGGATCCAAATTCTCCGGGTGCAGCTCCATATATTGAAGAAGCATATTTGAGAAGTTTCCCATTGATGATGGAAGCTGAACTTTATGAAGATGCATATTTGGATGCAGATGAATACTTTAGACTCTTCCCTAACGGTAGATATGCGTCGGAGATTAGGAGTGCAAAGAACTCTGCTAAGATCAAATTATCTGCAGAAGGAAAGCCTTTGCCTAAGATTGAAGTTGATTACGAAGAAGAATAATTTTAAAATAAACTCTATAGGAGATATGAACAATGAAAAAGACAGGAATTTATGCTGGAATTGCAGCATTGGTTATTACAACTGGGGTATCGTACGGTCAGGTGTCGGGTGCCATAAAAAAAACAGATGACTCAGTTATTCAAGGTAAAATCAAATGGTTGCCTGCTTCAAAGAAGTACACAATTAATACAGGAACAACAACGATAGAAATTCAACCAAATACAGTTGCAGACATTAAGGTTCAGACACCAGCCGGAATGGCAGCAGCTGCACAACAGGTTAATGCAGGCAGTTATGCAGCTGCTATTCCTACACTGACAAAAATCATGCAGGATTACACAATGATGCAATGGGATAAAGTTGCGGCCACCTATCTGGCAAAGGCATATATTAATTCAAATAATGCCAAGGAGGCTCTCTCCGTCTGTAAAAAAATTATCGATATAGACCCAACAGCTGCTTACACGGGAGATATGGCTCCATATTACTGGGAAGCATTGCTTGCAGAAGGTCGTGATGCGATTTTAGGGAAAACTCTTGATGAAGCAATTGCTAAAAGTGACAGAGATGGTCAGGCAAAAGCACTTGTAATGCGTGGTAACATGTTATCAAAAAAGAATGAATTCAAAGATGCTCTCGTTGATGGATATCTAAGAGTGATTGTTCTTTATAAGAAACAACCAGCTGCAAGAGCCGAAGCAATGTACAATGCTATCAATTGTTTCACTCAGCTTGGTCAAGCTTCTTTTGCAGAACAGATGCGTCAGAAATTAATTAGTGAATATCCGAAAAGTGATTTTGCCCAAAAGGCTAAAACAGGTGTATAAGAATAAGTTAACTTAATAAATATAAAAATAAACTGAAAGGTAATTATAAAATGAAAAAGTATATAGTAAGAACACTTGCCGTTGCAGCAGTTATTATGTCGTTTGCTGTTGTTGCTCCAAATGTTTCTGCACAAGATGCTGCTGATGATGGTGTTGCTGCGGCTCCAGCTGCAGGTGAATTTGTAGCAAACGATGGTTCCGCAGTTGATCCGGCAAAAACAACAAACAAGGGTTCTGGTGGATTTTTGGCAATTGTATTTGGTTCTGGAGCTATAGGTATTATTCTTTGGCTTGCAATTTTTAGTGCAGCTGGTGCGGCGATTTACTTTATTGCTGATTGTTCAATCACAGTTAGGCCAAAACGTGTTATTTCTAGTGAGCTGGTTACATCTGTTACTGCATCTATGCAGGAAGGTGATGTTCTTGCAGCCATAAAGAACTGTGAAGACAACCCAGGTGCTTTAGCAAATGTTATTTCTGCTGGTTTCACACATGTTGAAGAAGGTTTTGACATCATTCAGGAATCAGTTTCAACTGCTGCTGAATTGGAAACAGAGAAACTAATGCAGAAGATTACCTGGTTATCAGTTGTTGGTAACATTGCACCTATGCTTGGTCTGCTTGGTACAGTTCAAGGTATGATTATGGCTTTCTCAAACTTGGGTGATGGCAATCCAGATGTTGGCATTTTGGCTATGAACATTTCACAAGCTCTGTTCACAACTGCATTTGGTTTGATGATTGCTGTTCCTTGTGTTGCTTTCTATTATGTTTTCCGTAACAATGCTAATAGACTTGTTCTTAGAATGGAAGCTTTAACAATGGAATTGATTAAAGATTTGCGTAACGTAGAAGTTGTTGACGAATAATTAAATTTTTACAGAGAGGCATCTTATGTCTAAAAAAGCAAGAAACAATGCAGGTTGCGACTTAGATATGACGCCTATGATTGACGTTGTATTCCAACTTATCATTTTCTTCATTGTTACCATTAGTATTGATCAAAAACTAAATGAAGAAATCAAGTTGGAATATGCTAAACATGGGCCTATCATTGAGAAAGAAGATCCAATGTCAATTACAGTTGAAGTTGATAAGAGGGGTCACATTTCTATAAAAAACGCACAATTTACGTTGCCTAAGTTGCAGTCTATTATTGTAAACAGAAGAAAAAAGTTTGGTGAATTTCCTGTGTTTATCAGGGCTGACAAAGAGACCAAACATGCAGATGTTAAGAGCGTAATGGATATCTGCACTGAGGCTGGTCTTTGGCGAGTCAGTTTTGTCGCTATGAATGAAGATAAATCTTAATTTCAGGAGTTAGATTATGGCTAGAAAAAAGAATAAGGGAGAAGCTGCAAAGCTGGAGATGACGCCAATGATTGACGTTGTATTCCAACTTTTAATCTTCTTTATCGTTACACTGAAACAACAGGATATCTTGGCTCAACTAGATGTTTTCCGTCCAGCTCCTGACAAAGCTCTTCCAAAAGAGGAATTCAAGGATATGATTGAGATTACGATCTCAGTGGATGGATATTGGATGAATGGTTCCATGATTCCATTTGGAACAATGCAACGTCGTATCACAAGGATTGCAAAGATCAGTAAGGATATGCCGGTTATTATTAAGTGTACAATGGATTCTCCTCATAAATATCTGATTAAAACTTTGGATGCATGCGCAAAAGCGAAATTGACAAAGATATCAGTATTTTCAATGTAGGATTGAATAAAAAAGTTGGCTCTAAATTAATTTCCCAGGGTACCTTTATGCCCTGGGATTTTTGTTAAAAACGATATGCCTTTAACGGCAGACAAAAGATAATTATTAAAAAATATTATGGAATTTAAAGGATATCACATTTTAGGACAGCTTCAGGAAACTTTCTATTTTGATTTTTATGAAGCAAAGAACCTGCAACTGGATTTAGTTGTTGTAATAAAAGTCTTGAAGGCTAAGTTTGTCAATGATTCAAAGATCAAAAAAGAGTTTATTAAAAACACTAGGGAGATGGCAAAAGTCAAATTTGCTTTTCTACCTGAAATTTATGATGTTGTAGATGACGGAGATCTTTGTTATGCTTCTATGGAATATTCAGTTGTTGCACCAACACTGACAAGAACAGTTAATCGTCAGAAAATAGTTGATCAGGAAGATGTTCTTATGATTGCAGCGTGGTTGTCACAAAGTTTGACTACCTCCTGGAATACCCTTAAGTTACCTCACAAATCACTCACACCGGACAAGATTGCTATACAGGAAGATGGAACGCTTGTGTTGTTTGATCTTGGAACAACAAAGAATACAGAACCTGAGATGATGAAAATTCAGCTGGATTCAGAACGTATTGTTGTTCAACCATACTTTCTTGCACCAGAGCAGATTGATTGTCTTGCCCCTTCTGATAAGACAGACATGTATGCAATGGGAATGATTCTCTATTATATGCTTACAGGTACAGCACCATTTAGTGAATGTGATCCAATGGACGTGCTGAAAATGCACAAAACAGGTCAGCTTCCACCACCAAGTCTTTCCAACCCATCGGTTACCCATCAGATGGAACTTTTGATAGGTAAATTGACAATGAAGGATCCTGCTGATAGATTTTATCATTGGGAAGATTTTAGTCATGCAATCTCTCTAATCAAAACAGGAGAAAATCTTGGAATTACTTTTGATAAATCACAGAGTTCTACAAAAATTGCTGAGGTTGCTGATAAAGTTGACAAAACAGTTGAAGTTGTGGAATCAAAAGATGAAGCAGTTATTGAATCTGTTGAAGAGAAGAAGAAAATTACTCTTAATAGAGAACATGCACAGAAGAATCGCACTCGTCACAAAGAATCGCTGATTCCAGATGCACCAATTCCTTTTGCAATGCATTTGATTATGTTGGTTATTGTTGTTGCGGTATGGATTGTAATTGCGGGAATAGTGAATTACAGATATTTGTCAAAGCCGGTTTTTGAACAGCCTCAGATTAGACAGTTTGTTGATAAGATAATGCCGGAATAAGCTGGCTGCGCCAGCAGATTAAGATTAAGGTAAAGATTGAGGGCTCGCTGCGCCAGCAGTGGGAAGTTCGCAAATGCGCAAGTTGGAGAAAATACTTCCTCCTTCGCTCTGCGAGACTACGGCGGACATGATGAACGGAACTTGT
This sequence comes from Kiritimatiellia bacterium, assembly GCA_027858345.1. Taxonomy (GTDB): domain Bacteria; phylum Verrucomicrobiota; class Kiritimatiellia; order JAQICX01; family JAQICX01; genus JAQICX01. Next base: position 8,231 of record JAQICX010000212.1, on the reverse strand, counting down.
CTTTTGACGCATGACTTATGACTCACGACGCATGACTAGCACAACTAGATAGGGCGACAAGATTTCTGCCAGTTGTTATGGAGTCCAACGCGACAGGACAGGAGTGGAATGGGCTTCGCTCATGTTATTATTATGCCGAGCTGGAGCTCAGCGTTCCCAGGAAGGTCAGCGCCCGTGTCGCTACAGGGGGAAAATCAATTACGAATTAATAATTAAGAATTACGAATTGAGGGATGGGAAGTATTGGAATCATGGGAGTTATGTGGGGATGGTGTGCGGATATCGCAGGTCCTGAGGTGATCTTCCAAGGATTGCTATTTACAGTTTTTTCAGTCTAACTGACTAACAGTCCAACCAACTAACCAACGAATAAACAATGAACGACATTAAAACTAAAATTTTAGAATTACGCAATCAGATTGAGAAGCATAATGAGCTGTATTATCAAAAGGCTCAGCCAGAAATTAGTGATAAGGAATATGATCTACTGCTAAAAGAACTTGTGGAACTTGAAAAAGCAAATCCACAGTTTGACTCACCAACATCACCTTCCAAGCGTTTGGGAGGTGAACCCCTAAAGGAATTTGCATCTGTCACATACAGTGTGCCAATGCTTAGTCTTTCAAACACATATGACAAAGAGGAAATTTTAAAATATGTACAAGGGCTTTATGTCCAAGCTCATAAAAATATTAAGCAGTTTATAAAAGACAAATACCTTGAAGATATTAAAGAGAGTCAGCTTGATAAACCATTTGAGGGTGTTGAGACCTTGATAAGAGCTGATGTCAATATTGGGTATAATGGTTTCTGCAAAATTTATGATGATGTTTTACAAAAGCTTTTTGAGATTTTAGATAAGAATGGGTTCTTATATTTTGAGTCAGAGTTGAAAAATCTTCCTAAGGAATATGATTTTTCATATTTTTTAGAGCCCAAGATTGATGGCATCTCTTTATCGGTACGTTATGAAAATGGTGTAATGGTTCAGGCCGGCACGCGTGGTAATGGCATAGAGGGGGATGACATAACGGCAAATGTAAGAACAATCCAAAGTATTCCCCTAAAACTGACAACCGATAATCCTCCTAAAGTTCTTGAAATTCGTGGTGAACTGTTTATGCCAACAGAAAAATTTAATGAGTTTAATAAAAAGCAGAAAGAGAAGAATGAAACAATTTTTGCAAATCCACGAAATGCTGCGGCTGGTTCAGTAAAGCTTTTAGATCCTCAAAAGGTGGCAAAGCGTCCTCTTGACGCTCGATTTTATGGAATTGGAGAATCGGAGGGAATAGAATTTGTTTCGCAGGCGCAATTTATTGACTATCTGAAGTCTGTAGGCATAAATACACCTGAAGATGCGTTGTCATGTCAAGAAGTTGCGGATATTAATTTAGTTTTGGATAAGATTGAGACTAAGTTAAATAGTTTTGCTTTTCCAATTGACGGCTGTGTTATAAAGGTTAACGAATACAAGTTTTATAAATTATTTGGTTCGACAGCAAAAAACCCGCGCTGGGCCATTGCCTATAAGTATGATACTGAGAAGGCAGAGACTATTCTCAAAGGCATTACTGTTCAAGTTGGCAGAACCGGTGCATTGACTCCGGTTGCTGAACTGGAAACGGTTAATGTTGCAGGCTCCAATGTTAGCCGTGCTACCCTTCACAATGAGGAAGAGATTAAGCGTAAAGACATTAGAGTTGGTGACACTGTGATTATTGAAAAAGCAGGCGAGGTTATTCCTGCTGTTGTTAGGGTTGTGTTGGATCGAAGACCAGCATACTCTGTACCATTCACTATGCCCACAAAGTGTCCAGAGTGTGGTTCTGAAATTGTTCGTCGCGATGGAATAATTGGCGCGTTTTGTGAAAACATTCATTGTCCCGCTCAGGTTAGAAGATGCATAGAGCATTTTGTTTCAAAAAATGCAATGGATATTGATGGAATGGGACCGGCGCTTGTTGATTCCATGTCTGTTGAAGGTGGTTTAATCAAGAATCCTGCTGATATTTATTATTTGAATAGGGCTCATGTCCGCCAGCATAGTAGAATGGGTGATGTATCTGCAAATAATCTTTTTAAAGGAATAGAGGCTAGTAAACACAGGGATTTGCATCGCCTGATATTTGCGCTTGGAATTCCAAATGTTGGTGCAGCATCTGCAAAGCTTTTGGCAAGTGAATTTAAGACATTAGATAATCTTTCTTCTGCATCTGTTGAAGAACTTTGCAGTCTTAAAGATATCGGCAAAACTGTTGCTCAGTCAATTGTGCGTTTTTTTCAAAATAGTGCAAATATCGAAATGATCGCTCGTTTGAAAGAAGCTGGTGTAAATATGCACATAATTGAAAATAGTTCCGGTAATGCAACTCTTTTTGAGGGTAAGACTTTTGTGCTTACAGGCACTCTTAAATCTATGGGGCGTCGTGAAACTACAGAGGCAATTGAAGCTCTTGGTGGCAAAGTTTCATCATCAGTATCTCAAAACACAGATTATCTTGTTGCCGGTGAAACAACTGGATCAAAGTTCAGTAAAGCGCAGGAGCTGGATGTGAAAATTTTAAATGAAGCAGAGTTTTTGAAACTTGCCCAAATTCGAAACAAAAGAGTTGAACTTCCGTCAGCGAGTCAGGGGATGTTTGATTTTTAGTTTTTCTTGGTTTTTCGGTTGGAGATAAAAACATGCTTTTGAATCAATAAAATTAGCAAAACACACATTGTTTTATCGCCAAATAGGTGATAAATATGAAAAATAATTTTTTATGACGATGAGGACATCGTCGCTCCCGTTTTTCCAAGACAACGGTTGTTTGCATGCTGGGAGCGACAACGTCCTCGTTGTCATAGCTATAGTTAACAGAAAAAATGAGGGAGTTTTTGAGGGTGTATAAAAAAGATTTGCTTTTACAAAGCATATCTGTTAGTATTTATGCATTAAATAATTTATGAGTTGAACTGCAAGTAAGGAAAATAATATGTCTGATAATGAAACCGAAAAATTGAATGAAGATGAATTATGGTCTGCGATATCATCGCTTGAGTTGATTTTGGATGTTATGCCTGAAGATAAGACATCTTTGCAAGCACTTGCTGCTGCATATGTTGATATTGGCGATATTTCAAAGGCAGTAAAATTAAAAGTTCGCCTTGGAAATATTGCTCTTGATGAACAAATGATTTCAGAAGCAGCGGAAATAGAAGAAGAACTTGCAGAGCTTCGAGATCATGATGAGAATGTGAAAGAATTTCTTGATCGTTATGAGAGCATGAAAGATATGGTTGATCAGAAGCCAGAGGAAGATGTTGCAGTTAGTGAGTCTGGAAATTATGATGTGCCATCAGATAATGCTTTTCGTGATCTTGATAAACCATTTGATATTTCAAAAGAAATTTCTCTAGCATGGGAAATTTTTCAGAGTAAACTTTTGACAGAGGAGGAGTATTCCAGTATTGTTCGAGACTTAACAGATATGACAGTTAGTCAATCTGTTATTACAGTTTCAACTTTACATGCTATTCAAAGTAGGGGCTATAAGACAATAGAAAGTATTATTGCATATTTAGGGCAGACCTATAATGCCCCTTTTGTTAATATATCAAGTTTTAACTTGCAGGAGAGTGTTTTGAAACTGTTGCCTGTTCGTTTGATGATTAAGTTTGGCGTACTGCCTTTTGATGTATTAGGCGATAAGGCGTTGTTAATGGTTGTGATGAATCCCGCTGATACAAAGCTGATAAAGCAGATATCGGCAGTCTTGAGCAGAAAATGTTATGTTTATACAACCTATCCACATGAATTTGATCAGATTTTGATGCAGCTTCATGATGCAGGACTAAAGGACACGTAAACCCTAAAAGATTGTGCTGAATTGTTAGATTAATTCGCAGATGAACCAGCGTGATTCTTTTTTTAGAGTGTTTTCAAGTTTTCCCGAACCATTGAGAGCCAATGCGTTGTTATTTCCGATTCTTTCACCTATCCACGCAGAGCTGTATTCGTCACAGCCTAAAAGTGTTTCTGCAATAAATGTTTGTTCGGATTCTGAATCGATAATGGCAAGTATGCCACCAATCTGGTTTGATACAGCCACAGCAGTTTCGTAATCAAGGACAAGATTAACAAGACAGTACTTTCGACCTTCAAGCTCAACTGCAGAGTTTCTTATTTCATTTTTCTTTTCTGCTGAAATAACAACAGCGGTTAAAGTTTCTCCTCCAATGGTCTCTTGTGGACAATCCAGTTCAGATTGTAGTTTGTTGACGGTTGCAACAAAGTTTTGTAAAGCGGTGTCTGCACTAGTTTTAAAATCATGTTTGTTCATATAAAAGTATATACATCTCTCCAAGTATACTTTATTAACTATGGTTTTTCCTGGAGCATTTCACTCATGAAATGCAGTAAATCTTTGTTCTGCAGCTTCCATTGAATCTTTCAAAAAAACAGGCAATAGGCTTGCTATTACTTGATTTTTTTATAGCCCAACGTCGTCCTCGAATCAAAACTTTACAGCGTTTCATTTGTTCAATGCTCTAATAATATTGGATCGCTTTCCAGTCCTTATAACATCAAACAGTTAAACCAAAGCTTCTAAGGATAACCTTTTGCTGTTAGTGATATGTTCGGGTTTCTGTCTCTTATTAAACGGTCAACCCTATACTGTTATTAATCTTTCCAGAGTCCGTGCACGTTGCAGTATTCATATGCTTCGATAATTTCATCTTTTTTGATATGGAATATTGCTTCTGGATCATCACCTGGTTTTAATTCAGCTCTACCAACTTTATCGGCTGTTCTAATTTCAATGAACTTAATAAAGTGTTCATCTGTCATTGGATGTGCAGCATTTTCTCCGATTGTAACTTTTGTGTCATTCCCTATAGCTTGAACATATGGTACATGTTTTTCAGTTGTTGCGTCTTCAGTTTTTGCTTCAACAAGTTCCATTGGTTGATCACAGCATACAAGTGCTGGAGCACCTTCGCTAAGAATCTCAATTAGGTTTCCGCATATGGAACAGTAGTATATTTCTCTTACTTTTGTCATTGGATTACTCCTCTTTTTTAGTGCTGATAGTCTTAATATCAGCCGATTGTTAATAATTTTATATGTTTATTGTTATAAACATATAGTTTTGAATGGAAAAAAGCAATAATATATTTTATTTTTATTGATTTTTATGCAGGATTAAGGTACTTTTATGAAAAATTTAGTATAAATAAATATTTAGGTATATAATGGAAAAAACACTAGTAGTAATCCCGACTTATGATGAACGAGAAAATGTTAAGAATATAGCAAGTGCCGTTCTGGAGTCTTTACCAGAAGCAAATATGTTGTTTGTTGATGATAATTCACCAGATGGAACAGGTGATGTTCTTGATGAGATGCATGAAGCTGACCAAAGAATTAATGTGTTGCACAAGCCTGGAAAATCAGGACTTGGACGTGCTTATGTTTCAGGATTTAAGTGGGCAATCGAACAAGGATATGATTATATCTTTGAGATGGATGCAGACTTTTCACACGATCCTGCTGTCTTGCCAAAGTTTTTGGAAGAGATAAAAAATTATGATTTAGTGGTTGGTTCCCGCTATATAGATGGCATTAGAATTATGAATTGGCCATTAAACCGTTTGATGTTGAGCAAAGGTGCATCTGTTTATGTAAAAGTCATTACAGGCATGCCTCTATTTGACCCTACAGGTGGCTATAAGTGTTTCAGAAGAGAGCTTCTTGAGAAGATTGATTTAGACAATATCACGTCAAATGGCTACTCATTTCAGATTGAGATGAATCACTTTACATGGATGCATAATTATAAGATAAAAGAGGTGCCAATTGTTTTTGAAGATAGGCGTTCTGGATATTCAAAAATGAACAAAACAATTGTTAGGGAAGCTATACTTAAGGTATGGCAGCTTCTATTTAAATATAATCTACGAAGAAAACCTTTAATAATCAAATAATGAAAATTGTTAAGAACATTATCCTTTCAATGCGTCCATGGCAGTGGACAAAAAATGGTATTGTCTTTGCTGCAATGATTTTTGCTTTAGGGGACTCAAATCAGAACATTGCATTGGCAACAGCTTTACCTTTAGCAATTCAGGCCGCACTTGTTTTTTGTCTGTTATCCAGTGGTGTTTACATAATCAATGATGTTGTTGACTGGCAATCTGATCGTGAACATCCAGTTAAGAGAAAGCGTCCCATTGCCTCTGGTGAACTTCCATTGCCTGTGGCGGTTATAACAGCCGTGGTTTTAGTTGCTTCAAGTCTGATTTGGGCACATTCATTGCAGGGACTTTTCTTTTATGTTGCCGCATCTTATCTTTTTATCCAGTTTGTCTATACAATATGGCTAAAAAAAGTTGCACTTGTTGATATAATGATAATTGCCCTTGGATTTGTAATCCGCGCAATTGCCGGTGCAACGGTAATTGGAGCAAAGCTGTCTCCATGGCTTTTGTTGTGTACATTTCTTTTGGCACTATTTCTTGCATTGTGCAAGAGAAGAGCAGAGAAGTCCGAGCTTGAAGAAGCATCTTCTGTAACTAGAAGTTCCATGAAGAAGTATGATATTAAGCTTTTAGACCAATTGGTTGCAATTGTTAGCTCTGCAACAATAATATGCTATTCAATTTATACATTGTCTGAAACAACATACGAAAAGTTTGGAACATATGCTTTGGGATTCACAATTCCATTTGTTATGTTCGGTATTTTTAGATATCTTGACATTACTTATAGAAAAAATGAGGCACAGCGTCCTGATAAAGTTTTGCTCACAGATATGCCTATGCTACTTAATATTGGTTTTTACGGTTTGACCGTTATAATCATTTTTTATTTTTTTGTTGGGACAAACATTGTTTGAAAGGAGTATGTCGAAATGAGTTGTGTTGATAAATGTACATGCACATATACATCTTGCGGTCGTTGGGGAAAGTGTTGTGAATGCGTTGCTTACCACAAGGACAAAAAACAGTTACCTGCTTGTTACTTTTCCAAAGAAGCTGAGAAGACATATGATCGAAGTATTGAAAACTATATTCGAACTACGTAGTCAATTAAAAATTAAGAATTAAAGGTCTTTCATTGGGTCTTTGAATTCACCCCTAGTCTGCAATATGAGTGTGATTAGTACAAGTCCTGCAAAGATTTTTTTGTTCATGTTTTATCCTTTCGTTTTTTCGGGTTCTGTCAAAAGTTTGCACTCTTTTCAGGGCTATTTCGTTATAAATCAATGGGATATAGCATTTTTTGCTTTATCCCCACGTTTTTTCGTCGGTCAACGCCCGACGCTACAGGCGTTGTCTCCCTATTCAACCTTTTCCCGAGCCGGGGCGACTCGGCTACAGGACTTATTCTGCAAGCTAACCCTAGCCCGCAAAACTCCTCCCTCTTTTATCAACCTTCGCCCGCTGGGCTACGGCGGACGCGGGAGAGACGGAGGGGTATTTCCTGTATCATTGGAAATTCCCTGTTTGATATTTAAAATACCTATTTTTAAATTATGTCAAAATGCGTATTGATTTTCAAGCAATACTTTTTTGTTATATGAGGATAAAAGCCTTGCAAGGAGTTGGAATATCTTTTAATATGTACGAAATATAAATTTAATAAAGATAAGATGTGTTTATGGATAAGAAACTAAAAGATATTACAGATGAGCAATGGGAAGATATTTGTGAGAGATGCGGTAAGTGCTGCTGTTATAAATATGTCATTGAAGAGACAAATGAGCTAGAATATGGTGAATCTTGTGAGCTGTTGGATCAGAAAACTAATCTTTGTACATGTTATCATACACGTAATGTTGATAAGCCTGACTGCCTTAAATTGTCTGCAGAAAATATTGATGATAATGCCTGGTGGCTTCCGGAGGAGTGTGCATATCGAAAGTTAGTTGAGCTATATGATGATGAATGATGAAGGTTTAAATGGCTTATTTCTTCTGCTTTCCCTAAAAAAAGACATTTGACCTAAATAGCAAGTATTGTGTCCTTAAGTTTTCGGTTGGAGATGTGAACGTGCATTTGGAGCAATAAAATCAGCAAATGAGAGCTTGTTTTTTCAGTTTTGGGTGATAAAGTTGAAAATTATATTTAAAAGGCGGGGTGAAGCACCCCGACCCTACAGAAGCCATTTGCAATCAACCTTTTAGCTTTGGTTGCAGCATCCGCAACTGTAGGGTCGGGGTCCGTGACCCCGCCAAAAAGGGTGT
>JAQICX010000109.1 GCA_027858345.1 Kiritimatiellia bacterium | reverse complement strand
TCGCTCTGCCGGAGGAGGTCACCTCGGGGCTTGCCCCCGTGGAGCCATGATTGGCGGCAACGCCCTAGAAAATAAACAATGGCTCTGCCATTCTTTAATTCCGCTGACAGCATGTCAGCCATTCGTAATGACCACTTCGCTTTGCGTCATTGCATCATTGCGTTAAACTCTTTCCAACTAATAACTAAAAACTAATAACTATCCACTATTAACTAATCTCTACGCTTCCAGTGCCTTTTGAGCAAGCTGTCTTCCAGCTTCACGGCACTTTTCTAAAACTTCTGCTGTCGGGCAATATTTGCATGTGATTGCTGGTTGAAGAATTTCCAACTTCATCGCTTCCACATAAGATGTCAGCTCTTTTGTTCCAGGAGCCCATCCGTATGAACCAAAACATATAACAGATTTGTTTTGTGGTTTTAGTCCTTTGATGTATGTAAGCACAGATGCCATTTCCGGCATTACTCCTTGATTTAGAGTTGCACTACCAATTGCAATTGATGCAGCATCAAGAATTTCATCCGCTAAGACTGTTTTATGTATATCTTTAATGTTGTAGAAGCGAACATCGACTCCTAGTTCATTGGCTCCATCTCGAACAGCAACAGCCATTTTCTCTGTGCTTTTCCACATTGTTGAATACATGATCAAAACTTTTTTGTTTGGTTTACAGACGGCCCAATCAGCATAAGCTGCAATAATCTCCGGGATGTGCTTTGTCCAAATAATACCATGACTTGGAGCAATGATTTGTATGTCTAACTCCTTTGCAACGTCCAAAGTTTTAAGAATTTGTCTGCCATAAAGCATGACAATATTTGCATAATAAGTTTTTGCTTCATCCATGATTGTCTGTAAAGTGTTTTCGTAATCAAATCTTAGAGAGGATGCGTAGTGCTGTCCAAATGCATCCATTGAGAAAAGTAATTTATCTTCTGGAACGTAAGTGAACATAGATTCCGGCCAATGAACCATTGGTGTCTCTATGAATGATACTGTTTTTGCCCCCGTTGAGATTGAGTCGCCGGTTTTGACTATTTCAAAATTCCATTCGCTTATATCGTAATATAGCCCCAAAATCTCTTTGCACTTAGCATCACAAATAATTTTTGCATTCTTGCACTTTGCCATAACAACAGGCAGTGATCCTGAATGGTCTGGTTCAGCATGATTGCATATTACATAATCAATTTTATCTGTTGAAATATGTTTTTCAATGTTGCTGATTAGCTCACTTGCAAAAGGAGCTTTAACTGTGTCAACCAGCACATTTTTTTTATCTAGAATCAAGTATGCGTTGTATGTTGAACCACGTTCTGTTCTATATCCATGAAAGTCTCTGACGTTGTAGTCGACACTTCCAACCCAATATATGTTTTCACTAACTTTTGTATTCATTTGTTCTCTCTCAATTATTTGTTTTTATGTAAAAAGTATATACTCTTTTGTACCTGTTATGTTAAAGATCTAGAGGATAAAATTAAAGCTTATTCTTTTTTTTTTCGTCGGTCAACGCCCGACGCTACAGACATTGTATCTGCAAACTAAGCATAGTCCGCAAAAGCTCCTCCCTTTTTTATGGGAGAGTAAATTATTTCCTGCCCACGGAGAGCCCTGTCTAACTCTCTAACTGTCTAACATGCGAACGAAGTGAGCCCTTAACTTTAATTTTCAATTGCTTCGTCATTAATCACGTATGGATATAACTCTTTAATGAATTGAAGCAACTCTTCTTTGCCATGGGTATCACCTTCAAAAGATTCAATTGATATTGCAATATATGCCCATTGTGATGCAGCATTTTTAAAGACTCTATCTTTTGACATGAGTAGCAGTCTTTCAAGATGTGATGCAGTCTCCACTTTTGGACCAATAAACCAATATGCATAATAATATTTGGAATAGCTCCCTAAACCGTCCGGTAATCTTAGCTCAAGCATTGTAACTTTTAAGTTGTTATAAGGTGTTATTTCAACACTTTCAATGTCTGTTTTGTCAATTGAAAAACCTTGTGCCGGCAGACACTGTTGAGGACGATGTATACTCTTTTGCTCGTATCCACTTAATACAATTGAAACTCTAATTTCTCTACCGCCACCTGACAAAAAGTTTTTCTTAGCCATTTGTGTATCTTCAGGCAGGGATAGTTTCTCGCCAATTGAAATTGCATCAAGTTCTGCTCCGCATTTCAGACATAGGTTTGTTCCTTTTAACTCAAGCTCAGATGACTTATATGATCTGCCACAAGTCTCATTTTGACAAAAAAGTATGTCATAACCAGAATAATTATCAAATCTATTAGGTACAACTAGTTTAACTTTACTCTTGTAAAGCTCTGGCTGAATATCCTTCTGGACAAACATAAATGTTCCACTGGTTAGCATAAGTATAATTACAATAGCAAAATTTATATATTTACGAGTCATTTTCAGGCTCCTGTTTGCTTTTTTTGAAATTAACTTTTTTGAGTAATTCACCAACGAAAATCATAAGAAGCACTGCAACAGGGAAGATAATGAAATCAGAGTAGTCGTGGACAAAAGATGCAACAGCATCACCTTTCCACTGGGCGATGATTGCAATAATTAAAATTCTCGAGATATTACCAATAATAGCCATTGGTAATGAAAAACAGAATAGTGCCCATTTTTTCCACTGTACTTTTTGAGTCAGGTTCCCATAAGCTGCTGCAATTGCAACCATGGCAAGGATAGAACGTAAACCACTGCATGGGTCGGCCACATTAAAATTGAAGCCCTCTCCAGCACTTGAGTAAATCATTGTTCCTTGTTTTACAGCAGCAATACCTATACCGTTCAGCATGCTGACAGAGCATGTGCTTGCAAAAATTCTTAAAGGAAATGTGATTTGATTCATAAAACTCAAAGGAATACTTAGTATAAGATAAGCACATGGAAATAGAAGCAGCTTTGCAACATCTTTGCCGTAAATGAATAGGGGAACGGACCATAAAAGTCCAATAATTGTCAAAAGAGATATTCTTGTTAGCTGTGTTCGAAAACCAACCCAATGGAAAACCAAACATAGAATAATCAAAGGTAATCCCCAGTAGCAAGGCTCCAGCTTTGCTTTTGCAAACTCTTTTCTTCGCCAAAAGATTATACCAACACTCACTAAAGGAATCAGCCAGCAGTGAGAAAGGTCACCACCACTTCCGTCCCATCGATTGACCATCCAGAGTATTGCCGACTGTCCATGTCTATAAACTTCCTGATTATTTCCCTGTATACCGTATATAAACCAGATAAGTGCTGCAAAAATAAACCAAAAAAATATATCTATTTTATTGGCTTTTATGAATTTTAAAATATTATCAATCATTATTACTAAAGTTAAACTGATTCTTCCATCACAAAATTGTAAAATATTATTATATTTCTAAATATAGTTGTGTATAAAAACATATTTATACACAAAAAACAAGCAAGAAATCAATATCTGACAATATCCCTCAGTTTTTCGGTTGAATACCTTTCCGATCGCAGATCGGACTCTACATTTCTCCCGAATAACATTATTTGCAAGTAATGTAGCGTTCGATCTATGATCGAATTCCAAAAAAACAAATTTTCAACTTTATCACCCAAAACTGAAAAAAACAAGCTCTCATTTGCTGATTTTATTGGTTAAAACTGATGTTTTCTTGTCCAACCGAAAAATTAAGACAATATCCCTTGATTTTTCGGTTGCAGGTTCTTTTTTCTCTTAGCCACAGATGAACACGGATTTTCACGGATAAATTAAGAGAGGCAATCACCTCGTTGAATCGCACTTCCGCCTTCGCTTATTCCCTCTTTGTTCTGCTCACTATGCGAGCCACGGTCGAGCTTGGCAGGACACAGATGGTAATAAATTTAAAAATATTTTTTAATGACGATGGGGACATATTAGCACCTCTCCTTGCTAAGGGGAGGTGTTCGAGGAACGAGATCGGAGGGGTGGGCTCCCGTTTTTCCAAAACAGCGGTTGTTTGTGTGCTGGGAGCGACAAAGTCCTCGTTGTCATAGCTGTAGTCAACCGGAAAAATGAGGAAAAGTCATATAACAATACTTTGCTACTTGACAGTTTTTGAGTATAAAATATATACTACCGCAATATTTTTAACAACAATGATTGTATGCGTAATCTTAAAACATGGAGAACATAATGACGATAACAGTAAAAGACTTGGCAAAAATGATTGATCACTCACTTCTGCACCCAACAATGACAGATCAGATTATCAAGGACGGCTGCAAATTAGCTCTTAAATATGATACAGCATCAGTATGTCTAAAGCCATATTCTGTACCAATGGCAGTTGAGCTATTAAAAGGTTTCGATGTGAAAGTTGGATCTGTAATAGGTTTTCCTCATGGTAACAGTACAACTGCAATAAAGGTTGCAGAGACTGTGCAGTCTTGCAAAGATGGTGCTGTCGAAATTGATATGGTGATCAATATTGGCAGAGCTCTTGGTGGCGATTTTGATTTTGTCAAAGAAGAGATTGCTGCAGTCAATGAAGCTGCGGTAGCTGGAGGAGCAATTCTTAAGGTGATTTTTGAAAATGATTATTTGACAGAAGATGTTATTGCAAAGCTATGTGAAGTTTGTAACGAGGTGGATGTTGCATTTGTTAAGACATCATCTGGATATGGTTTTGTTAAGCAGGATAATGGCATGTATAATTACAAAGGTGCAACAACTCCACATCTAAAACTAATGCGTAAAGTTACAAATGACCATATTGAAGTTAAAGCTGCCGGTGGAGTAAGAACTTTAAAAGATTTAGTTTTTGTACGAAGTCTTGGTGTGACACGAATTGGGGCAACAGCAACTGCTGTTATTCTTGATGAGGCAGCCGAACGAATTGCACGTGGGGAAAAGCTTGAAGATCTTATTGATGAAAATACTGTTCTTGGTGGCGGATACTAGTCAATTAATAATTACAAATTAATAATTAAGGCTCTGTCACGGTTTGTGTGGGTTAACCATAAATTCTTTAAGTTCGACTGCGTTGCAGTCGTTCATTAATAATGATTGATTAACCATGCATTTCATACATGGCTACTAAAGTTG
>JAQICX010000104.1 GCA_027858345.1 Kiritimatiellia bacterium | reverse complement strand
TTTTCCTTCAAAAGCAAGACCGATAACAATATTTTCCTTGTGTGTATCGAGTCCTATGTATAATTTAGTCATTGGCGTGTTCCTTTCTTTATTGTGTTAGTATTTATCTGCGGTGTACCACCACCGCAGACGCGCCATATTATAATATAACAGTCAAACTAATGAAAGCCAGACTTCAGACATAGGGTCTGGAATAAGGAAATAAGCATGAAAAAATTGATTCTATTACCGTTGGGTGCAGTTGTAACTCTCCTATGCGGGTGCACAAATACGACTGAACTATTGTTTTCTCAGTCAAACACGAAAGCTGCTGCCATATTCTGGAATTCAGATACTGCTCAAGTCATACAAATTGGCTCGGCCGATTATCCATATACGGAAGTCCCTGAACTCAAAATAAGAGTAGATGGTAAAATCATTTTTGACAGCCTTTCATCCATCCCCGAGGAACTCATTGCCCAGCACGAAAGTAATAATGCTGAACAATCTAGAGGGATTGGAGGACATCCTTCCTCTAGAACCTTAAAGTCAGAAAAAACATGGGGTGCGGGAGCACTAACTGTTGATCTTCTCGCACCCTCGAAACGAGATACTAATCTATCCTACGACGAAGCACGACGTCAGGATGTGTGCATCATAGTACAAAACAGTAAAATCCGAGCAATTCGTATTGTCGATTTCCGATACGATCCGAAAAACAGCATGATTGAACTTAAATTTGGTGATTCGCCTTGGATAAATTCTAGGCTTACTCGTAAAGAATGTATTGAGTTATTCGGCAATCCTGCAGATGAAAAACGGTGTTTCACCGAATAACAAGAATAATTCCAACAAGGTAAGGATTAGTCCAGACTCGTAGCGAGGAACGAGCGAAGTGGTCGTAATCCTTGGTTCATATCAAGCCGCGGATTGCAACATAACGCTTATAGGGGGATTGGTTACCCCCCTTTTGTAATATTTATTAATATTGAGTTTGAAAGCGTCTGCCCAATCTAATTCGTCTTTACAATGTAACCAATACTCACGTACATGTTGCTCTTCAAGTTCTTCCAGAGGAAGACTCCAGAAATTATATAATTGGCGCACTGCACGCACATAAGACTGGCAACTTCGTTTTTTATAACCTGCAAGCTTGAGGCCTTCATTTAATTTTGTTAATAATTTTTCCTTGGTTTTTCGGTTGGACAAGAAACTCCCTGTTTTAGTCAACAAAATCAAGCATTAGAATGTCAACTTTTGTTTTTTTCCATGCGTCGCTCTGCGAGCTATGCAGGACACAGTGGGTGATAAAGTGAAAAATATTATTTTATGACGATGGGGATGTATTAGCTCCTCCCCTTGCTAAGGGGAGGTCACCTCGCCTGCGAGGTGGGAGGGGTATTTGCTCCCATTTTTCCAAGACAAAGTTGGTATGCATGCTGGGAGCGACAACGTCCTCGTTGTCATATTCTATAATCAACCAAAAAATTAAGGAATTTTTTGCTCATGGCATTATTTCCTTTATCTTTTGATTGTTAAAAGGTAGGATATTCCTTGTCGGGCGTATATAATGCCATGAGCACTACTAAATTGCAACTGCCGCGTAGCGGCTTACTTGAACAAGCTCCTACAGGCGACTCGTACCTCGCGTCTGAGGAGTAGCGTTAGAATCGAGAGATAAAACATGAAACTAAGCAGCAGCTTCAGTGGTGCACTGCGGACATTTGCGTACTTCATGTATAATATGTATCCAATTAGATAAATAACAATGGTGTTTAATGAGAGCAATAAACAGATATTTAAGAGGCATTACACTGGTGATGCTATGCAGTTTGATGATTGCTCCCGACCTTTCTGCTCAATCCAAAAGACGGCGAAAACTTACCCACGCAGAACTCGCGGAGATCAACGCATCGCTAAGAGAGTCATCTGAGGAGCTCTATGCCCCTGGCGGTTCAGGCAGGATGGCTCGTACTGGCGAAGAAGAAGGTTTCGGACAACATGATGAGAGTGACAACATAGACCTGCCAGAGAAAGATGGGGAGAAAGATGGAGAGAAAGTAGAAAAAGACAAGAACGAGGAGAACGCGGCTGAAGAGCCTCAAGTAGCAGCAGAAGAAGACGGCATTCCTCTTGAAGTCAAAGTCTATGCCAAAGACTGCAATTCGGAATCTGACTATTTCCTGACTGATCACATCCCTTCATCCATTTCTATAAGCGGAACGGTCACCGACCAGTATGGTGACCCTGTGCCTGGTGCAACCGTAGCTTTGATAGAAAAAAAGAAGGAGACGCAAACCAACAAGAACGGGAGATATGTAATAAATGCCTCTCACGGGGGCGAGAAGCCATACAGCACAACTGTTAACTTCATAGTGATTCGCAAATTGATTGGTCTTAAAGCAAAGCTGACAGAGCGGAGCATCATTACCGCTAATGGCAAAACGGCAGAGGTGACGCTTCAGATATCTCACGATAAAGGTCCTCTTAAGAACGAAGAGATAGACATCTCTGATACTCAGGGCTTTGAGAAGAACGGCAAAAAGATCCGGTATGTACAGAATCGAAACAGTAACTCGAAACGACTGACAACAGATGATAGTGGCAGTGTAAGTTTTACGCTGAACAATCCTGACTCTGTAAAATATCTTGGACCCGGTGTGAGCAGCGAATCCGCGTTCCCTGTAACCGGATTCCTTAAATTCCGCGTGATAAGCGCCGAGACAGAGGCAACCGCCCTATACTCTGCCAAGAATCCATTTCCAAGAATACTTAATGTCACTGCCCCAAAGTATCTTAGCGCGGAAACGTGGCAGGTGACGCCATCTGAAGTCACAGTAGAAGACAACGACAGCACGGATTTCTTAATAACTCTTTCCGGCTTAGGTTGGTTTAAGAACAAGGGAGACCGCATGTCGGCCGAGAATAAAGGGCATCCAAAGCTGATGTTTTCAAAATTCAGCGGCCGTAACTTCTATTATCATTACCGCCCGGCAGTTCGTTCGTTCGACATCACGAAGGAGCCGGAAGTCGCAAAGATCCTGGGAGAGACCGCTGGAAAGATATCCCTATCGGTCTTAACTAATCTAGGAGCCAACAAGATGCTTGATGCCAACAGGCTCAAGACCCAGAAATTTGTACTAAAAGTCAACCCCGGCACGAAACTGAAAAATGGCGGCAGGATCTTCGCAGGCCTGGGAAGCGATATAGACACAGCAACCGAGCAGCTAATGATAATAAAAACATTGATTCCCGTATCAAAAACGGCAGCGAACACTCTAGACGCCGCCTCACACCTCTCCAATATTGGAAACCTCGCTGCAACTACCTATGTAGGTGCCGATAACATCAAAGGTCTTGCTGACGGCGAATTCACAGAAAAGAACGTCGTAACAACGACTGACAATGCCATAGGCCTCATCGACACAGTTGTGGGATTTGCCGGCGATGCCGTATCAATGAAGGCAAAGATAGCCTTGGAAGCATTGAAGGCCAGCTGGGAACTGGACAAGGCGGCCTACACTATATCCAAAGGGTATTATGACCTTGCCGACTCTTATGAAGAACTGGTGCATGAAAACGTCACCATAACTATTGAAGATGAGACTGGCAGAAAAGTGGATCTGGCAAGACCATATAACGTTTTAGTTTTGAGGCTGGGCGATGGTAAGTAGATCAGCCATGACATTGTGTATTATCCTGTTCGTATCCTCTGTGACTCATGCTGACAGTACGGAGAAGAAAGCGTCTGATTTGGTGAAGAGATATTTCGAGGCTGTAGAAAAAGAGAATATCTCGACTATTGAGAAGGTGTATTTCTTCGGTAATGATCAACAGAAGGAAGAGATCCTTTATCAATTCAAGTACGCCTTTGACATGGCTGATACTCGTTTGGAATCGGTGGATATCAAAAAGGTCTCTATAGACGATGATGTAGGCTCTGGCCTGGTATTCGTTAATGTTAAAGCGACGCTCACTTCTTTTGACGGAAGCGATTCGTTGAAAAAGGAAAAGAAGTTTGTTGTCGTCATGCATTTAGACAACCGGAAGTGGAAAATAAGAAAAGTAATGCCAAGAGGAGTCTACGATTCATATTTAAGGCTCGCAGTATATAACAATACTCCTGAATATCTTGAGGCGGCAAAGAACGGTCCAGCTAAAATACCGCCACATCCAGACAGTCATGCAGATGATGAAAAGATTCCGCTAAAAACAAACATTACCATAACCTGTATTAAACAGGTGAAGAAGGATGTAACGGTAAGTCTCGCAGGAGCGGGTTTAACATCCGGCGTGGTTCTTGAGGGAGAGCTGGCATATTTAAAGAGCGGCGATATCGTGGAGCGGAGCATGGTGATAGTTAGCGAAGAAGGCGTGGCAACGCTTCAGTTCCGCTCACCATTTCTAGGCTGGAAAAAAAGAAATTACAAAGTAAACATAAAGATCGACGGCATCATGATGGCAGGCGAAGCCATAAAAATAGTCAATTGAAGGAGAAAGATATGAAAACAATCATAAATATTTGCATGCTGATTGGAGTCGCTTGTTTGAGCGGCTGTGCGAGCTCTCAGGTCAGACAACTGCAACGTGAAAAAGAGATGCTCACATCGGAGCTGGCAATTAGTAACACGCGTATCACTAATCTTGAGCAGCAAACAAAGTCTTTAAGAAGCAACTACAATAGCCAGAAGCGAGCAGGAGAAACTCTTAAGAAAGAAAAAGAAACAAGGGTCAGCAACATAGCGCTGGTACGTCGCGAAGTACGCGCTTTCGTAAAAGCACAGATGCAGGCTTTGAGTGACTTTTCCGAGAACAGGGAACTTCTGGATTATGTTGGAGGCGAACTTATCTCCCGTCCTAACGTGAGCAGTGCCAACCTGCTGCTCGTAGACATGCAAAACACCATCCCGGCAACAGGAACATTGTTAGGTGGCAAAGTCATCTCGAAAAGCAGCAGCAAGGTCCGCTTCTGCATCTTAAGACCCAGCTCAAAGGGCATGGTCGTGATCTGGACGAGCAAAGTGTTCTCTCTACCAAAAGCCGGTCTTGCCACACTTACCTTTGACGCCCTGGTCGCAGTAAACAAGGGAGACCTCATCGGTCTCTACGTTCCCGGGAAAGTTCAGGTCCCATTCTCCATGGGAACAGGAGACACCCGGACCATTGCAGGTCCAGTAGATACAGGAATGACGATTCCCCCCGATTCACTCTCCAATCGTAGCGGACGAATGTATTCATTTGGCGTTACAGGATTCCTGCAATAGGAACCGCAGTTTCTAACACCACACTCGAGGGTATCCTCCAAAACCGCCGGTTTTGACGGAACCCTCAGTGTCAACGTTAAGACCGATAAATAATAAAAAGATTAAAAAGAATTAACACCTCTGTTTTAATTGAAAGACAAAACATTTAACGTAATAACTAACGTTGCTATCTACAATTGATTAGCAACACCATACCAAGCTGATAGCTTGGTAATTATGAATGATTAATGTTAAATTACTTGACTTTACTATTATAAACAACAAAAATAAATCTTAACAAGGTAAGGATTAGTCCAGACTCGTAGCGAGGAACGAGCGAAGTGGTCGGGTCTAATCCTTGATTTATGTCAAGCCGCGGGTTACGGCAGATAGGCTATAGGGGGATTGGTTACCCCCCCCTTTTGTAATATTTATTAATTTGAAGCATGAAAGCACCAGTCTGATAGCTGCACTTTCATATTATGCGGTCTTCATTTAATTTTGTTAATAATTTTTTGCTCATGGCATTATTTCCTTTATCTTTTGATTGTTAAAAGGTAGGATATTCCTTGTCGGGTTTATATTATGCCATGAGCACTATTAAATTGCAACTGCCGCGTAGCGGCTTACTTGAACAAGCGGTTTCAGGCTATCGCTAACCGCTCAGCCTGATCCGTAACGTTAAGAGAACAAATTTAAAAGCATAAAAAGATTAATAGGCTTTGCCAAATATGGAAAAAAGAAATAATTTTTGGCGAAATAAAACAAATCAAGTGAGAGTGATAAAAAATCACTCTCAACAAATGAGTGCACACTATTCCCAGCCGCTGACGCGTCTAGGAAAGTGTGACTCTAACGTTGGGCAAATGAAATGAGAATACAAATGAATAAAACATGTGCAGTATTGATGATCACTAGTTGGCTGGGAATGTGCGGAATGGTACAGGCGGCGTTTGTACCGATCGGCAATCCCGGTAACGCAGCGGATACCGCCAACGGCGGCATCTATGGTGATGTTGCCTACACCTACAAAATCAGCACTCACGAAGTGACGGTTGCGGAGATGGCGGCAGCTACCGGCGCAGGCGATGGCGACGAAAACTACTGGGACGATGGAACCCGCACGGTGGGCCCCGGCGCACCGGCAGCTTATGTTTCGCTCTACGAAGCAATGAAGTATTGCAACTTCCTCACCAGTGGGGATGTGGACAGCGGTTATTACAGTCACACGGGCTATGGCGTTTATGTAGCAAACGCATTGAGTCACGATGCTTATGCGGCTTCGAACGGAATCACTTATTTTGTTCCGACTGAGGACGAGTGGTACAAAGCCGCGTACTGGACCGGCGGCGGCTACAGCCCCTACGCCAACGGCACCGTCCATACACCGGTACAAGGCGGCGGCGCCACCGGTTGGAATTACAGCCGTGTTTTACCCAATCCAAACCGTATGCGCGACACCGCGTTGGGCACGATCGAACAGAACGGCACCGTCAACATGATGGGTAACATAAGGGAATGGGTGGAAGAGCCTATTTTACGAGGGGGGAGTTTCAACTACAGTGAGTTCTACCTGCGTTCTTGGTCCCGCTTCGAATATTTTGCGGCGACTGAGAATGCCGATGCCGGGTTCCGCCCTGTCGTAGTGATCCCTGAAACGTTTGTGCCGATTGGCGATATAGAGAATGCGGACGACAACACGACCGGCTACGGCGGCGTAGCCTTTGAATACATGATCAGCGACCATGAGGTGACGATTGCGGAGTTTGCTGTATCGGGTGCGGGCGATGGCAACGAAGGCTACTGGAACGACGGAACCCGTAACGTGGGTCTCAACGCACCGGTAGTTTACGTCACGCTCTACGAAGCGATGAAATATTGCAACTACCTCACCAGCGGGAATGTGGACAACGGCGTATACGTGTTTAGCGGCGGAGTTTATCAGTCCACGGATCGGAAAGCGGCTCTTTTCGCTTACGACACGGTCTACGCGCTTCCGACCGAAGACGAGTGGTACAAAGCTGCGTACTGGACCGGCAGTGACTATTCGCTCTACGCGGACGGCACTAGCGATACCAACAATCCGCCAACAGAAGGCGGCGGTGCAAGCGGATGGAATTACCATGATGTGAACGCTGCACCGAATTATACCCGCGGCGGCACCTTGGGAACGGCCGAGCAGAATGGAACGGTTAATATGATGGGTAACGTCGATGAGTGGATGGAAGATTCTGCGGGCGTGGTTCGCGGGGGGAGTTACTATAATGAAAACGGCAGCCTGAGTTCCCTGGTTCGCGCTAGCGCCAATCCGTCGAGTGGGAGTTCCGATATCGGATTCCGCCCCGTCAAAATATTCCCTGCGCCGCCGACTTTTGTAACGATCGGTGATGCAGGAAATTCGGCAGACACCGCCAACGGCGGAATCTATGGTGACGTGGCCTACACCTACAAGATTAGAGACCGCGAAGTGACGATTGCGGAGTTTGTCGCATCAAACGCAGGTGATGGTGACGAAAACTACTGGAACGACGGAACCCGCACCGTGGGCACCGATGCGCCAGCAGTTAATGTTACGCTCTATGAAGCGATGAAACATTGTAACTGGCTGACTACTGGCGACACCAATAGCGGCTATTACAGCAGCAGTGATGGTGGCACGACGTATCAGGCGAATGCCTTGACTCATGATGCCTATGCGGCGGCACACGGAATCACCTATTTTGTTCCGACCGAAGACGAGTGGTACAAAGCCGCGTTCTGGACAGGCAATGGCTATTCGCTCTATGCTAATGGGGATGTTGTGGCCGACGGCCCACCAACGGCTGGCAGCGGTACAACCGGATGGAATTACCTCGATGGAACCACCCGTGACACCGCCTACGGCACGACCGAACAGAATGGGACGGTCAATATGATGGGCAACGTCTGGGAGTGGATGGAATATTCTGCGGGCGTCATACGCGGAGGAAGTTGCATTGTTACACATGAGTACTACATTCGTTCCTCGGTTCGTTACCCCAGCTATTCTCCGTTGGATGAGTACACCGATTTCGGGTTCCGACCAGTCGTAGTGATTCCTGAGATGGCGACGGCGCCTTCGCTCGTGATGAGCGGCTTGAACGTCAGTTGGCAAAGCGAAACCGATCAGGACTACAGAGTTCTGACTACAACGAACCTGGTGACTGAGTCGTGGGCACCAGTGGTGCCTAGCTGGACAAACAGCGGCACAGGCAGCATTCTGATCTACACGAACACCTATCCGAAAGACTGCCACTTCTTTAAAGTCGGCACATGGTATCAGTAGAAGATGCTCCAACCCTTGAAAACATTTGATCCAAGTTGTGGGGCAACCCAAAGACAAGCTGTCCAAGAAATAAATTCAACAAAGAAGACGCCCAACAAGGTAAGGATTAGTCCAGACTCGTAGCGAGGAACGAGCGAAGTGGTCGGGTCTAATCCTTGGTTCATGTCAAGCTGCGGGTTACGATATAACGCCTATAGGGGAATTGGTTAACCCCCCTTTTGTAATATTTATTAAATATGGAGCATGAAAGCACCAGCCTGATAGCTGCACCTCCATATTATTAGGTCTTCATTTAATTTTGTTAATATTTTTTTGCTCATGGCATTATTTCCTTGTTCTTTTGATTGTTAAAAGATAGGATATTCCTTGTCGGGTTTATATAATGCCATGAGTACTATTAAATTGCAACTGCCGCGTAGCGGCTTACTTGAACAACCTCCGGCAGGCGACTCGTAAACTCGCGTAAACAGGATGCCCTACTTACCACTTATCACGTAGCACTTAATACTTAACACGTATCCGTGTTAATACAGTTCGAAGAGGGTTGTGATCATTTGCTGTAGTTTAGCCCATGTGTCGGCAGAAAAGATTGGTCGATCTGAGGTTTGAATTCTATTGGTGAGCCATAACTGATTCCAAGGGCGCTCTAAAACTGCAATTGGTGTTTTCATGTTCTTTGCAACAAACTCAAGCATAATTGGTGCATCGTCAATGATTAGACTATAGTCGCTCTTTTGAACATCTTCAAGAGTTAGAACAGTTTGCTTGCTTTCATTTTCAGAAAAGCGTCCATATTTGTCAACAAAGAGTATTTGGTTATAGTCAAAGCCGTATTTTTTCAGCCATGCGGTTGACGCATTGAGAGTATCTGGAGGGCGCCCAGTAACGACATCAACAATGATACCTTGCGATGAAAAGAAGTTGATAGCCGCACATGCCCCCGCAATTGGTGCATATGATTCAAGATGACAATCTTCATGCATGATATGCATAAGTTTTTCATATTGTTCTTGAGTAATATTCAGGGATTTCTGTAGGTCAAAGTCTATTATCTGTTCAAATGTTGCAGTTGTTCCAAATAGATCCTTTGAAATTTCACAGATTTTATTTGCGGTTTCAGCAAGGATATCATCAAAGTCTACATAAAATTTTATTTGTGTCATAGTTAAAATAGTTTTAGTTTTATTTTTTATTTTTTAGTTTTTATTCAAGTTTCAAACTATAGCACAATCATATGGGAGATGCAAATAGAATGTTGATCCCTCCCCTAGCTCACTATGCACATTAACATGACCTGCATGCAGCATTGCGATTCGCTTAACAAGTGAGAGTCCAAGACCTGTGCCACCAACTTTTCGGCTACGACCTTTATCAACTCTATAAAAACGTTCAAAAATTCTATCAATAGAATCTCCAGGAATCCCCACACCATAATCTTTTATTTCCACAATTGCTTCACTATTTTTTGTATATAATTTAACCTCAATACTCCCTGAGTCTTCCTTGGAATATTTTATGGCATTCATTAGCAGGTTTTGAATTGCAAGTTCGATTAGTTGAACATTCACATTCACAACAATTTTTTCGTCCAAATCAATTTCAAAAACCAAACCACTACCTTTAGCTAATTTATAAACTGAATTTATAGTAGCCTGAACAACATTTGAGAGGTTTGAGGGCATAAATTCCAGTGTATTTGCATCTGTGTTGTACTCAAGTCGGGAAAGTACAAGGAGATCATCAATTATTGTTTTCAGACGGTTGGCCTGCTTGTATATGATTCCCGTAAAACGTTCTCTGTCTTTCTCTGCAATTTCTGTGTCCTGCACAAGAGTTTCAGAGAAGCCGATAATAGATGTTATTGGTGTTTTTAGCTCATGGGAAACATTTGCGACAAAATCTTGTCGCATTGTCTCAAGTTTTCTAAGATGCGTGATATCAGTAATAACAAATACTGCTTTGATGTTCGCAAGATTAACAGACGGAATTTTAACACCATTAATCCTATAATTAAATGTTCCTTGTGGATTTTCTGCACGCATGGATGCTTCAATGGGGATGTTTGTTGCAAACACACGGTCAACTGTTTCAAGGAAATCACTGTTATAAAGAACTTTAACGAGTTTCTGTCCAACAACATCCTCCGCATTGAAACCAAACATATTTTCCGCAGCCCTATTAAACTTTATTAGCTCTCTATCTCTATTCACAACTATAACAGCTTCGGTCATATTCTGGAGTAAAGCTTGTTCTTCATCTCGTTGTTTGGTTATGGTCAAAATTCTGTGTTCAAGTTTGGAAACCATATTATCCATAGTTATGGACAAAATATCAATTTCTTCTATGGAAGAGTGTGGGAAAACTATATCATTTTTTCCTTTGGTAAAGTCCATGGCTGCATTTTTAAGTTCTTCAAGAGGCAAGCTGATTTTTCGAGAGACAATGTATATCATAAACATTGAGAGAACAAATAGAATCAGTGTGGCAACAAATGGTTTTAAGAGAAACTTATAAAATGGACTTTTTATGTCATCAATAGGTTTGGAAACACGTAGAACTGCAGCAAGGCCTCCATTTTCAACAAATGGGATTGCCACATATAACATATCTTTGCCTATTGTCGAACTATACCTACTTGTCTGAGAATAGTCCTCTCCGTTTATAACACGAATAAATTCCGTACGATCAGCATGATTTTCCATATTTTCAGACTCTGTCCAACTATCAGCAAGCACAGAACCATCTGACATAATAATTGTATAGCGAATGCTATAGTCATTAAAAACGCGCTTACAAAATTGCTTTGCATTGGCGTAATCGAGAGTATTGCTTGATGACGACAACTGTGCCTGAAAAACATTTGCGGCAACATTCAGCTCTTTAGCTGCTTCTGTCATATAAAATGATTTTAGCATGCTAAATGTGTAAGAGCTGAACATTATCAGCATAACAACTATAAAGCATGATATAGTTGGCATTAAGATTTTAAAAATTGGTGTTCTTTTCATATTATCAATTTATTAGTTGGTTTTGAATCTGTAACCAACACCTCTCACTGTTTCTATAAACTTCTCTGCTTTCCCAAGTTTTTTTCTTAGACCAACAATTTGAACGTCTACAGAACGATCAGTGACAGGATAGTCATCCCCTCTGATAAGGTCAACAAGTTGATAGCGAGTAAAAACCCACCCCGGGCGTTGTGCCATAATCTGCAAAATTCTAAACTCGGTGAATGTAAGGTCAACTTTCTTTGATTTATAATGAACCTCATGACGCCCCGGATGAATCTCCAACTCGCCAATTCTAAGAATTTCTTCGTCAGCGGGAATATGTTCCAACTTCCGACGCAGAACCGCTCTAACTCTTGCAACAAGCTCACGTGGTCTGAATGGTTTAACAACATAGTCGTCAGCTCCCAGTTCAAGTCCTGTAACAATATCAGATTCTTCACCTTTGGCTGAAACCATAATGATTGGAATGCTCTTATAGTCGTTCATAGATTTTATCTTGCGACAAAAGTCGAGCCCACTCATTCCCGGTAACATAAGATCAAGAAGAATTATATCTGGTGATGTTGTTTTAACACTTTCAAGCCCCTCTTCCGCTGTTTCAGCTTCCAGGACTTTCCAGCCTTCCTGCTTCAGATTAAAAATCTCAAGTTCCCTAATGTCTTCATCGTCTTCAATAATTAGTACTTTTTCTTTAGCCATATCTATCCTTAATTTTTCAGTTAATTCTTTTTTTTTTGGAAAGCCATTTCTTCAAATAGTTTATAGTTGATAGTAAATAGTAAATAGTTCTCTACGAGGTTAGGAAGTCGCTTCGTTCTATTATGATTTATGCCAGCTCAAAGGGGATGCAATTCGCAAAGCGTAATTTATGGCTAAGTCGTTGCCCTAAGTCAATTGTGATTTCCATCGTTTTTGTCACCCACTGTGTACTGCACAGCTCGCAGAGCAACACATGGAAACGGTAGCAAAAGAAAACTCATGTTCTGCTTTCATCAGCTTAAACGCACAAATTTGTCTGCAACCTAAAAACTTAGGCACCTATCCTTCTTCTTTAGATGGTCCAGAGTGGCGAATAATGTCTCCGCTAATCATATAAATAATATCCTCGGCAATGTTTGTTGTGTGGTCCGCAATTCGTTCAAGGTTTCTTGATACATCAAGAAGATGTACGAGGTCGTTAACATCGCTTTCGCCGGCTTTAATTAATTTTCTTACAATATAATAGTGTTCTCTATTAATTTCGTCAACATCATTATCCATTTTAAGTATTAATTTAGCTTTATCAATATCTAAATCCACAAGAGCTTCCACACTCATGCGCAACATATCTTTAACCTTAACAACCATTTCATTAAATGTAATTGGATCCGCAGTCTCTTTTCTTAGTGATAAAAAGATGGCTTTTTCGGCAATATTAACAGCCAGATCAGCAATTCGTTCCAAATCATTATTCATTTTCAGAACCGCAATCAGGAATCGCAAATCAACAGCCACAGGTTGATGAAGTGCAAGAATTTTCAAGCAATCTTCTTCAATTTCAACCTCTTTTTGATCTATCTGATAGTCAGAATCAACAACTTCTCTAGCCAATTCGGGATCTTTGTTCTGTACAGCTTTTGTTGCCAATGAAACATTCTGTTCTACTGTTGCTGAAAGTAAAATAACCTTTTCTTTGATGTTGGCAACTTCTCTTTGTAAATGTCTTAACATAATTTTATCCTTATTTTAAAGTGTACAGTTAATAGTGTACAGTACACAATCTTACGTCATTCGTTTTTCCCCGTCCTGCAGGACTAGGAAAGCTAGCTCTTAACATCCCGAGCCCACGGGACTCGGCTACAGGGCTGTTCCTATTCTCAATCTTTACTCTAATATTGTTTGACTCAGTAATCAAGTGACTCAATGATGTCGAGCGGAGCTCTTCCAACCTATCACTTCCTACTTAGTACTTATCACAGCTAGCAAAGCTAGCTTTATCCAAACCTTCCTGTTATGTAATCTTCTGTCTGTTGTTCTTTTGGTTTTGTGAACATCTCTTTTGTGACACCAAACTCAATTAGGTTACCTTCATAAAAGAATGCAGTATAATCAGATATTCTAGCAGCCTGCTGCATGTTATGAGTAACAATAACAATTGTATAATTACCTTTCAACTCGCCGGCAAGATCTTCAATTCTTGCTGTTGCACTAGGGTCAAGAGCTGAGGTTGGTTCATCCATGAGTAAAACCTCCGGGTTAACAGCCAAAGTTCTAGCCAGGCAAAGTCGTTGCTGCTGACCACCAGAGAGTCTCAATGCATTTTCATGGAGTCTGTCTTTTACTTCATCCCAAATTGCAGCTTGCTTCAAACTTTTCTCAACAATCTGAGATAGTTCACTTTTGGATTTTACGCCATGAAGTCTTGGACCATAGGCAATATTATCAAATATTGACTTAGGAAATGGATTTGGTTTTTGAAAAACCATTCCAACACTTTTACGTAATTGTACAACATCAAGTGATGAGTCATAAACATTTGATCCATCAAAAATCATGGTTCCTTTTGTATGACAAGAAGGAATCAAATCATTCATTCTGTTTATCGCACGCAAATATGTACTTTTACCGCAACCACTAGGACCAATAATGGCAGTGATTTTACCTTTAGGAATTCTTAAAGAAACTCCTTTTACAGCCTCATTATCACCATAAAAGATTGAAAAATCTTCTGTAGTTATATGTGGATTATCTATTTTCGGGTGTTTTGATATATCCATATCATCCTTTCAACTTTTTAGAAATTTTTGCTCTTGAAATAATCGCAGCAAGATTTAGAAGCAACACAAGAACAATAAGAGTTGTTACCATCCCATATTGAACATGAAGAACAGCCTCCATCTCTTCGTGCTCTGTTGCCAGATTATAAATGTTCCATGAAAGAGCTGGTGTAGGCTTGTAAATTGCCTCCCATGGTTTTAGAGCAGCTCCAACACTTACGGCTGCAGTGAAAATAATTGGCGCCGTTTCACCTGCTGCACGTCCCATACTAATTACGATCCCAGTTAAAATGCCAGGCAGTGATGCTGGCAAAACAACTTTGAAGATTGTGTGCCATTTCGTTGCCCCCAGTCCAAGCGATGCTTCTTTGTATGCTCTGGGGACACTACGAATCGCCTCTTCTGAAGCTCTAATAATTGTGGGCAAAACCAAAATTGCAAGCGTTAGAGATCCAGCTAAAACACTTTTGGGCAACTTGACCACATTCATTAGAAATGCTAACCCAAATAGTCCAAACACAATACTGGGGACACCTGCAAGAGTACTTATACAGGAACGTAATAAAGCAATAGGTTTTGTATCTTTAGCATACTCTGTCAAATATATTGCAGCTACAACTCCAAATGGAACAGCAAAAATCATAGTTAAAATCACTAAGTATATCGTACCAAGAAGCTCCGGCCAAATTCCACCAAACATATGAGCATCTTTAGAATCCTGTGTTAAGAACCTCCAATAGAATGTAAATTTAGGATTCATAATATTTTCCAGATTATTTTCAATATAATCAAAAGCTGGTTCCAATTTTGTACCTTTAAAATAATCTTTACGAGGTGTTTTTGCCTCAACAAGCATCTCATTCCCCTCTTGAGGAATCCATTGAACAACATTAATCAGATGATCAGCCTTAACTAGGGCAAGATTCCACCGGCGTTGTCCATATTGCTTACGGGGTAAAACAGCTTTGGGTTCACCAGGAAAAGGTCCAACAAGCTCATGCAAAAGTTCTTTAAATTCCTTATAGTCTTTTTTTAAGATTCTACGATCAGAACTGCTCATTTCCTTAAGTTCAACTTCAAACTCTTCCATCATCTTAAAAATTGGAGCTCTAGCAGCTGTAACTTTTTCTGTTTCAGCATCAATTTTATCTCGTCTGCCACAATCAAACATTTCAAGCTGAGCTCTTCTAAACTCTGATGTTGCCTTAAAAAAGAATGCTTTTGAACCACGAGCAAATATTGGAGAGATGATCACTAAAAGTGCTAGAGCCATTATGATAATGGCAAAAAAACCAAAGCCAGTGAATGATTTATCTAATAATTTTCTTGTAGAAAGTCTCATATTTTAAGCTCCTAACTTCTTACGTTCTTTACGAACAACCCATTCGCTTATCAAATTGCATATAAAGCAAAAGATCAGCAAACATAATCCCATAGCAAAAAGCACATGATATTGCATTGAACCAGTACTTTGATCCGCTTCGCCCATTTCTCCTGCAATTGTAGCCGTAAGAGTTCGAACTGGTTCAAGAAAGTTATAAAATGGTGTAGGAATTTGAGCTGCATTACCAGAGGCCATCCAAACAACCATGGTCTCTCCCAATGCTCTCATAACGCCAAGTAGTATAGCTGCAAGAATTCCACTTTTTGCAGCAGGTAAAATTGTTTTAACAAGTGTTTCAGCACGAGTTGCACCAAGGGCATAACTACCTTCGCGAATTTCCCGTCCCACTGCCTGAAGAGAGTCTTCGGCAACACTTACAATTGTAGGCAATGCCATAATCCCAAGGATAATAGAGACATTCAATGCGTTTGTTCCACTCATGATTTGGATTGACTTAAGTGTGGCTGCAATAAAAATTAGTAATAGGGCTGAAATAATGAATAGACAAATAGTAGTGGCTGTTCTTGAGATTTTGCGTAATTTTGCATCTTTAATATTAGTTGTTAAAAGGTCTGCAAACACAATAGATAGAATAGCAATGACGGGTGTGGCAATTACAAGCCAGGCGGTTGCCATAAATGTTCCACCACTGTTTTGTAGTAACGGAGCAAAAACAACCAAAGCAAAGAAACCATATGCAACCGATGGAATGGCTGCCAAAATTTCGATAACAGGTTTCACATATTGACGCAAGGAAAATGGCAAAACATCACTCAGGCAGACAGCTGCAGAAACTCCAAGAGGTATAGCAACAAGTGCGGATCCAATTGTAACAAGTGCGCTACCAGCAAAAATTGCAAGTGCACCAAACTTTACCGGCTCTGCTGTTGGATACCAAGATGAACTTGTGAAAAATTCCAGTAAGTGTTTAGACTGAAAAAACGGCAATGCATCTTTAGCAATAAAATATATTATAAAAAGCACCGCTATAGCAGCAAGTGCAGCAATACTAAATAAGACTCCATTGCCCAAGGCCTCTAAAATCTTATTTCTTAGAACCTGACTAGCAGTTAGTTCTAAACGGTTTATCTGTTTTTCCATTTAAATTCCTTTATTTATAGGGAAGTGATAAGTGCTAAGTTCCGTTAGACAGTTGGATGGTTTCTTAACTAACAGCTAACAACTAATAACTAACTTTTCTTAGTACTTATCTCATAACTCTTCACTTGGTGCTCAAGTGCACCAACTTATCTTAGTAGTTTGTCATTGGAATGAAACCGATATCTTCAACGATTTCCTGTCCTTTTTCTGACAAATATATTGTCACAAAACGAAATGTATGTGATCCAAGTTTTGGATAACCATTTGTGAACATGTATAGAGGTCTTGCAATTGGATATGTACCTGATGCAACAGTTTCTTTTCCAGGCATAATTCCATTAACAGGAAGAGCCTTAACGCTGCGGTCTAGATAGCCAAGTCCAACATAACCGATAGCAGTTGGTGTTGTTGCGACACGCTGACGAACAGCTCCATTGCTTCCAACATATTCAGCACCATCTTTGATTTTTTCTTTAACACTCTCGCCATCAATTTTGTGAGTCATAATAAGATTATAGAAAGTTTCATATGTACCACTGTTTGTATCACGACTGATAACAACGATAGCCTTATCCGGTCCACCAACTTCTTTCCAGTTTGTAACTTTACCTGTATAGATGTCGCGTAGTTGCTCAACTGTAAAACCTTTAACAGGGTTTGCAGGATTCACAATAACAGCTAATCCATCCATGGCAACAACATGAGCTACAGGCATAATGCCTTTTTCAGCAGCAGCCTTAAACTCTTTTTCTTTCATAAAACGAGACATGTTTGCAATGTCACAATCTGAATTAACCAGACTTTTTGCACCATTACCACTTCCTGATTCACTAACTGTTATGTTAACTTCAGGATAAATTGACATATAGTACTCTGCAAAAGCTTTTGCAATTGGTCCAACAGTTGTAGAACCATCAAGTACGAGAGTTTCTTCTGCAGCTGTAACAACTGTAGAACCAACGATAACCAAAGCAGCAACTGCTGATAGTATTTTCTTCATTTTTATATTTTCCTTACAAATTTGATAGGATAGTTCAAAAACTCAAATACGTAGAGTTTCATGAGTCACACACTCTAAACAACATGTTTAGAAACTCCACACACACACCTTAACTTGTCTTTACAACTAAGGAGTCATATTAGTTGATGAACAATCCAAAAATATTTATTTATTTAAAACTTACAAGCTAGATCGATTTGATAACGAAGATAATCTGTCTTGTCTTCACCAGAAGCAATATCATATTCATTAACAAACAGTGTTCCACCAAATGTCCAATTCTTAAGAATTGCATATTTAGCACTAATTCTATGACCTTGACCGTCTGTTCCGCCGCCCCATGAATCCGAGTCAGCGAAGACACCAACAACAGCATCTTTTTCAAGCATACGATAGTCATAACCCAATTGCCACTCGCCCTGTTTTTTAGCTTTTCCAAGCGTTGCACCAATCAAGAAACCAGTGTCATCATCATCATCTGCTTCTGTGTTTGTAGCATACTGTCCAAATACTGTAAGAGGAAGTTTGCCAACTTTTGTTCCAACACTTGCAAAAAGTTCAACAGTTGTGAACTCATCGGCAAATGTATCATCAACACTGCTGTTGCCAAAGAAACTATCGTCATAAAGAGGACCATAACCTTTCATGTTTTCATAGTAATAAATACTACCACCTGCAACTACAGTGAATCCTTCAGCCTTATAATTAAAAGCTGCCTGTCCTGTATATAGCATGCGGTCGTCTCCATCCTTAATTTCATCAATATAGAACACACCAGCATTCAAACCTAGATCCACGCCTTCAGCCATATCTAGAGTATATGTCAATGCGCCACCTTCAGGGTTTACATCGCCATCCCAGACCAAATCTGAAACACATACAAATGGCTTTTTCATTTTACCACCGATAAAATCAAAACCGCTTGACATGATATCCCATTTAACATAAGCTAAGTCAAGCCAGATAGCTTTACTTGTGAATGCTCCGTCAAGAGTTTGATTTGAAGATGCCGGGTCATCACTACCACTTGCCAGTCTAATACCGACATTAACGTCTTCATTTGCATCTGCGTAAGCACCAATTCTTGCTCTAACTCTAGCACGTGTACGTGTATAGTCTTTCGCATCATCATCAATTCCTTCAAAACGTAAACGCGCATCACCTTTAATAGTGATAGCTTTTACCCATGCAGGTACTGATTCATCAATTAGTGTTGCAACTTCTTCTGTGCTAACAGCTGTTGTTGCAGGTTTCACTTCTTCCTTTGCATCTGCTGCGAAAGCAGCTGCTGTCGACATACCAAGTGTGATTGTCAGAATTCTTACAATCTTACATCTCATTAGGTTTTACTCCTTTTTAGGATTTATACTTTTTAAGTTTAATAAGTTACCCTGAAACTCTCAGATTTACTTCTAATGTATTTTTTTACATCAGGTCTGAAAAATTCAGGCCAACTTCTAAACTCACTTACAAAATCTGCAAAAATGCTTTTGCAGAACGAACAACCCTAGTTGCCCGTAAATTTGTGTGTATAATGCCAAACCTATATTAAGCCAGTATAAAATAAATGTTAGAATTGTGTTAGGAGCAAAAAAAAAAGACTGATATTGCTATCAGTCTTTTTTTATAACCACTCTTTTTTGGGCGAGATGAATCTCGCCCCTACAGGAAAACAACGCAATGTCATTCCTTAATTCCGCTGACGCAGTCAGCTCTTTATCTTAATCTCAACCTTAATCTTAAATTTTATTTTCTCATTCTTTTGCTAAGGAGTATGATGTCTTTGAGAGCCTGCACATTTTTTGCAGCTTTCCATTTTTTAGGAAAGTCAGGATTCATGACCACCTGTGCAATTGCAGAAAGAGCTTTCAAATGAAAGTTTCGTTGATCTTTTGAACCCGCAAGGCAAAAGATTGCTTTAACCGGTACTTCTGAGCTATCTGGAAAAACAACGCCATTTTGCACACGAACAACAATTATATCAAAAATATTTTCGCCATCTAAAATGATATGTGGGATGGCCAATCCATCGGTTATCACAGTACTACTATCCTTTTCTCTTTCCCACAAAAGCTTCTTAATATATTCGGCAGAGATGTTGTGATGATTTGAGAATTCTTCAGAAAGAATATCAAAAAGCTGATCTACATCTACATCAGTCTCTTTAATATCTAAAACAATTGCATCCTCAATCGCCTTATCAAAGCGATCCTGTACAATATCATCACGCACTCTAATAATGTCTTTCAACTCATCTTCAAGCATATTTTTGGTTAAATCTCGAGAAGTTAATCTTGCAATCAGATGCATAAGTGCAAACTCCCTCGTTGTGCGAATTCGACCGTAGAACCAATAAAAGAAAAGACTTGCCACAATAATTACCATAGTTGCAAGAATTGGTTGCCAGCCCATTGTGATTATAAGAACAAGACACCCAATGATTCCGAAAATTTGAACCCAAGGGTAAAGTGGTGAAAGAAACTGGGGCATATAATTCTGCACACGACTTTCACGCATAATAATCACACACATACATGAAAGCATGAATGTTACAATCAAAACACATGAAGCAACTTTCACCAAAAGAACCAATTCCATGAATAGAGAACAAACAATCACAAATGTTGTCAGAAGAAGAGCGACATACGGCATTCCATGACTATTTAATTTTGAGAACATACTTGGCAGCATCTCATCTTTGGAGAGAGCGTAAGGATAACGAGAGGATGACATAATGCCAGCATTAGCGGTAGATACGAACGCAAGTATTGCCGACAAACTCATAAGAGTGACACCACCTGTTCCCATAAATGCTTTTGCTCCATCAGAAATTGGAGTTAAAGATCCATTAATAGCATCACCAAGAACTCCAGATGTCACAAATACAACAAGAAAATAAAGTACACTAACAACTAATAGCGAAAATATCATTCCAAGTGCAATGTTTTTTGATGGATTCTCCACATCTTCCGCAACTGCGGCAATCTTCAATAAACCACCATAGGAAACAAAAACCATACCAGCAGTATAAAATATTGACTGAGATCCATGTGGCATAAAAGGTGTAAAGTTTGTAATTTCAACATGAGGAAGTCCCAATATAATATAAATCAAAAGTGTAATTATCAATCCAATAACCAAAACATCCTGAATCTTTCCCGCTTTTTTAACTCCACCAATATTTAAAAATGTAAAAAACATACACAAAACAATAGCTACTAAAGTATTATTAAAATATGGCAAGACAACAGCAGTAAAAGCAGCCATACCAACCAAGGCAAACGCAGTTTTCAGACACAAAGATAGCCATGTTATTATTCCATTGATAGTTCCAACAGCAGGTCCCATACTTCTAGTCACATAAAAATAGGTTCCACCAGCCTTTGGCATTGCCGAAACAAGTTCTGCCTGACTAAGTAATCCAGTCAAAGCCATAATACCTGCCAATAAATATGCAATAATAACAGCTGGTCCAGCATACTCATGAGCAATCCCAGGCAAAATAAAAAGTCCTGAACTTATCATAGCCCCTGTTGCTGTACAAAAAACATCTAATAAGCCAAGTTTCTTCTTTTTCATAGATCCCTTAAAAGTTAAGTTTGCAATTTCTGTTATAAAATACTATCATTATTTTACATTTATTTTTTGAATACTACAATAAAATTTTTAAAGGAGAAGCAAAATGATGTTTTTAGTACCTATTGCCAATGGCAGTGAAGAGATTGAATTTACAACAATTGTTGACGTTCTTAGGAGAGCGGGTGCAGAAGTTACAACAACTAGCCTTTCAGATAAAAAAGAGATTAAAGCATCACGATTTGTCAAAATAGTTGCCGATGAACTATTCTGCGACATAAATCCAGATGACTACGATATGATTATTTTACCAGGCGGTGGACCAGGCAGTGACTTCATGAAACAACATACTCCACTACTTGATACACTCACAAGCTTTAACAAGGCGGGAAAAATGATTGGGGCAATATGTGCAGGACCGACAGTTCTGGAATCAATTGGACTGCTAAAAGGCAAAAATGCAACATGCTACCCAACTTTAAGTGAAAAACTAGCGAGTGCAAAGTATTCAACAGACAGAGTAGTTGTTGATGGCAACATTATCACAAGTCAAGGTCCAGGAACATCATTTGAGTTTGCATTGAAAATTATTGAACTTCTAATTTCAGAGGAAATTTCTAATAAATTAAGAAAAGAGTTGTTATTATAAATTAATATTTATATAATCAAAAAATAATAAAACTAGAAAGGAATTAAAAAATGAATTACGTATGTGATGCATGTGGTTGGATTTATGACCCTGCAGAAGGTGATCCAGATGGAGGAATTGCACCAGGAACAGCTTTTGAAGATATTCCTGATACTTGGGTTTGCCCTGTTTGTGGTGTTGGTAAAGATGAATTTTCTCCTTTGGATTAAATTTCAACGTTCAAGGCGTGGATTCCACGCCTTTTTTTATTTAGGGCATCCTGTTTAATTCATAAAACACGTATTAAGGATGCTTTATAAAATATAATCAACATTTATCTGCAAGGTGTTTAGGCATTTTTGGCTAAAAAGCTTGCAGATGACTGAATATTAAAAGTATATGAATTTTTAATGCAATATCACGCATCTTTTTGCACTGCAATGAGTTACCTTTAGCGGGCTAAAGGCGAAATCATCTTAGCACAAAAATATACGCAATCTTGCATTAAACAGTAAGCCCTATTTATACAGAAAATAAGTTTCTTCACAAATCATTGAGAGTAGAATGAATATAAACAGCCCCATTAGGGGCGACATCTCTATGAGATTTAATGTAATATTAAAATGGATATTAAAAATTTCACCCGCAAGATCTAACTAAGAACCCAAAACAAAAATGAATATTAAAACAAGAATAGAACAATTAAAAGTTTCTCCAAGAAATCCTTTTAAAAATACAGAAAAAATCATTAAGAAAATTGAATTAGCCAAACAAGATGGTATAGAGCTAATTGTTTTTT
Source organism: Kiritimatiellia bacterium (assembly GCA_027858345.1). Lineage (GTDB taxonomy): Bacteria > Verrucomicrobiota > Kiritimatiellia > JAQICX01 > JAQICX01 > JAQICX01. Next base: position 1,874 of record JAQICX010000104.1, on the reverse strand, counting down.
CAGAAATGGTTGTGCCTGGTTATCTTATAGGAGACGAATGGGAACGCCTTGCATTTATCAGAGAATGCCAGAATTGCGGCGAGATGATTAGAGAAGCTTCTGATAATATCACAGTAATTTTTGGTAATGTAGGAGTTGACTGGGAAAAGCATAATGAAGATGGCAGAGTCAGAAAATATAATGCCCTCTTTATTGCAGAAAACAGAGAATTTATTCATCATCCTGTAACAAATTATCCATTTTTAATAAAAACTCTTCTTCCAAACTATAGAGAATTTGATGACAGCAGACACTTCTTTGACCTTAGAAAATTTGCACTTGAGAATGCCAAGACGCTCGAAGAACTTGTTATACCAATAAAAACATCGGTTGGACTCCTTGGCTGCGTGCTATGTGAGGATGCTTGGGATTCAGACTATGCCGTAGCACCACTAAAACTTTTAGCAAACCACACCCCTCGCCCTGACCTGTTTATCAACATCAGCTGCTCACCGTTTACAGCAAACAAGAACCACAAAAGAAATAGAGTGTTCTCAAACCATGCACATAATTTAAAAAGATCATTTATATATGTCAACAACACGGGCATTCAAAACAATGGCAAAACAATTTTTACATTTGATGGTGAATCATGCGTATATGATACAAATGGACATACGGTTGAATGTGGCGCCCCATTTGAAGAATGCTCTCTGTCAATAGATATTCCAATGGATCCAGATGAGTCATTTGGCAAACCTGTCTCACTAAAGGACGATGGAATCGATATGCTTTATAAAGCTATCAATTATGGTGCAAGCGAATTTATGAAACTTTGTTATGGCACTCGTATCACCATTGGCGCATCAGGTGGTATCGACTCAGCTCTATCAGCTGCAATATATTCAAGAATTGTTGGACCTGAAAATTTGCTGCTTGTAAATATGCCTAGCAGATATAATTCAAATACAACAATCAGCTTGGCAAAACAACTGGCAGAAAACCTTGGATGTTTTTACGCAGAGATTCCGATTGAAGATAGTGTGAACGTCACCACTACACAAGTTGACAATCTTACAATTTCAAACATTGCAGGTAACTTCAGCGAAACACTCAAACTCACCGACTTTATGAAAGAGAATGTTCAAGCTAGAGACCGCTCATCAAGAATCTTAGCTGCAGCATCAAATGCTTTCAACAGCCTCTTCACATGTAATGCAAACAAAACAGAGTTTACTGTCGGCTACAGCACACTATATGGAGATATCTGCGGTTTTCTCGCAATACTTGCCGACCTTTGGAAACTTGAAGTATACGAAATGTCCGAATACCTAAACAAAGAAATCTTTGGAAGAGAAGTCATACCACAAGGCAGCATTGACCTTGTGCCATCAGCAGAACTAAGTTCTGCACAAAATGTTGATGAAGGTAAAGGTGATCCTCTGATCTATCCATATCATGACAAACTATTCAAAAGTTGGGTAGAATGGTGGAACAGAGCAACGCCTGAAGAAGCTCTTGAATGGTATATAAATGGTTCATTGGCTCAAAAGATTGATTATAATGGCGACATCAAAGCACTCTTTCCAACACCTAAAGAGTTTATTGACGACCTTGAACGCTGGTGGAAACTATATCAGGGCATGGGACTTGCAAAACGAATTCAGGCACCACCTGTCATTGCCGTCAAAAGAAGAGCATTCGGGTTTGACAAACGCGAGTCACAACTTGGCGTTCGCTTCTCTCAAAAATATATTCAACTCAAAAACGAGCTGCTTGCTAGAGCATTGAACAAATGAAACGCTGTAAAGATTTTATTCGAGGACGACGTTGGGCTTAAAAAAAAATCAAGTAATAGCAGGCCTATTGCGTATTTTTTTGAAAGATTCAACGGA
>JAQICX010000186.1 GCA_027858345.1 Kiritimatiellia bacterium | reverse complement strand
CTGGTCGTATGCAAGTGAGAAACGCCTACAACCTTGAAGGTTGTGCTACCTTAAAATCTGCAAATCAGTATTGTATTGCAAAAATGGGAGCGATAATGTCCTCATTATCATGAAAAGTTGATGCGTATAAAATTGCATCAGAAGTTGTTTGTAATAAGATAGTTAAAAATACTCTTTAAAATAAACGATCAAAAAAAACGAGAAAATGAAGGGTTGTAGTACAGAACATACTTTTGCCTTATCTGCTCATAAGAGAGTATGGGCAGAATCTTCATTTTAAAATGAAGAAATATTTTCGGCGGTCAGCGACCGCCGCTACAGTATGAAACGTGCAGTTTAACGGGTGATTGCAAAAACAAGCACCTGTAGCGTCGGTCGTTGACCGACGGATATGCCATCATTCAATGACTCAACCAAAAAAAGAGGGTAAATTGGATTATGAAAATTTTGGATTGCAAATAACTTCATATTTAGGTATTCTCTCTTTAAAGTTATTTGGGGCATCCTGTTTAATTCATAACTAACATATTAGTAACTATTAATACGTTATTTTTAACATCAAAGTGCAAGGTTCTTAGCACGTTTGAGCCAAAAAACTTGCAGATAAACTTTTATATAAAGTTCATATTTTTTATGAATACTTAATGCGATATCACGCATCTTTTTGCACTGCAATGAGTTACCTTTAGCGAGCTAAAGGCGAAATCATCTTAGTACAAAAATATAGGAACTGGCTTGCCGAGACTGGAGCCTGCGACAGTAGCGAAGCGTCCATCTCACATTAAACAGTAAGCCCTATTTGGAGGTATTAGTGAATAAAATTGTAATATTATTAATTTTCTTAAGTACATTATTTGTCGGTTGTTCGTCCAGTTCGGTTTTCAAGAGCTATCCAACGCAGGTAAATCCATATTTGGTTTCCGTTTCATCTGGTCAAAAAATTGATTTTGATAAAGTTTTTGAAAAACAGATTGATTCAAATGATGGGGTTCTCTATGCAATGGAGAAAGCTCGAATGCAACAGATTCAAAATTTTTCAACGAATAGTATAAATAGCTATCGCATTGCAATAAGCAGAATCAATTATATTGATGATAAGGCTGTTATATCTGCATCTGATACAGGCGCACAGGCTTCTGCTCTTGCTTTAAATGACAATGCAATACCATACAACCCTCCTGGATATGAAAGGGTACTTCTTAGACATTTACAGTCGATGAACTATCTTGCTGATGGTGATCTTGAAGGGGCATCTGTTGAGGTTAGAGCTGCAAATAATGAGCAAAAAAAGGCAAAAAAAGCTCATGAGAAAGATGTTGAAAAAGCCAAGAGTTCCGTGGATGAAGCTAAGAAGGAGGCTGATCTCTCAAATTTCAATAGTGCGTATGCAGAAATGAATACAGCAGTTGGTAATGTCAAAAGTTCTTTTTTGAATGCATACACTTTTTATTATTCGGGTATTGTATATGAGTTGGCCAATAGTCCTAATGATGCATATATTGATTATAAAAGGGCATTAGAGATTGCTCCTAATAATGTGTATATTATAAAAGATGTTCTACGTCTAGCAAAAAAATTGGATATGCGAGAAGATTATAGGGATTTTAAGAAATTATATTCAAATTTTGAAGATAGTGATGATAATTCGGACATGGGTGTTTTGGTTGTCCTTTTTGAAGATTCTTTTGTAAAACAGAGGGAATCAATTGATATACCCATTCCATATTTTGGTGCTGATACTATAGTTCCTATTACTTGTCCAATATACCAAGGTCCATGGCATACTCCTCAACAACTGGTTTTGATGTTTGATGGCAAATCATTGAAGTCAAGTTCAATTTGTTCCGTGACCGACCTTGCTGTTAAATCCTTGCAGGAAAACCTACCTGCAATACTGGCAAGGGTAGTTTTGAGAGGTCTAGCTAAGGCTACAGCTGCAAAACAGATGTCAGACTCGATGGGAGGATGGGGGTCGCTTGCTGCAACTATATATAATATTGTTACAGAGAGTGCTGATAAGAGAAGCTGGTTGAGCTTGCCTGATAATGCTCAAGTTATTAGAACATATATGACACAAGGGGAACATGAGTTAAAACTTGAGATTGGGTATGAAACTAAAAATTATAAGGTTGTGATTGAAAAGCAAAAGATCACCATTGTCCGAGTAATTAAGACAAATGGTCTGATGTATGTTTCAACTTTGTATTAAAACAACATATAGACCACAACACCATTAAGTGATACAACAAAGGAATACTAGAAATGAATCAAGTTGAAATAAATAAAGTAATTTTATCGGTAGTAATCTTACTGATTATCTATCTTTTTAGTAATCTTCTTAAGATTACTGCGAAGCGTACACAGCAGAAATTCAAGATAAGGAAGTCTCGATACTTCGCAATCAGACGTTTTTTCACAACAGCCTCAATCCTGTTGATGTTTTTCTCTCTGATTTTAATCTGGAATGTAAACATCAAAAATGTATGGGTATCTTTAACAGGAATTATGGCTCTTGTTGCCATTGCGTTTTTTGCTGTCTGGAGTCTCGTAGGAAATATTCTTGCAGGAATAATTATCTATTTTACTTCTCCATTTAAGATTGAAGATACTATAGAGGTGATGCCTGATGGTATTTGTGGTACGGTGCTTGCAGTAAACACTTTCTACACGGTACTTCTCGATACTGATGGAAGCTACATCAGTGTTCCAAACTCACTATTCTTTCAAAAATACATTCGCTTAGTGAAAAAACAAGATAAAAATCAGCATTCCAAGTCGTTACCTTCTGAATAAGAGCCTTTGCAAGTAAGGTGGGACAAAAAAAAGGTCAGACCTAAGAAGGCTGACCTTTTTGTGCAAGGAGTGTAAACTACTCAGCAATTTCTTGGTATTCTGAGCTATCGAATGCCAAAATTGCATAAAAGATTGGGCTTAGGAATATTAGTCCTAAAACAAAGCCAATACCTTTACCAAATTTTTCAGCAAAGCTGATGAGAACGAGTATACCAATGATGATGTTCACAAAAGGAATGAAGAATAGCAAAAGCCACCATCCTGGTTTGCCTGCAATCTTAATCATTACATAAACGTTGTATATTGGAATTATGCTTGCCCAACCTGGTTGCCCAGCTTTAACAAAGATTTTCCACATAACGATTATATAGAATACAACCATAGCTACCCACAGTGCAAATGTGAATAGTCCTATTCCTGCCCCAGCAGCAGTAGCAGCTGGATCCATTGTTATTGTCATCTCTTCCATTACATTATACCTTTCTTTTTAGTGCTCAAATATGGACACTTGTTGTTTATTAGTACTTAATGCCGTATTTATCAGCAAATTCTTCAGCAAAATCCCTATATGCTTTTGCACCTAGGCAGTAGTCATCATATGCAATGATTGGTTGTCCATGACTAGGAGCTTCACTTAGTCTGACATTTCTGGGAATTAGTGTTTTGTAAACTTTTTCACCAAAGAAATTTCTGACTTCAGCTTCAACAGCTGATGCCAGATTAGTTCTCTGGTCATACATAGTCATTAGTATGCCTTCGATTTCAATGTTGTTAAACTTTTCTGCAAGTTTGCTGATTGTACTAAGACCTTCCAGTGCATAATATTCGCATTGTATCGGCAACAGCATTGAATCACATCCATTCAAAGCATTCATTGTAAGAACACCTAGTGAAGGAGGGCAGTCGACAAATATAAATTTGTATTTACCTTTTTCTGTAATTGGTTCTAGTACTGTTTTAAATTTATCAAGGCATCCTTCAGTACGTGCCACTTCAATTTCTGCTCCCGCAAGATCAAGCTCAGATGTGATTATGTCAACATTGCGATATTGAGTTTTTTGAATAAGTTTTTTGGTTTTAATTTTATCATTAAGTAGTGCTTGATAAAGGCTTTTGCCCTCTTCTTTAGGCATACCAAGTCCACTTGTTGCGTTTGCCTGTGGGTCGAGGTCGATAACTAACACTTTTACACCCAAATCTCCAAGACAAGCAGCTAGGTTAATTGCAGTTGTTGTTTTGCCAACGCCTCCCTTTTGATTGGCGATTGCAATTACTTTTGTTTTACTCATTCTAAATTCCTTTTTGTTTTTTATTTTTTACTAAAGAGAAGAATCTATCTTCATGTTTTTCAAATACATCATATTGTTTTAAAAACTCTGCCAGGGCATTGATCTTTGTGGCATCTTTGCTTGCTTCTAAAAATTTTCTATCAATTTGCTCCTGTAATCCTTTTGGAGTTCCTTTGATGTCGTCAAAAGATTATGAGAGAGTAGTTCCTTAAAATTATGTGCAGCAGATTTTTGTGTTACAACAGAGAAGAGTTTCAGTAGGGATACATCCCAAGGCTGATCCACTCCCACAACCAGTGCAGTTAGTGTGTCGTTTTTTTCTTCAATTTCATTTTTAGCTCTATTTACAACGTTTTCAATATGGTCTGTTATTTCGTATTCGCTGAAAGCTTCTTGTTTTAAATTGTAGCCATACTGAATGATTTTAAGTTCTTTTTCATTTGTCTTGAGCCAATCCACATATTGTTCTGCCTCTTCTCCAAAGCCTTCCAGTATTGTGTTTGCATACATATTTGGCGTTATTATTTGAGGTTTCGCTGCCAGCATGCGTCCCTGTCTTACCTTTGTTTTCATTGGATTGTCCATATCTTCACAAACTAAAGTATAGTTAAGCATGGTTGTACCAAAGGTTTCTAGATTTTGAGTTGGAACAATCACAATGTCTGTGTTGTTTACGGCATACCAAAAATCAAAATTGTGTTTCTTATCAGTCATGTTGAAAAAATGTTAAATTGTTTTAATAGGGATATAAAAGAGAAAAGCCCTAAATATTAGAAAGTAAAATACAATATTTATTAAATTATTGCAAGATAAAAGTTATTTACTATTTAAAAACTTCACTTTTAGCTTGGCTACAGCTATGACAACGAGGACGTTGTCGCTCCCAGCATGCAAACAAACGTTGTCTTGGAAAATGGGAGCGACAATGTCCTCATTGTCATAATTTATTATTATTCAAATTTATCACCAACTGTGTCCTGCATAGCTCGAAGAATGACGGCTGAAGGGGGATTACTTTATGATTGAATATTCTGTGTTGGATATTGGATATTCTTCTTTCTAAATTTGTGATATAAAATTTGATAAAATCAAGCAGACAACTATTGTGTTATGTCCACGGTGTATTTTAGTTCGTATCTGCTACCAAAAGCTCGCCATGCTCTTAGGGTCACGTCAATGTCGGTTACTTCAATGACAACAAAGGAACCAAAGTTGTCGTCTGTATCTGTTGCAGTGTTCACTAGAGCGACTCCAGCGTTGACTTGCCACACATTACCGTATTTGTTGTGGCTGTAAAAATGGCTGTGTCCACAGAAATATGCAGTGACATTGTAACTCTTTAGTATCCTCCAAAATCGTTCCGCTTTGTCTATTATTTCTTCGCGTAGTCCGTAGCTTCTCTTTTTTCCTGTGTCAATATCTGGAGCGTTCTCAAAGGGAACATGTCCAATAACAAACTTAAATTTTTGATTACTATTTTTTAAGTCGTGTTCAATCCAATCTAAAAGTTCTGTTGACATTCTTGGTTTTGGACTGATTACTGTTGAATTCTCATATAAGTCAACGATTATAAAATGACAGTTTTCATAGTCAAAGGAGAATGTTGTTTGTGTAAAACGTCTGAAGTTTGAAGCACCGGTGCTTTGAAAGTCTCTGTTGTATTTGATAATTGCATTTATGTCTTGGTCACTTTCCGCATCATGGTTACCTATAGTGAAAACAGTTGGTATGCCTAGATATTGATCTATTGTCCATTTTGCATTTTGTGGAGGATCTTGATCTCCAGCCAGTATAACAAAATCAGGATTGTAGTTTTTTGCTTCTTGGCAGGCACCTTTGAAATATTCATATGTGTCATATTTATAGGCGGAACCAGCTAAGCCCCTCATATCACTGGCAACCATAAATGTGCATGTAATCATCTCTTGATTATCACCTTGTAAATTGTTGTCAGAGTCACTGGAGGTAGGGGAACAGCTAATAATAAATATTAGAGTGCTCATAAGTGCAAAACGAATCATATGTTTCATGTTTTATCTCCCAATATATTGTTATATAACAACTTATTAACAATTAAACAATAAAATATGTTTTTTTGCAAGAAAAAAAAGATTGCATTTTAATACTATTGAGTGTTATCATGCTCTTGTCTTCGGGAATGGTGTAATTCCAACCGGCGGTTAACCTGAACTATTCATAAAAATCTACTGCAATAGCGGATTGCATTCAAACTCAGCGAGTTATCCCGCAGGGCGGGACTGCAGAGCAGGTTGGTTTATGTTTATAAACCTTCACCTGTTATTCTGCACTACCTCACTGGTTTTAAACACACTACGCTATTTCGTTACAAAGTTTATGAATAATTCAGGCTAAAGTCCGCGACTCCTTTTGTTTAGAGGATTGATATGGTGAGATTCCATAACCGACAGTTATAGTCTGGATGATAGAGGACAAGCAACATAGGATTATGTTACCATAAACTTTTATGAAGAAATCCCGAAGACTATTTTTTGTAGTCCTCGGGATTTTTTTTGTAATTATTTAACCTGAATTATTCATAAAAATCTACTGTAATACGCTGTTTCGTAACAAAGTTTATGAATAATACAGGTTTAAAATTAGGAGTTAAATAATGTTAAGCACAATTGAGAAGGCAATAGAAGCATTTGCAAAAGGTGAAATCATCATAATGACAGATGATGAAAATAGAGAGAATGAAGGTGACTTTGTTGTTGCAGCAGAAAAAGCCACACCTGATGTAGTAAACTTTATGGTAAAACATGGTAGGGGGCTTCTTTGTGCTCCAATGTCTGAAGAGCAACTTAAAAAGTTTGGTTTAGCAGAGATGCCCAGAAAGATGCCAAAGAATGAACAATCAGACACCTACTCTGATTGCTGCTATATGGAGTCTGTCGATGCCGCCAAGAATGTTACAACAGGTATTAGTGCTGCAGATCGTTCAGCAGTAATACAGATTTTGGTTTCCGAGAACGGCAAGGCAGAGGACTTGGTTTCTCCTGGTCATGTGTTCCCTCTAAAAGCAAAGAGTGGTGGTGTTTTGAGACGTGCCGGCCATACAGAAGGTGCTGTTGATATGGCAATACTTGCAGGACTTAGGTCTGGAGCTGTGATATGTGAAGTTCTTAATGACGACGGAACGATGGCACGGCTACCTGAACTTAAAGAAATTGCAAAAGAGCACAAGCTGCAGATTATCTCTATCGAACAGATTATTGAGTATCGCAAGCGCAAGGAACATCATGTTGAATTGTTGAGAAAAGTTGATTTTCCATCGGATTACGGCAACTTTGTTTTGCATCTGTTTTATTCAGAGCTGGATGGCAAAGAGCATGTTGCTTTAGTGAGAGGTGATTTAAATGGCGATAAGATTCCAATTGTTCGTGTGCATAGTGAGTGTTTGACAGGTGATGTTTTTGGTTCAATGCGTTGCGATTGCGGAAATCAGCTTCATGAAGCAATGAATATTATTGATAAGCATGGTTGTGGTGTTCTTTTGTATATGCGCCAAGAGGGGAGAGGCATTGGACTTGCAAATAAAATTCATGCTTACGAATTACAGGATCAGGGAATGGATACTGTTGAAGCAAATGTGGCTCTCGGATTTGCTCCTGACTTGAGAGATTATGGCATTGGTGCTCAAATCTTATCAGAACTAGGTATTAAGCAAATGAAGTTATTGACCAATAATCCATGCAAAGTTATTGGTTTGCAGGGATATGGACTTGATATTATCGAAAGATTACCAATTCACTTTGAAACTAATCAACACAACGAAAAATATATGTCTACTAAAAAAGAGAAGATGGGACACATATTTTAATGGTAATATGGTTAGACTGTTAGATCGTTAGACAGAGGACAGGCGGTCAACGACCTAGCCGACAGAAAATGTATACAACCGTAAAACCAAAGTGATTAATTCTTGGTTTTCGGTTGGAGTGAATAATATGCTTTTGAGCTAATAGAATTAGCAAAAAAAGCATTGTTTTATAATACATTCCATGCGTCGCTCTACGAGCTGTGCAGGACACAGTGGGTGATAAAGTTGAAAATTTTATTTAAAAGGCGGGGTGAAGCACCCCTACCCTACAAAACACCTGCGAATCAACCTTTTAGCTTTGCTTGCAGCATCCCCAACTGTAGGGTCGGGGTCCGTGACCCCGCCAAAAAGTGTCTAACTGAAAAATCAAGGTCATAGATAGAAAAGAGGAGATGATTATTGACATTGCATTATGTGTATGTATATAATCCCCGCCGAAAATAAATTAAGAATTATGTGGTACCAGCAAAACCCGCATAAAAAAACTAAAACTGGAGATAATTAAATGTCTAATGAATTATTATGGTTTGCAATGTTGGTTGTGAACTTTGCTTTTATATTGGTTGCATACAGAATGTTTGGTCGTTTAGGGCTGTTTGTATGGATTCCAATTTCAACGATTATTGCTAATATTCAAGTTATTAAACTTGTTGGTCTGTTTGGTTTTGAAGCAACGCTTGGCAACATTGTTTATGCAACATCCTTCCTCGTTACAGATATACTTGCAGAGAATCATGGTAAGAAAGATGCTCAACGAGCAGTGCTTATTGGTTTCTTCTCTTTGCTTGCTCTGACTATATTGACAAATCTTGCTCTTTGGTTTAAGCCAAGTCCTAATGATTGGGCTCAGGAACATTTACAGCAGATTTTTGGATTTATGCCAAGAATTGCTTTAGGAAGTCTTTGTGCCTATTTGGTTGCTCAGTTTAATGATGTATTTATCTATACCCTCCTCAAGAAAAAGTTACCTGCAACTAAATGGGTATGGGTGAGAAATAATGGCAGCACAATGCTTAGTCAGTTTATAGATACATTGATTTTCACTGCTATTGCTTTCTGGGGAGTCTTTGAGTTTCCTGTGCTTGTTGAAATTTTCTGGACAACATATCTGCTTAAGTGGTTTGTTGCGGCTTTGGATACGCCATGTATCTATTGGGCTAAAAACATGTATCAGAGAAACAAGATACCCAAATTTGAGGAAAGCTAAATATCGCTGTTTCGTATTTTAGTGGTACGTAGCCCCTAATTAATTGCCATATTAAAAAGATTCCGGCTCTTCGTAAATTATTGTGAATAACTTGTCTTTATTCGACCCCTTCAGGGTCGTTGTATGGTTTGTTTACAGTCCCCCGCATTGCATACGGGGCTACTAAAGTTTGACTACTTCGTAGTCTTAGAACTGTGACTCGAGTTTGCGAGAGAGGCTTTAGCCACTTATAATAAACTTAATAGGCTGAAGCAATGAGCAAAGCGAATGGCCTACCTG
>JAQICX010000092.1 GCA_027858345.1 Kiritimatiellia bacterium | reverse complement strand
GACTTGGAAATGTGTATGGCTGTGGTGCTTTGGCATTCTATTTCCCAATTGATTTTCTAAAATCCATAGCTTTTTGATAATACTCTTTATCTTCTCCAAATTCTATTACCCTAGCTACTTTACCTTGACAATTTTTACAAGCACCTTCAATCCGAACATCGTTTAATGAATCCAAAACCATTCCGTTTATCTCAACTCCTTGATTAAATGTACCGCCACAGTTTCCACAATAGACATTATGATTTACTATGTAATCAAACCCCTCTTTTTGGTTATCATTTAATAAAACCTTTAGCTGAAATCTATTAATCTTTATTTCTTCCGGTCTTTTCATTATATGGCTTTTGGCAAATTATAAACTGTATCATTATGGTTTGATGTCCTATGAAGAATTTGTAGGTATTCATTTATTTTGTCCTCATATTCTATTTTATAATCCTCATGTAGTTTTTTAGTGACTCTTGTCATTAATCGTTTTACAATCATTGCTACTTTCGTATCATACTGTGTAAAGCAAGTCCCAAACATTTTTGTAGTCAATGAAAACGGAATCTGAAGAATATACAACAACAACTCAGCTTCTAAAACTTTATTTTTGGAAATCTTAGTGAATTCATTTATCCTTTTGATACAAGCACCTAACATATTTGCGATCTGTAGTTCTTCAGAAAATCCTTTATGCCTTTTTCTAAATATCATTTCTAAATCCGCTTTTGTTGCTTCAAATAAATCTTGCTCTCCGCTTTCTTTATCAAGATAGTTTATAAGAATATATTCATAAGCCGTTTTCTCTTTTGATGCAAGCGATATAACAATATCTTGAAGGTCTTTGTAGTCCAGTTTTTTAATTCGTTCTTTTGTTTCCTTATCAAGTCTTGGCATATAAACAATTTTTGTCAATCCGCAATTTAAATATTTGAATCCTAATTCCATCGCTGCATCGGCAAAAATTTGGCACTTTTGTAAGCTGAAGTATCAGTCTGTGTGTAAGGGCTTGCAAATGGGCCAATTGTACGTTGGCATTTGTTACACGGTCTCTCTCAGCATGAAATTGAGATAGAATAGCAGATTGCTCCACCTATCCCCTCGCAGAACCGGACGTACAGGATTACCGTATCCGGCTTGAACGTGACCGGAATGCCTAATGCGAGCCGTATAGCCCCGCTTCGCTATATTGCGTGTTGTAGGCTGGGCATTTTTCAATTTCTTCCAGTCAATTTTAATTGCTTTATTCTTTTTTCTCGTTTCTTTTGATAATCCGCAATCTCAGAGTAGAGTTTATCTGTCTTTGAAAAAATCAAATGTGTCAATGCACAAGCCATTTTATATCCGTCAACTAATTCAACGGTACACAATATCCCGGAAACATCTCCGCTATTATGAACACTCGTAACAGACAACTCTGTCTTTAAGGTAATTGGGTGTTCATTTTTACGAAAAATCTGCACCAACTCCCTTATAGGAAATGCTCTTAAAGGAAGATTCTCATGAATCTTGGTTGTCAAATCTTTATATTGCTCTGATATATCCATTTTGTATCAATTTACCAAAGGTCAAATTTACGTTTTTCTACTGGAGTCTTTCTTACAATCTCAATGTTTATCAATAACTTATCAAGTATCTTTTTAAAATCCATTTTACTTGGATGATTATCAAAGAAAATCTCCATAATTGCTTCTTCTAAATCCCAATCAGTCAGCCATCCCTTAATCATTGATTCCGATTCATTAAGATATTCGTTATCTGATTGACAATCTCCTGCCAGCACACCAAATTGCAAGGTCAAATCATGATGAAATCTCTCTGCTGTATCAATAATCGCTGTATGAGTTTCTCGTGATAAATCATTTGTATCCATATGCAGTATCTGTTTGTTTTGCTTGCTGCCAGCGGTTTGTGAATATGATTACTTGCGGAATACGGGGCACCTTCCTGTCGTAAAGCACTGAACAGCAATTAATTATATTTTGCTCTTGGCATTAGCTATTTATTTTTTCTTGTATTTCTTTAAATGACAATCCATCTTTATTAACCCACTCTGTGAATCCATTAGAGTTTCTTCCTAAAATCATATTAGAAGCAGCACTAGGACTACTAAAAATTGCATCTTCTGCAAAAATTAGTTTATCACCACTATCTTTCATTATTCTAGTTTCTAATAGTTTTCTTCGCATATTTCGGTATGTTTCTGTACACGAATTTGATAATGATTTTTTCGCTTCGCTTCCCTTTGCAACTATATATCCTTGATCTGTTTCTGTCATTGTTGCGTTAAAAGATCTTGTTTTAATAAAATAAATTTCACGCACTTCAATTTTCGCGTCAGCTTCCGTAAAATCTTTTTGAGTGACTGTTGAAGAAATCAAGAAGTTAAATCCCATAACTGGCAGTATGAGTTTTATCTGTTCAAGGAAGTATTCCATATCAGAAATATCTGCTTCATGAAGAGTTGGTAAACTAGGTGAATTTCCATTATCAATTTGAGCTGTTTTTGCTTCTACCGCAAGCTGTATAAGTCTTGATTCCAAATATCTAATCTGTGTTTTTGTTAAAAGTTCATCTTTACTTACGAAGAATATTAGTTCTTTAAAGTCTTTAGTGGGGTCACTAAGATGTTGTTTTAGTCTTGCTCTGATGTTTTCAGCTTCTCCGATATAAATTTTCTCGTCGAATGCCTCGTCAGTTGGGTCACCTTTTAGGCAGTATATCCCTGGGTTTTCAAACTCTGGTCTGTGCATGATCTTATTGACTGATGCTCTCGGACTATAAATAGCTTTTCCAACCCAATTTCCTATTTCACTAAGTCTCGGACCATAAGCTGTCCCGTCGATCATATAAACTGTCAGTTTTTTACCCATTTTCTTTATCTTGTAGTATGTCCTTTATAATTAATGCTACGATTGAATGTATGCGGCAAGCCGCTTTGCTTGTATAAATGTACAAAAAGCACCCAAGTTCACAAAAAAACCTGTGACCTTTCATATTTGCTCTATGCCCGGCATGCCGCATACATCCTGTTACCCAACGTAATTGATTGCTTTTCCGTTCATCAAGGCAAATCATACGTTGCATTATTCACCCCGTTAAACAAGTCTGCGACTAAGCGAAGCTATTTAACGGGGTAAAAGGAAGTTCGTTGTATTGTGCAAAATTTCGATCTCGCAATGCGGGATAAATAATCAAATAAATCAATCCCTCAGGCAACGAACCGAAAAACCATAGCCTTTACCGTAGTCGTAGTTCCGGAAGACATTACTGACAAGGTAGAGCAGGCCCCGGTACCAGGCATTGTAGGTAGGACCCTCGGTAGCACTCCACCAGAAACCGTTGCTTCCAATGTTGTAGAATGTACCATCGTAGTAGCTACGGTCGCCTCCCGGAAGGGCTGTAAAACCATAATCATCGGTTCCGTTTCCATTGTTGTACCAACCATAAGTGGCTTTTAAGGCAGTTCCTTCAGTTCCACTATGACCGTCGGAAGTAATATAATCTTGCAGTACTGTCCACTCCTCATCGGTGGGCACGTGCCAGCCGGAAGGACAAAGATCACCTGTATTTACAGCGTGCCAGTTATAAAGTGCACCGTAAGTTTCAGCGTACTGAGCCTGATCGTTTTCGTACCAGCAGTAGGCACCGGTGGTGTTGTTTCCCCAGTCTGTATCGTTTTCAACAAGTTGTATGGAAGTACCATCGTTGTAAGTGGTGGTTTTGAGGTTTTCGTCCATCCACTCCTGGTCGCCAATAACTACGGTATTGTATACATTCCCATCAATGTCGGTTACCGTAGTACCGCCATTACCTGCGCTTTCAACCGTAATATAATCCATTTTAGTTTCGGTATTGGAACCATTTGCATTTTCAACGGTCAAACTCACTGTGTAAGTGCCCTCGCTATTATATACATGGCTTGGGTTTTGTTCAGTGCTGGTATTACCATCGCCAAAGTCCCAGCTCCAAGTTGTGGGGTTGTTCGTCGATTGGTCTGTAAAGCTTACCGTTTCTCCCTCAGTAATATTGGTTTGCTCTGCATTAAAGGCTGATGAAGGGGAGCTTTCTGTGTTTTTTAAGCACCGGACCGAAAAACCAATTCCCTCCTTGGTGCCGTAGTCCCTGGTTACACCGCTGGCATCGTAGTGCAGGTCCCGACGCCAGACACTGTAGGTACCGTACTCGGTAGCACTCCACCAGTTACCGCTGCCTCCAAGGCTGTAGAATGGTCCATAGTAGTCACGGGAGCCTCCCGGAAGGGCTGTAAAGCCACTACTGCCAAATTCGCTATCATTTTCTAAGGTTCCATCGTTCCACAATGTTGCATTGCCGGCTAACTTACTGCCTTCGTTGGAGCCACGCAAACCGTAATCATCAGCTTCGGTCTGGCTCATGCCCAACTCCATTTCAAGGGTTTTCCACTCCTCATCGGTGGGCACGTGCCAGCCGGAAGGACAAAGATTGCCTGTATTTACAGCGTACCAGTTGTACAATGCACCATAGGTTTCAGCGTACTGAGCCTGATCGTTTTCGTACCAGCAGTAAGCACCGGTGGTATTGTTTCCCCAGTCTGTATCGTTTTCAACAAGTTCTATGGAAGTACCATCGTTGTAAGTGGTGGTTTTCAGGTTTTCGGCCATCCATTCCTGGTTGCCAATAATTACAGAGGAATAATT
>JAQICX010000176.1 GCA_027858345.1 Kiritimatiellia bacterium | reverse complement strand
ATGCACGTATTATATAACACGTACACGTTTAAAAGCAAGAAAAAAAGCACGATTTTCTGCAGAAATCGTACTTTAGAAGCTATTTTTGTTTAAAGTGCACGCTTTATCCGACTTTCAGGATATCAACCCATTTTCCCTTTTTATCAGTCAGACCATGAGAATTAAGTGGACTATCTGACGAAAAGTGCTATAATGTACTCCAAATAGTTTATTTTTTTATAAACTAGGAGTTACTGTGTTAATGCAAGATTGCTGAACAATTTGCATTAAAGATTCATAAAATAAATAGAATTTTAATATTAAGTCATCTGCTCTTTTAGCCCAGCTAATAATTTTATATTGGTCTTAGAAAAACATATAAATGCCTAGCTTAGTTAGTAAGTTGGTAAAAAACTTGCAGATAAACGTTGGTTATTTTTTATAAAGCATTAGCAATAGGCATTTTATGAATCAAACAGAAAACCCTAAACTACAATGATAATATTGTAGATAAGAGACTGAAATTTTAAACAACTATGGGATACCAAAGAGAAAAATGATAAAAGATATAGTAAATAAATTAGCCCCACTGATTATTGGAGACTTAAAGATACCTATTCCTATTATTCAAGGTGGGATGGGAGTTCGTGTTTCAACCGCATCGCTTGCAGCTGCCGTTGCAAATTATGGTGGTGCTGGAACAATTGCAAGTGTTGGTTTAGGAACTGATGAAGCAGGACTAGCGGAAAAAGATTATATTCAATCTTCGCGTAATGGATTAATCAACGAAATAGAAAAAGCAAGAGAACTATCTAATGGTGCTATCGGTGTTAATATTTTAGTGGCTTTAAGTAACTTTGAAGACCTTGCACGTACTGCGGCTCAAAAAGGTGCAGACTACATTATTGCCGGAGCCGGATTGCCTATTAAATTACCGGAATTTGTTAAAGGTACAAAAACAAAAATCATACCTATTGTATCCTCTGCTCGTCTTGCAAGACTTATGATAAAATCATGGACAAAAAAATATAGCCGATTCCCTGATGCAATTGTTGTTGAAGGCCCTCTTGCTGGTGGGCATGTTGGCTTTTCTCCGGAAGATGTTGAAGCGCACGAAGAAGATGCACTTGAAAGAATTGTAAAAGAGGTACTAGAGGTAACAACGAAGTATGAAAAAGAACATAATGTTTCTATTCCTGTGATTGCTGCTGGTGGAATTTTTGATGGAAAAGATATTGCTCGCTTCCTTAAAATGGGAGCCAAAGGAGTGCAGTTAGGAACACGATTTGTTGCAACAAATGAATGCTCGGTGCCAGATGCATTTAAACAAAAATATGTTGATGCAAAAGAAGAAGATATTGTTATTATTAAAAGTCCTGTTGGACTTCCTGGCAGAACATTGCGTACAAAATTTATTGATGAACTCATGACGAATGCAAAAAAGAAAATAATATGTAGATACAAATGCTTAAAAACCTGCGACATCAAAACTACACCATATTGCATTGCACAGCAACTGATGAATGCTGTAGATCCATCAACGGTGGAAGATGCAATTGTTTTTGCAGGACATAATGTTTATAAAGTAAAAGAAATAGTTCCTGTCAAAACCTTAATGGATGAACTGGTTAACGAAACAATTGCTTGTTTAAATGCGTAAGTGATATATTGATTTTTTTACTTTTTTATAGTATATGGACTTCTTTTTGCTCTGGCACCAGAGATTACAAACCTTATTATTATTATTAACAAGCTTCCGTGTGTATTTGCCGGGAGTATGATTGTATGCACTATTCTTCTTGGATTGGGTTATGCCATCCAAAAAATAGTTGACAAACTGTTTCGAGGTTTTGTGCTCTCAAACATCTTCTGCATTATTTTCTTTGGACTTGCCTTTGACAATTTGACATTGCAACACAACGGGATGACATATTTCATTAAATATCATTTACTTGGTGATATTTTTATAAAATAATTTCAAGTAGGCTTAAAGCATCAACATATTATGTATAAGGTTGATTATCAGTCTTTTACATGAATGTATTTATCCGTGAAAACCCGTGTTAATCCGTGGCTAAGAAAAAAAAACGGTTCTTCGTAATATTTTGTGGATGACAATTGGTCTTTTATTGAAAATGCTCCACCAAAATTGGATGTTGAAACAAATCCATTGCCGTATAATAATGATTTGTGGCAACATCCGGTTGAAGAACCTTTCTTATGCATCAATTCACCCCAATTCTTCTCGTTTGAAGTCAAAGAAGAATTCATAAGCTTTGTCTGGCGTGGCGGTCGAATCAGCGGAGAGTATAACGATCCAATTGGTGTTGTACATTGGGATAATGCTCCTGAATTTGAAAAAATTGAGATTAGCAACCTTTTCAATGGAGATATTCTTGATATATATCCTGAAATTGAAAATGGCAATGTTGTTCTATCTGATATTCCAGTCGGAAGCATACCGATAGTTATTCGTTGGATTCCAAAAGCATAATATTAAAAAGACAAATACAGGAAAGAATAAATTCCTATTTATTTATTTCTGTTTTGATAGTTCCATGCTGACCAGTGGAAAAGGTTCAATGGCTCTTTTAAGGATTCCTTGAACATAAGCAATCAGCACCCCATAATTAACTATTGGTATATTGTTTTCTTTTGCCATGGCAATTCTGTTCTGCATCTCCTTTTTGTTTAACATACAGCCACCGCAATGGACAATTAACTTATAGCTATTAATATCATTGGGATAATGTGTGCCGCTGAAAAACTCAAACTCTAGCTTTTTACCAGCATATTGTCTGATCCATCTTGGAATTTTTACTCTTCCTATGTCATCGCATTGAACATGATGAGTGCATCCTTCTGCCATAAGAATTTTATCACCATTTTCCAGACTGTCTAGAATCTTTGCACCCTTTACAAGTTCAAGCAGATCTCCTTTGTACCGTGCAAAAAGAATTGAAAAAGATGTAAGCAGAATGTCTTTGGGAGTATCGGCAGACACTTTGGCAAATACCTGTGAATCTGTTATCACCATTTTAGGCTTTTTTATATTCTCAAGAGTTTCTCTAAGTTCATATTCCTTTGTGACGATTGCAATTGCATCTGATTCAAGAATATCTCTAATAACTTGTTGCTGCGGTAATATAAGCCTACCTTTAGGTGCAGCCTTATCAATTGGGGTAACCAATACTACAAAATCGCCGGGATTTAGAAGGTCGCCAACTATCTGAAACTTTTCCTGTTTTTTAGGCATATTATCAGAGATACATGTTTTCAGCTCGTCAATACCAATCTTCTGAGTTGCAGATACCGGCACAAGTGGTATTTGTGTTTGACTTTTCAGTGTTTTCAATAAAGCATCCACGTTAT
The DNA here is from genome assembly GCA_027858345.1 of Kiritimatiellia bacterium. Lineage (GTDB taxonomy): Bacteria > Verrucomicrobiota > Kiritimatiellia > JAQICX01 > JAQICX01 > JAQICX01. The sequence continues at coordinate 853 of JAQICX010000176.1, read as the reverse complement.
CAGCCTCATCAATTTTATTCACAGCACCGACTACTGAAACTTTTTTTTCATTAATTGTTTTTAATATCTTCTCTTCAAATTCATTGAGTCCGACAGTTGCATCGATTACTAACAAAGCAAGATCGGTTTTATTTAGAATATTATATGTTTTTTCAATTCTCAGTTCTCCAAGTATTCCTGTATCATCCAATCCTGCGGTGTCAATAAACACAACAGGTCCTATTGGTAACAGTTCCATTGCTTTGTACACAGGGTCTGTCGTTGTTCCTTTTATGTGGGAAACAATTGATATTTCCTGATTTGTCAGTGCGTTAATAACACTTGATTTTCCTGCATTTCGTCTGCCGAATATTGCAATGTGTGCTCTTTCTCCTCTAGGTGTACTGTTCATACTCATCTACTGTGTCCTTCGTAATATCTTTCAATTATTTTTATATTTTATTAGAGCGTTTCATTTGTTCAATGCTCTAGCAGATTGATCCCTCCCTCTTCAAGTTGCCAATCCCCTTTGCTCGTTGCTTTGAGCAGGTTAAAGCCTCACTTCGTTTTTTTTGATCGGTTTTTATTTCAAATCTTTCTAACTATTTAACAGATAATGTCTTTCCAAAGCATTTTATACTTGTCAACTTTTCATGATAATGAGGAGATTATCGCTCCCAAACCTTGCAAATCCAGCCTTGTCCGCCAAAGCTCCTCCCCGGCTGGCTTTGCTAGTCCCGCAAGGCGGGAGGAGGTGGCTTGCGAAGCGAGACGGAGGGGTATTCTTAACCTCAATCTTAATCTTAAATAAATACCGCCAGAGGCATTCCACAACCATTTACTATTTACCATCAACCATTAATAACCTTAATCT
>JAQICX010000102.1 GCA_027858345.1 Kiritimatiellia bacterium | reverse complement strand
AGAAATACCCCTCCGTTCTCGTTCCTCGAACACCTCCTCCCGCAGAGCGGGACTATCCCGCAAGGCGTGGACAGCCGGGGAGGAGCTAATACGTCCTCGGCGTCCGTTGACAACAATTTCAATGTTTATCACCCAAATAATGACAATTTTAAATGTCAATCCCTGATTTTATTGACTCAAACGCATGTTTTTCCTTTCAACCGAAAAACCAAGGGTTTCTCAATTTTTCGGTTGAAACACTTTATGACAACGGGGATCCCGCAGACCGGGACTCCCAGCATGCAAACAACTGTTGTCTTGGAAAAACGGGCTTGTCCTGCGTAGCCCGACGGGCGAAGCATTGGGAGAGACAACGTCCTCGTTGTCATAATAACTTATTTTTATGTTTACCATTTTGGGATGATAAAACAATGCTGTTTTCGTTATTCTACTAATTGAGACGCATATTTTGCCTCCATTAGAAAATGAGTGGATTCTTAGTCTTTATATACTTTGTTCGACTGGCGTTGACCAGCCAAACAAGGTGTTTAACCGAAAAAAGTTAGGTTGTATATATTTTTGGGTTTGATTATTGTTGTGCTATTGTCTATAATACGGAATTTGCAAAAAATATAATATTTTTAATTTTATAGAAGGTTAAATATAATGCGTGGACCACAGTTAGTTAAATGGGAAGATAAGATTGTCGCAATCTTTAAAGAAATAGATCGTTTTTTGGAAGATAAGTATGGCGATATGTTTCCATTACACCCGTCCAGAGCTAAGGAAGGTGTTACTGCACATCCTAAGTATGATGGACTTTTTGCCGTTGATGGTGTTTTTACGGCAGGATATGGTTCAAAATATGGTGCTGGGTATATTTTTAGAATTAACTATGCCACATTGTCTAAGGTGCCTGAAGACTTGAAAGATAAGATTGAGCAGGAGGCAATTGAAATGTTGAAGAAAGCTCTGAAGGAGACGTTTCCTGATAAGGATTTAAAGGTTTCCATTGATAAAGAGGTGTATAAAATACATGGTGATTTAAGTTTGTAATTAGGTTAAATGATATGAGATTGAAGCATAAAAAAATAGTTGTGAACAGTCAAAAGCGTTCTTACAAAGTTTATGACCTGCATACCTTGATTGTTGGTAGTGGTGCGGCAGGACTTGCAACCGCTGTTCGATTGCATGCAAATGGAATTAAAGATTTATTGATTGTGACAGAGGGACTGAAAATGGGTACTTCTATAAACACCGGTAGCGACAAGCAAACATATTATAAACTTTCTCTATGTGCGGATGATAATGATTCTCCTTTGGAAATGGCAAAAACATTTTTTAATGGAGGTGCTGTTCATGGTGACTTGGCTCTCACAGAGGCTAGTTTGTCGGCACGTGGATTTCTTCATTTAGTTGATTTGGGTGTTAAGTTTCCTCAAGATGCATATGGGCAGTTTGCAGGATATAAAACGGACCATGACCCGCGCAGAAGAGCTACATCTATTGGTCCATATACATCAAAGCAGATGTGCCTGAGTCTGATAGATGAAATTAAGCAAAGAAAAATTGATGTGTTGGAGAAGAATACAGTTGTCAAACTTCTCGTTGTTAAGGAGAACAAGAAGAGACGTGTTGTAGGCGCAGTTTCAATTGATAATAAGGGAAAAGTCAGTGTTTTCTATGCTTCAAATGTTGTTTATGCCACTGGAGGACCAGGCGGTCTATATAAGACAAGTGTTTATCCAAAAGTTCACACAGGCGCTGTTGGTGTTGCTCTTCTTGAAGGAGCAGCGGCAAGAAATCTGACAGAATCTCAGTATGGACTAGCTTCAATCAAATTTAGATGGAATGTTTCAGGAACTTATATGCAGGTTGTCCCTAGAGTCATCAGTACTGATCCAGACGGCAAATCAAATGTTTGTGAATTTTTGAAAGATTATTATAAAAAGAGTGGCGATATGCATTCTGCTGTCTTCATGAAAGGATATCAGTGGCCGTTTGATACTGCTAAGGCAATTGGAGGCTCATCACTAATCGATATTCTTGTGTATATTGAGACAGTGATTAAGGGACGTAGAGTTTTTCTTGATTATATGGAAAATTCTGATGGTTTTGAGTTGGATGACTTGTCAAGCGAAGCATGTGAATATTTGAAGAACTCTGGTGCTTATCAGGATACTCCGATTGATAGACTTATGCATATGAATCCAGGTGCGTATGAATTGTACAAAGATCATGGTATTGATATCTCACAAGAATATTTGGAAGTTGCAGTTTGTGCTCAGCACAACAATGGTGGCCTTGCTGCCAATCACTGGTGGGAATCCGAAAACATCACTCATTTCTTCCCTGTTGGCGAAGTTAATGGTAGCCATGGGGTTTGTCGCCCGGGTGGATCAGCTCTGAATGCTGGTCAGGTTGGCGCATTCCGTGCCGCTGAATTTATTGCTGCAAAATATTCTGAAGTCTCAATAAATTCAGAAAAGTATCTGAAGAAGACAGATAGAATATTGAATAATATTTTTGAGATGATTGATAAATCGCAAGATCCGACAAATGCATCATGGCGAGATGAACGCAAAGAAATTCAGGAACGTATGACTGAGTGTGGAGCACACATCAGAAGTCTTGACCAAGTTGAAGAGGGACTTAAAAATGCATGGCGTCACTATGCAAGGCTTACAACAAATGCATCTTTTTGTACAAGTGCATTGCACTACAAAGAAATCTTTAGAAACATATATTTATGTTTCTCTCAAGTGGTTTATCTTGAAGCAATATGTTTTGCTTTGACGGAAGGTGTTGGAAGTCGTGGTTCTGCTATGGTGTTGGATAAAAAAGGTAAAAAGATTCATAAGGATTTAGATGATAAATGGAAACTGATGGTTGAAGATGAAAGTTTTCGCTCGAAGGTTCTTGTTTCAGAGTTTGATGGTCATACTCCTGTGAACAATTACTGGGAAGATTGCAGAGAACTTCCTGTTGGCGATATGTGGTTTGAGAATGTTTGGGCAGATTATAGGAATGGGAAAATATATAATAGTTAGAGAGTTAGACTGTTATAGAGTTAGACAGGGCACTCCCGTGGGGAGGAGCAATCATTGTTAGAGAGTTCCATGCGTCGCCCGTACAGAATAATTTGAAATAAAAATTAAGGAAAAGATATATATTATGTCAGATAAGGTAAAGTTAGCCGTAATCGGTATTGGCGGAATGGGTGGAAATCATTTAGGTAGCATCCAAAAATTAGATAATTGTGAATTAGTTGCTGTGTGTGATATTGATAAACCACTAGCAGACAAAAAAGCAAAAGAGCTTGATGTTGAAGCATATTACAGCCATGAAGAACTTTTAAAGTCAAAGGTTGCTGATGCGGTTATTATTGCAACACCTCACTATGATCATACAACAATTGCAATTGCCGCAATGGATGCAGGGGTACATGTTCTAACTGAAAAACCCGTGGGTGTTCATAAATTGGATATTGAGAAAATGATTGCAGCTCATGAAAGAAATCCTAAACTAATTTTTGCAGCAATGTTCAATCAGCGTACAGTTGAGGCACATAAGAAACTTAAGAAGCTTATTGATTCAGGTGAATTTGGTGCTATTAAAAGAATTAACTGGACAGTTACTAACTGGTTCCGTTCTCAGTGCTATTATGATGGCGGTGGTTGGCGTGCAACATGGGAAGGTGAAGGCGGAGGAGTTCTTATGAATCAGTGTCCTCATCAGCTTGATCTTTTTCAATGGTTTTTTGGTATGCCTAAAACAATCAGAGCTTTCTGTTCAATTGCAAAATATCACAACATTGAAGTTGAAGATGATGTAACTGCATTTATGGAATATGAGGATGGTAAAACAGCTGTATTTATAACCTCTACTGGTGAAGCTCCTGGAACAGAACGCTTGGAAATTGCGTGTGAACGTGGTAAAGTTGTTCTTGAAAATCATAAAATCATTTTTCATCGTACAGAAGAACTTGTTTCAGAATTCTGTGCAACAACAGAAGAACGTTTTGGCACGCCAGCTGTATGGGAAGTTGATGTTCCTATAAAGGAAGATAAAGGAGGAGCGCAGCATCAGAAGGTTATTGATGCCTATGTAAATGCCATTGCAAAAGGAACTGAACTGATTGCAAAAGCTGAAGAGGGTATCAATTCCATTGAACTAGCAAACGCCATGATTTATTCTTCAATGAAAAATGAAACTGTTACTCTGCCTCTTGATGGAAATAAATTTTATGATCTGCTACAAGATCTTATTAAAAACTCCACATTTAAGAAAACTGTTGTTGAGACTTCAAAAGAAGTTGATATGAGTGCATCATTCTAAAGGAAAAATATGACAATAATTGTTCCTGACAACTTTCATGTTAAGTCCGAACTCGAGGATAGGCGAATTGTCTGTATCCCTCAGGGTAGGGCTGATAAGCAGGATATACGACCGCTAAGAATTGGTATTCTGAATATAATGCCACAGGCTCAGGATTATGAGTTTTCTCTCCTGTTTGCCCTGGGGCGTTCTATCATTCAGATTGAACCTGTATGGATTCGTTTTGAAAATCATTCATATAAAACATCAAATCGTATTCATCTTGAAAATCAATATGTTACATTTGCTGAAAGCGTGAGGGAACAACATCTTGACGGACTAATTCTTACAGGTGCACCTGTTGAGCATCTGCCATATGAAAATATTACATATTGGGATGAGCTTAATCGTATATTGGAATATGCAAAAAAGCATATTGCATCGACCCTTGGCATTTGCTGGGGGGCACTTGCTTTGGCAAAAAATATCGGCATTGAAAAAAAGATGTATGACAAAAAACTATTTGGAGTTTTTGAACTTACAAACTTGAACCATAAACATGAAATTACAGGTGAAATGGATGATGTTTTTTGGTGTCCTCAAAGTCGTCATGCAGGAGTTTCTGATGAAGCTCTGGAGGCTGCACAGGCAAGAGGGGAAGTGAATCTCCTTGCCTATTCAAAAGATACCGGATATGTGATTTTTGAAAGTTCAGATAAAAAATTCTTAATGCATCTGGGACACCTGGAGTATGATGCAAGTCGATTGACAAGTGAATATGAACGTGATGTAAACGAAGGACGAGATGATGTGTCAGAGCCTCTGAACCTTGATGTACACAACCCTGTTAATCGATGGAGAAGTTCTGGAATAGAATTCTTTACACAGTGGATAAAATATGTTTATCTGGAAACACCATATTGTCAACCACCTGTGGAATTTAAATAGGGCTTCCTGTTTAGCCATTTAAAAGCAAATATGGCAGCTCGTAGAATAGGGCAAACGCAAAACATCAAACAAAAAGAAGATTGATATGCAAGATTGGATAAACACAAAATTAGTAAAAGTTACAGATGAGCTTGAAAAAAGCATTATGGACTCTGGTCGCCCAAAAAGACGGGTGCAGGTTAATGTCACAGATCGTAACAGTATCTATGATATTCTTGATTTAATCCTCACTGCCCTTTTCCCAATTGCATTTGCAAAAAATAGTATTGATATGGCTGAAATTAATTTCTTCATTGGCAATACACTACGACAGATTGCATTTATGCTTGAAAGTGAATTAAATAACATATTTTTGTTTTGTTGTCCAAAAGAGAATTGTAAATCCGAACACTGCAAGCAACTTGCATCACAGGTAACAATCGATCTTATCGAAAATCTGCCTCAACTTAGAGAAACCTTAATGCTTGATGTTGAAGCTGCCTATAATGGTGACCCGGCATCAAAGAGTTTAGAAGAGATTATTTTGAGTTATCCTTGTGTAGAGGCAATTGCAACCTATAGAGTTGCAAACCACTTGTATGACAATGGAGTTCCTTTAATTCCACGAATTATGACCGAAAGAGCTCATTCAAGAACGGGCATTGATATTAATCCGGGTGCCACAATTGGAAATTACTTTTTTATTGATCATGGAACAGGTGTAGTTATTGGTGAAACATGCACAATCGGTAACCATGTGACCATATATCAAGGGGTAACCCTTGGTGCAAAGTCTCCTCTTGACAAAAACAGAAATCCGAGACGCGGAGAAAAACGCCATCCGGACGTGGAAGATAATGTGATTATTTATGCAAATTCAACAATTTTAGGTGGAGACACCGTTATTGGAGAAAATTCAATAATTGGAGGTAACACATGGGTTCTGGAATCCGTACCTCCAAACAGCAAAGTTTATAGTAGTCAAAATAACAATAAGATTAAAGACAATTAGCGTTGCTTTAGTTTCTATCATTTAGGCTGGTAATTGTTAATAATGTTTTAAGTAATATCTGCACAATTAATGAGAGAATACGCCTTGCGAATTGCACCTTGGGAAGCCATTTAGGTTTTTATGAAATAAAAAACCAAAACTGCGCTTCAAGTTGTGCCGAGGTTTTGCTTTAAAAGCAGTAAGATAGTATAGGTATACATCTTATTCTGCTTGCGAAGCGAAAGATGGGTGCAAATTGAAGTGTGTTGTTTTGGTAAAAATGGCTTTCCAAACTTGACTGGCACAAAATCAACAAATTTAGAAATTAAGATAATAGAATTAAGGAATTAAAATGATAAAAGAAGAATTATTTATAGAGGCAAAGAAGACCTTTGCAGAAAAATATGGGCAACCACACACTATTGCATCATTTGCACCAGGACGTGTAGAAATCATTGGTAATCATACCGATTATAATGAAGGCTTTGTTGTGTCGTCAGCAATTAACTATGGAATTTTCTTCCTGCTTGCTCCTAATGGTCTTGACCACTCAAGAGTATTCTGCGGCAGAACACAAGAACATGCAACATTTCAGATGGCAAATCTTGATTTGGGTCTTGATGGTGGTGGCTGGGCAAAATATATTTATGGTTCAATTGTTGAACTTTTAAAAGGTAGCGATGGTGTTCTTCCTGAAATTGATGCCATGATTCTTGGTGACATTCCTCTTGGATCTGGACTTTCAAGCTCCGCTGCTCTTGAAGTGGCAACGGCTTTTGCTGTTGCAAAATTAGGCAACATTTCAAAGACAAATCTCGAATTTGCAAAAATTGCACAAGCTGCAGAACATACGTATGCAGGCGTAATGTGTGGTCTTTTAGACCAGCTATCAAGTATTTATGGCAAAGAAAATCAGTTGATCATGACTGACTTCAGAAGCATTGAAGTTGAAAATCTTCCTCTTGGTGATGATGCAAGTTTTATTGTGTGCAATACAAAGGTTAAACATGCTCTAGTTGATGGTGAATATAATGAACGCCGTGAAAGCTGTGAAAAAGCTGCTGAGTTCTTTAAAGAAAAACTGGGTGATAGAATATCAACTCTACGTGATGTTACAAGTGCTGAACTTGAACAATATGCTGGCGAGATGGATCCAATTGCCGCAAAGCGTGCAGCTCATGTCATTGGCGAGTGCGAAAGAGTTCTTGCCGGCAAAAAATATCTTGATGAAGGCAAAATTGAAAAATTTGGTCAACTCATGTATGAGTCTCACGATAGCTCAATCAATAACTTTGAGAACTCTTGTCCGGAACTTGATTTTGTTGTTGAAGCATCCAAGTCGATTCCCGGCGTTATGGGGGCTCGTCTTTCTGGTGGTGGATTTGGCGGCAGTGCAGTTCTGCTTGTACACCCAAGAAATGCTCAAACCATTGGGAAAGCTCTTGCAAATGCATACGAGAATGAAATGGGAACTGATTGCGAAATCTACTATGTAAAAGCATTTTCGGGTGCAACTGTTCTATAAGTTTGCCTCTTGTACGTTTTGTGTTAAACCTCTCTCCCGTTGGTCGAGGTCCACAGATTAAAAGGATTATAAGAAGAATTTGGAACCATCCCGCTTCGCTTTTCAAGCTACGCAGGACACAGCGAAAAAAGCATTCGCCTTCGCTGTTCCGGACTACGGCGGACATGACGGCGGACACGGCAAGAAAACAAAGGGTTGTAGTACAGAAAAAGGGGCAAGTTCTCGTGCATTCTTGAGTAATCAGTACTACAACCCTTCATTTTTTTCTTTCAATGCTTCACTTTTGCCAGACCTACGAGCAAGCTCTAAGTTCAGGCATTACTATTCTGCAGTTCAGCGTCTCAAGTACTGCCGGAACTCAGGCAGGCTGAGCCTGCACCCAATTAAGAGCGTGGATCCAGCAATTATTTAAACTCTTCTTTACAACCCTTCAATTTCTTGTTTTTTATGATCGTTTATTTTTGACGAACTTTATAAAGTCTTTGTTTACAATGCTTTATACAACAGAAGATCCGTGTCCAACTTTTCTGTTTTGCCTTCATTTCATTACGGCATACACTGCTGTGAGCAGGTACAAGCCTTGCTTGTATTTTATCTCCACGGGTTTACACCCGTGGCTACATGCTATCGCTTCCCGCATACGGGACTAGCAGAGCTAGCCATCTGTAATCAGAATTGCTAA
>JAQICX010000239.1 GCA_027858345.1 Kiritimatiellia bacterium | reverse complement strand
ATCTTTGATTCGCCGCTCGTTTTTTATCCTCCGGCTCAAAACTGTAGCGGCGGGCGATGACCGCCGAAGGTAACGCAACGATCCTCGTTGCAAGTGCCTCCCCAAACGCCGACCTCAACCTTAACCTTAACCTTAACCTGCTGGCTCCGCCAGCTTTGGTTGCGGCTATGCTCTCTGTGTCTCTGTGCGAAAACTCTCCTCTTCCTTATCCAAAGTGACAAACTTGTTTTGGAATTTTGGCTGGTCTAGAACTTCTTTGCGCAGCAAAAAGAAGTAATAGTCCAGCAAAATAACACAACATTCTTATTTTCGTGAACTTTCGTGACTTTCGTTCCCGCCTTGCGGGACTAGCAAAGATAGGAAACTTTTTTCTTTTAATCTGCGTTAATCTGCGTCATCTGCGGATAAAACTTTTTTCTTATTAGCTAGATTCCTAATTGATCATACATTGCAAGAGAAAGAATATGAACCCGAGCCAACCTTAACCGTTGATGTTCCATCATCGAGCTTACCAGGAAGAGTCACAACAGCAGTTGTGTTTGGAGGAACCGTCACATCCAGTGTAAAAACATTACCCGCAATTTTCCAGTTACTAACAATAAGACCTCTAATGGAATTATATGAACACTCAATCCATGTCAATCCCCCACCAGGAACAGGTGCAATAGATATCTCTTCAAAGCCTGGCTTGAGCATATTAATTCCGGCAACCGTACGATACATCCACTCAACAACAGCGCCAAATGAATAATGCGAATATGAGTTCATGCTGCTGTCACCAGGACCATCCTGCGGTGTCCAACCATTCCAACGTTCCCAAATTGAGGTAGCCCCATTACGAATTGGAAATAGCCATGATGGATATTCTGTCTGAAGTAAAAGCTTGTATGCAACATCATACTGCCCAAAGCGACTAAGGGTTGGCATCAGCATTGAGGTGCCAATGAAACCTGTGGAAAGCTTCCAGCCTCTATCTTTGATTCTTTCAACCAAAAGTTTAACAGCTCTCTCTCTCGATTCTTCAGGCAACAGGTCAAATGCAAGTGCAATCAGATAACTGGTTTGGGTATCACCCTTAATAATGCCATCATCAGCCACATACTCTTTATTAAATGCTGCTGTAACTTCATCTGCAAGCTTTTTATACTCCACAGCATCCTTATCTTCACCAAGAAGTTTTGCAACTTTAGCTACTGTAGCAGTACTCTTTGCAAAGAAAGCAGTTTGAACAACTTCATTTGGCGTATGAGCATTGTCTGAGAGCCAATCACCAAAACAGGGCGTGCTTTTTCGGATAAGGTTTTCTGATGTTGCTTTATAAAATTTTACATGCCCCTTCATTGCTTCATAGTTATCACGAAGAACCTTTTTATCACCATAAAATTCATATACAGCCCATGGACAACCAACTATTGCATCAGCCCAGGCGGCATCAGCTTTATCGTTTGCAATAATTGCAGATGGAGCAATATTCGCAACCGAACCATCCTCGCGTTGAGTATCTCTTAAATCCTTCAGCCATTTGGCAAAGAATGTAGATATATCTGTATTATATGCTGCTGTATTGACAAATGCCAATGCATCGCCTGTCCAACCCAATCTTTCATCTCTTTGAGGACAGTCAGTTGGAACTTCAATAAAGTTTGCCTTTTGTGTCCAGTATGTATTGTCAAACAGTGTATTAACCTCATCATTTGAACATCTAAAACTACCTGTTTTTTCAACATCAGAACTGATAGCAATACCGACAACCGTATCCTGAGTTGGCTCATCAACTCCTGTAACCTCTACATATTGAAATCCATGAAAAGTAAATTTTGGTTCCCATATTTCTTCTTCTGAACTCTTACAGATATATGTGTCGGTGCTTGATGCTGAACGAAGATTTTCAACATACAACGTGCGATCTGAATTCAACACTTCTGCAAAACGAAGACGAATCATCTGTCCTGGTTTTCCTTTTACCTTCAGCCGAACATAACCAGCAAAATTTCTACCAAGGTCAAAGATATAACTTCCCGGCATTGTCGACCAAAATTCTTTTGCAGGGAATTCATGTATTGGTCTTACAGGTAAACTTGGATGAACCTTAAGTTTCAAACATGGCTCCTGCATTTTCCACTCTTTATTATCCCAATGTTCTTGATCAACAGGGTGTTCATCTGCTTGTTTCCAGCTTGATGAATCATAATTGGCAGAACTCCAGTTGCCAAGCTCCATTCTAGCATCATAGTTCTCTCCATACAAAAATGATGACTGCAATATAGGCCCATATGAAACTTTCCAACTGGCGTCGGATGCAATAGTCTCCACAGTTCCATCGCAATATTCAATTCTTAAATTGACTAACATCATTATACGATTACCATAAATACTACAATCTCCACTAAATCCAATTGCACCTTTAAACCAACCGTCTCCAAGAATTGAACCAATACAATTATCCCCACCCTCAATCAAATCTGTAACATCATAAGCTCGATAATAAGTATACTGCTTATAGTCTGTCCAACCAGGAGCAAACAACTCATCACTAACTTTGTTACCATTCAAATATAGTTCAAAGATACCTTTTGCTGTTGAATATATATAAGCCTTCTTTATACTCTTTGCTGCAGAAAATTCTCTTCTAAAATATGTGGCATCTTTTACTCCCTCACAATGTGCAGACATATAAGCTCCCTGCCAGAGTGCAACATCAACAACACCCATCTTCCATGAAGAAACATCACTTGTAATAGAACTAACACCATTATCATCACTAATTTCGGCAATCACCATCCAGAAACAGTCCTGAAAAGATTCAAGTTTTTCACCTGCGCAAACTATTTGATTCTGCTCTGATGATTCAACGATCCCTGAATCCCACAAATCACCATATTGTTCATTCAACAACTCACTACTTGTTGCAACTAAAATTCGATATGAATTTTGCACAACATTCTTGTTGTCACTTGAAATTTCCCAGCTAAGTCTTGGGGAGGCTTGGTCAATCGCGGTTGGAGCTGATAAGCATTCACACTTTAAATTCTCTATACTGATTCTATTCATTATATTTTTCCATGGAGTTATAGGTTTGAACTTACTGTTCAGTAAGCCCTATGTTAAAACATGCGTACAAGAACACATTCATGTTTATCGATAAATTAAAGGCGAATATTAAAATATACAGGCTTGCAAAGCAAGTATTAATTTGAGGTATAATATATATAACTTTAATTTTTAGGTTAATTTAATTTATAAAAACCAGAATGCAAATGTCATATTGAGAAGCAATGGAAAAAAATGAGAAGCGGTTGTTATTAGCAATTCTGCTAACATCCCACGTACGGGTAGGCCTTGTGTCTACCCTTTGAAAGCAATTAATCATTATTTTCTAGTTGTACTCTTCTCATAATTTACCCAACAAGTGAACTATTAAAAGCAATTGATGCAACAATAGCAACAATCATAAAAAAAACAGTAAGCAAAGATGTCCAGACAACTTTAGCTTTAAAGGTTTTAAGAAATGAACACAAAAGCAGATCCAAAGAAAATAACAAAAGAAACAAGAATACTGCCATAATATTCTCCTGCAACCAATGAAATATAGGATAAAGCTTATTATACAGATCAATATTAGCAATCTCAGCACCACTCATCTGCAACTTAGACAAGCATTTAGGCCAAATCATTGATGTAACAAAAACTACCAACCCAAAAATCACAAAATGAATCCAACACCAAAATATATTTCTTCTCATAAAAAACCTTTCTTATTAACTTTTCTCAATTCTAAAACTTTATACAACAAATATCAAGGATAAAACAAAATTAAGACAAAGCAAGATAATATGATTTAGAGCTGGCTACGCCAGCTCCGAGGTCTGCTGACCTCAGCTACAGAAAAACAGCAATGAGAACTAGAGAGCTCCTTGCCTATAACAACCTTATCGGGCGGATCAGGCTGATCATTTTTATTAATTTCGGGGGTTAAAAATGGGCAAATATGTAATTTGCCCCTACACGGTTTGTATTGCCGTCACGTCTTTTGCGTGGAACAATTGGATTTATTGGATTACAAAGGGCAAACACATAGGTTTGCCCCTACATTGTTGTCTTGCCGTCACGCAGTGACTTCCTTCTTCCTGCCGGCTTGCCGGCTTTCCTGCGAACAGCGTGAGCTTTCCTGCGAACAGCGTGAGCTTTCCTGAGGGCTTGCCCGCTTTCCTCTCTTCCTGTGCCGCAGGCACATTCCTTTTTGTGTCTAGGCACAAAAAAAGGCTTTAAGCAAACGCTTAAAGCCTTAGAAAGAAAAATCTGGCAACGTGCTACTCTCCCATCAACAAAAATGACAGTACCATCGCCGCTGAGAGGCTTAACTTCCGTGTTCGGAATGGAAACGGGTGTGTCCCCCTCGCTGTG
>JAQICX010000233.1 GCA_027858345.1 Kiritimatiellia bacterium | reverse complement strand
GACGACGTTGGGCTTAAAAAAAAAATCAAGTAATAGCAGGCCTATTGCGTATTTTTTTGAAAGATTCAACGGAAGCCGCAGGACAAAGATTTACTGCGTTTCATTAGTGAAATGCTCTAGTGCAGAAATATACGAAGCGGCTTGCCGAGATTGGAGCATGCAATTGTTGTGATGCTCCAATCTCAAATTAAACAGGAAACATATATTATGAAATGTCCTAAGTGCTCAAATACTGAAGATAAAGTTATTGACAGTAGAACCGTTAGAAGCGACTCTGCTATCAGACGAAGGCGGGAGTGCACAGAGTGTGCTTATCGTTTCACGACATATGAAGAAATTGTCAGACTAGGTTTAAAAGTAGTCAAGCGTGATGGTTCAAAAGAAGAGTTTATAAGAAGTAAGCTTCGTAAGGGGCTTGAAAGAGCATGTGAGAATCGCCCGGTGTCGAGTGATGATATTGAAAGCTTCCTTGATGCAGTTGTTGATGATCTTGATTCAAAATTTGACAAAGAGGTTCCATCGGATGTCATTGGGCAATCTGTTATGGATATTTTAAAAGATGTAGATGAGGTTGCATATGTTCGTTTTGCCTCGGTTTATAAAAGGTTTGCTGATGTTAGTGAGTTTCGTCAGGAGATTGAAAAATTGTTGACACCAAGAAAAGGTAAGCGATGAATTTATCTCAGCGATTAGAATTTTTTAAGGCAGCGGGGTTATATTTTGTAACGTCTGAAGTTATGTCAAATGGTCGAAAAACTCTTGATATTGTTGATGCTGCACTTGCAGGAGGAGTTAAGTTAATTCAGCTTCGTGAAAAGGAGAAGACAAAGAATGAGTTCTATGATTTGGCGTTGGCTGTGCGTAAAAAGACTTTAGCAAGTGGTGCATTGCTTATAATCAATGATTATCTTGATGTTGCCATGGCTGTTGATGCAGATGGTGTCCATATTGGTCAGGATGATTTGCCTGTTGAAGCAGCAGTTAAGCTTGCTCCTGAGATGATTGTTGGAACATCAACTCATGATGTTGCTGAGGCAAAAATTGCTGAAGATCAGGGGTGTTCGTATCTCAATATTGGTCCAATATTTCCAACAAAGACAAAGCAGTGGGATGATGAATATCTTGGACTGGATGGTCTTGATGAAATTGCAAAACATGTTACAGTTCCTTTTACTGTAATGGGTGGAATAAAGAAGCACCATATCCCTGATTTAAAAGCTCATGGGGCAAATATTATTGCACTTGTTACAGCGGTTACAGCCTCTGACGACCCTAAAGCAGCAACGCAAGAACTGTTAAGGCTTTTGTCATAATGGGACTATTGAATATAATCTATGAAGATGACTCAATTGTTGCAGTTGATAAGCCTGATGGAGTCCTTGTGCACAAAAGTCGAATTTCCAGGGATCATGTTTTTCTGCTGCAGTTGGTTCGAGATCAGATTGGTCAGTTTGTATTTCCTGTGCATCGTTTAGACCGTCCTACTTCGGGAGTTATTCTGTTTGCAAAAAGTTCAGAATATGCAAATCATCTTGTTCAGCAGTTTACAAATCGTGAAATAAAGAAGAAGTATATTGCTGTTGTTCGAGGAGAACTAATTGACGATTTTGTTGTAGATTATGCTCTTGCGGAGGATGACGAGGAGAAGAAGGATGCAGTAACTGAGTTTAAGGTTTTGAAAAGTTCGCACTTTGAGTATCAAATCAATGAGTATCCAATAGTTAAGTACAGCATTGTTGAAGCTTTTCCAAAGACAGGTAGGATGCATCAAATTCGAAAGCATCTTAAACATGTTCATCATCCTATAATTGGTGATACCAAGTATGGCGATGGCAAGCATAACAGGGCATTCAGAGAAAAATTCAATATTCGAAGATTGCTGCTGCATGCTTTGGAAATATCATTTAGGAGCCCTATGACCAATGAAATTATGATTCTGACTGCACCATTGCCAATTGAATTCTCGCTACTCAACGAAAAACGCTAAACTCCCTCTCACTTCCTACTTATCACCTAGTACTTGTTTTTGTTTCTTATTCCCACTCAATTGTTGCTGGTGGTTTTGAGCTGATGTCGTAGACTACTCTGTTTACACCTTTTACTTCGTTAATGATACGAGATGAAATTGTGCCTAGAATTTCATATGGAAGTTTGTACCAGTTTGCTGTCATGCCATCAAGACTCTCAACAATACGTAGTGCAACAACATTGTCATATGTTCTGCAATCACCCATAACACCAACTGTCTGTATTGGAAGAAGTACGGCAAATGACTGCCAAATATCTTTGTAGCAGTCAAGTTTTTCAATTTCCTGTTGAACTCTTAAGTCAGCTTGCTGAAGTAGTTTCACATTCTCGCGCGTTATTTCGCCAATGATACGAACAGCCAAGCCTGGTCCGGGGAACGGTTGACGGTCAACAAGTTTGTCTTGGATTCCAAGCTCTCTGCCAAGAGCACGAACTTCATCCTTGAAAAGCTCGCGAACAGGTTCAATTAAATCAAATTCTAGATCGTCAGGTAGACCGCCAACATTATGATGACTCTTAATTGTGACTGAAGGTCCGCCGGTAGGGGAGATGCTTTCTATAACATCCGGGTATAGAGTGCCTTGTGCCAGAAACTTTATGTCATCCATTTCCCGAGCTTTTTCAGCAAACACATCAATAAATGTTTTGCCAATTACTTTTCGTTTTTCTTCTGGGTCAATAACTCCTTGAAGTTTGTCTAAAAACAGGTCGGCAGAGTGTGCTACATGCAAGTCTAGACCAAATGCTGAACCAAAGGTTTCTTCAACTTGTCTAGCTTCATCATATCTTAATAGTCCATTATCAACAAAGATGCAGTGTAGTTGTGGTCCAATTGCTTTGTGTAGTAGAATTGCAACAACAGAGGAATCGACACCACCGCTTAGTCCGCATATTACGTGGTTATCTCCAACTTTTTTGCGAATTTCTTTGATGCTTTGTTCTATAAAACGAGGCATATCCCATGATGCATCACATTCGCAAATACCAAATAAGAAGTCTCTTAAAATAGTTTTTCCTTGTGGTGTGTGTACAACTTCAGGATGAAATTGTAGACCATAAATGTTGCGTTCAACATTGCCAAATGCTGCAAAAGGGCATGTTGATGTCTTTGCCATTGCTTTGAAACCTTCAGGCATTGTTTCAACTTGGTCGCCATGACTCATCCATACTGATATTGTTTCATCCAAGCCTTTAAATAGAGGATCTTTATCCACTATTTTAATATTTGCATGTCCATATTCTCGTTCTGTTCCGGGGGATACTACTCCGCCAAGAGCTAGTGCTGTAAGCTGCATACCATAGCAGATTCCCAAAACTGGTAGACCAAGATTGAAAATCTCTGGATCACATATTGGTGCATCATTTTCAAAAACGCTTGATGGACCGCCCGATAGGATGATGCCAGCTGGTTTACGTTCCTTGAGTTTTTCAATTGAAATGTTGTAGGGTAAAAGTTCTGAATAAACGTTTTGTTCTCTTATACGTCTGGCAATCAGCTGACTGTATTGAGAACCAAAATCTAAAATTGCGATCCAATTTGTATGTTCCATTTTTATATCTCTTTGTTGTTTTTACTTTGTGGTTTCCTGAAAATCTTCTTTGCAATAAAATCAATCCATAATTATATTAAATCGCTGGCAAAAATTCAATATAATTTGATGTTTTTTTGAGTTTTACTTGATTTTTTGGTTGGACATCCTTTTTGGCGGGGTCACGGACCCCGACCCTACAGTTACGGATGCTGCAACCAAAGCTAAATTCTTGATTTGCAAGTATTTTGTAGGGTTTTCCTTAAAGGTCCGCTGTGTCAGGCGTAGCCCAGCTACTAACAAGATTTATTATATTGTTAATAGCTGGGCGAAGACTGGTGACCCCGCCTTTAAAATATTATTTTCATATTTATCACCCAGTGGGTGATAAAAATGAAAAATATGTGTAAAAGCTTAATATTCAAGAAATTATGCCCAATACGACCCCTCCGCCTTTGGTACCTTCTCCCGCCGAGCGGGACTATCCCGCAAGACGTGGATAGCCGGGGAGTAGTGGGTGAGTTGTTTTGTAAACCTTTTGAATTGCAAGTTTTACAACTGCTCCCCGGCTAGCTCGCTAGTCCCGCTCTGCGGGAGGAGCTGTCATGCTCTTGTCGGGTCGTAGCTCTTGAGCGAAGCCTGATGCATGACTTAGGGGGTAGTCAACCGAAAAAATCAAGTAAAACGTTTTAAATAGTGGATAAAAATTGACTTTTTTGTATTTAATAGGTATACTATTAGGTTAATTTGATAAAACTTTAGGAGTAAGATATGAATATTGATGTTTTAGAGAAAAATGATGTTAAAGTTATTCTGGTTAATTCGTCTAGTTTGGATGCCAGTAATATTGCTGATTTCAAGTCACTTGTAATTCCTGAACTGGAAGGTGAGGAACAAGTTGTTTTGGATTTGGGTAAGCTTGAGTTTGTTGACAGTTCGGGGCTTGGAGCATTTTTGTCTTGCATGAGAAAAGTTACTGGTTCTGGCGGTGTTTTTAAGCTTGCAGCGTTGAATAGTACTGTTCGATCATTGTTTGAGTTGGTTCGCATGCATAGAGTTATTGAAATTTATAACACAGTTGATGAGGCTATGGCATCTTTTAAATAGGTGTTTAGTAGTTTAATTTCACTTTGGATTATTGATTGATTATGACAGAGAAAAAAAAAGATTATGACGAACATGATGTTTCTAGAATTGATTTGACTGAAGAGTTGTATGAAAAATATGTTAAGGGAACCACTTTTACGGGGTCGCTTAGACAAAAAATACGATTTTTCCGGAAAAAATATACTTGGATTCTGATTGTTGGTGGAGCAAAGTTTCTGAAACGTGCAATTGATATTTGTGCTGCGTTGGTTTTACTGGTGCTTCTTATGCCTCTTTTTATTTTTGTTGTGCTTAGCATTAAGCTGACAGACGGTGGACCTGTTATGTTTTTTCAGAAACGAGTTGGTTTATGGGGAAAAGAGATTAATTTTCCAAAGTTCAGATCCATGGTTATGAATGCAGAAGAGTTGAAGCTGAAGCTTATGGCAGAGAATCAACATGACAGCAATAAAACATTCAAGATGAAGAAAGATCCTAGAGTTACTTGGATTGGTCGTTTTATTAGAAAGCTTAGTATTGATGAATTACCTCAGTTGTGGTGTGTTCTTGTTGGTGACATGTCTTTGGTTGGACCCAGACCACCAACGGTGAAAGAAGTTGCTGACTATACTTTGGAAGATCGTAGGCGTCTTGATGTTGTTCCTGGTTTGACATGCATTTGGCAGGTAAGCGGTAGAGCCGATATTCCTTTTGACCAACAGGTGAAGCTTGATGTTGATTATATCAACAGTCAAAGTTTGTTGTTTGATTTTGTTATTTTGTTAAAAACAATACCAGCTGTGCTGCTTGGTAAAGGTGCTTATTAGGTGTTATTATGAAAACTATAATTATTGCAACAGGATATGCTCCTGAATTATCAGGATTAACAAAAAATGTTTCAGCAGAGATGCTGCCATTGCTGGATAGACCATTCTTGCAGCATGTTGTTGAAAATTTGATTGCTAAAGGTGTGACAAGTATTGACTTTGTCATTAATGAACACGCCCATGCCGTTGAAGAGCTTTTTGCCACGGGTCAACGTTGGGGAAGTGAATTCAAGTATCATTTGTGTAAGGAACCTGAAAAACCATTTGAGCTTGTCAAAAATATTTTCAAAGTTAATGAAGGTGGCTGTCTTCTTGTGTATGGAAATCGACTTGCGTTTTCATCTATCGCTTCAGCTGATATTTTTTCTGACGCCAATTTTTTGGTTTCCGTCTGGCAAGATGGTGAAAAGGAAGTATTTGGTGGTTTTGCAATGATACCTTCAGAGTTCTGCTCTGATTTGGATGTTAATATGTCTTTAAGCGATTTCGAGAACTTATTGCTGGAGAAGGCAAGTTCTTCGCAAAAGATTTTTGTCGATGAGCCTATGGTCTTGGATACTTATACAAGTTATCTGAAATGTGCGTCTATGGCAATGACTAGTGAAAACGGCAAATTGATTGTTTCAGGAAAAGTAAAAGATGAATCAATTTGGATTTCTAGAAATGTGATATTGCATCCGACAACCAAGTTGATTCCACCTGTTTATTTGGGAAAAGATTGTCGAGTTTCCGGCAAGTGTGTTCTTGGACCAAATGTTGTTATATCTGATGGAACAATAATTGATGAGAAGACGTCTATAAAGAATTCAATAGTGCTTGAAAAGAGTTATGTAGGGGAAGGTTTGGAACTTGAAAATGTCATAATTAACAAGAGTTTGCTTGTTAATGCAAAGCATAACAGTGTTTTAAACATTCCCGATCCATATATTCTGGGAAATCTTTCTGACCAGTCTGTTAAACTTGTTGTTTATCGTCTTGCGATTAGATTTGCTGCTTGTTTTTTATGTATACTAACGTTGCCTATTCTGCTTGGAACAGCAATTTTCCTAAAGTTTAAGGGAGTGAAAAAGCTATTTGTTTTTGATGAGTTTGTTAAGTTGCCTACAGTGGATGATATGCTTATGTGGAAAACTGTTAAGGTTGTGAGGTTTAATGTTGATTTGCCGGAAAATGGTCGGCATGGCGGAACAAGAAGACGTAGGGAACTTTTTTATTATACAATACCGAGGATACTTGGGGTTGTTTGTGGTAAGTTATATGTGGTGGGATTAGCGGGACGATCGATTGATTCTGTTAGTGAAATGGGAAATGATTGGCGGGAACTTTATTTGCAAGGCAAGCTGGGAGTTATTTCAGAAGCATCTGTGATATATAACAATCACCCAAATGATGATGAACTGTTTACGGCAGAGGCTTTTTATTCTGTAAAGAAAACCTTTAAGCATGACTTAAGCTTGTTCTTTGTATATGTTTTAAAACTCTTTGTTTTGTAATAATCTACATAATATTTCCCCTTCTAAATCGTTAAATCAGGTGGATAATGACAGCCTAGGTTGAGTATGTGAATAGTAGGGTTTGCTGTTTAATAAAGCATTCACCATATGCGTTTTATGAATTAAACAGGAAGTCCTAAGTGATTTATATGGGGAATAAGTATTTTATATGGAAAGAATATTTTTTATAATTTTATGTTTTTGTTTTTGGTTCACAGCCAATGTCTATGGGTATGAAATGCCTGCAGAACTGACTGTTGAACCAGATAAAGAAACAATTAGTGATGTAAAAGTTTATGAGCAGGAACTTGCTGAATACAAGAAATCTTTAGAGCTTGTAAAACAAGATGATTTTGGAAAAATGACATATGGCACATCATCCTCAAATTATAGAGCTCAAGTGAGCATTGAGGTTGAGGGTGTTTATTTTGTTTCTGCCGAAGATGTTTGTGATGAAATTGGAGAAACTATTGCGTCTGCATCGATGTTGTTTTCGACTAATGGAATAAACTTTTTGAATGATGGAGTTCAAGTTGCATATCAGCCACATGTGTTGAATGGTGCGACTGGCGCATTGTTCTATGCAGAGAGTATTGCATCACCATTTGCCTATAAAAATATTTATGTTCTTGAAAAGTCTGAAGGTCTTTTGTGGCAGCATGATTCATCTTTAAGTCCTACAAATTCAATTGCTGACCAAGTTTTTGAAAACTTTATTGAAGTTTTTTGTCGATCTACATCCAGGGCAGATGCTACAGATTTAATGGAATATGGGACTGCATTTGGTAATAACACATTCTCTGGTTTAGATGAAACATTTGATTTACCGGGTTTGTCAGACTCAAATGCAAATGTGTATGTTCAACTTTTTGAGAGTGTTATGTATCCTAACCCTATGACATGTGTTTTTCAGATGAATGGAGCAGATGCACATACTGCAAACTGGAGTGATGTTGCCAAACCTGTGGATATTAGTTTTTCTGTAAGTAATGTTCATTCCAATGATAATGTTTTGTCTACAACTCCTATTTCTTCTATCTATAAGGGTTTTGCTTTTCTAAAAAAATATGGCATTGAGTATAATCGTAATATGATTGCAGATGGCGAGTATCTAAATGTTGTATCTCCACCTGTTGATGCTGATGTGTCAACTGTTTCTGGCTTCTCATCAACTAACCTGTATGTACTGGATGTTTCAGACAAGAAGAACCCCCAAATTGTAGATGGTCTTTTTTATGAAGGTCAGAGTAACGAATATTCAGTAAGTTTTTATACAGCAAATTCTTCCAACTCTTATGTGGCATTCTCTGGTAATGCATCTGGAATTAATACTGAGTTTGAAGTTTCTAGAGAGTTGGTTTCAAGTGTAGACCTATTGGCATATACTAATAAATTTAACTACATTATGATTATGCCTGATAGTGGATATGTCACAGCTGCGTTTATGGATGCATTGAGTGAGCTTGGAACTTATCGTCAAACGACAGGGTTTAGTGTTTTAGAGGTTAGCATAACTGACATTTATAATCAATTTTCATATGGCGTTCCAAATCTTTATGCCATTAAGGACTTTCTTAATTATGCATACACCAACTGGAGTGTTGGACCAAAGTATGTTGTTCTTTGTGGAGTGGGAACTTTTGATTATTTTGATACAGTATCTGGAGCCACAAAACCAAATCTTATTCCACCTTTAATGACATTTAACGATTATGATGGCATGAGGGCTTGTGACTCTCCATTCGTTGATTTCAATAATGATCTTAGGCCAGATATACCAATTGGTAGACTCTCTTTTTATACCACAGAGAAAGTGGAAGCATATGTTCAAAAAGTTAAAAATTATGAAAAGTCTGGTGCATGGCATGGTGATATAGGTCTTTTATGTAGTCGAAATGAGGGAGTAACGTCGGGTAATTTTCCGCTTCAGAGTGATGTTGTTGCTCGAGAAATTCCAAATGATTTTATGACTATTAACACGTTGTATCAGACAACGGATGAATATAATAAGGGTGTAGATATTTCATCGGATGCAGTTGAATTTCTTAATTCAGGTTATGGTATTGTGAACTATTTTGGTCATGGTGCGTATTACAAATTTGCAGATCAGGGTGGCCAGCTTGTTTTAGAAAACGCCGATGTCAGTAGTATATATAATATGAGCCAACCAACACTCTTTTTGCAGCTAACGTGTGATACGGGGCGGTTCTCGCTTCCTACTAAAACATCAATAGCTGAAAATTTGACTGGGTCTACTATTGGCGGGGCGGCTGCATCGTTTGCCTGTACCGCATCCAGTATTGACAAGTGGAATTATGAACTTGGTCAAATTATGTTTGATGAGATTTTTAATGATGGGGTTCCAAGGATAGGGGATGTTGTTGTAAGTTCTCTTGGAAAGTTGACTGGGGTTGAACCCGAATATGATTATATTTTTAAAACATACAATATTTTTGGTGATCCGGCATTGATGATTCAGTATCCATCCATTCTGTCAGATGTTGCAGACGGTGAGGGTACTGTTGAACCGGCACGTTTTAGTCTTCGTTATGGTGATAGTGCGATTGTCACAAATACACCCGCAGAACACTATTATATCAAAAATGTTATTATTGATGACCAGCTGCTTCCTCCAACAAATTATGTTGAATTTGTGAATGTAACAAATAGTCATAATGTGTTGGCAGTGTTTGAGGGAGAACCAACTGAATTTGTTGTTGATAGTGTATATGGTTCTTCTAATTATGGTTTGGGAACAAATGTTGCGCCATATGATTCGTCATTGACTTGTTCCGTAACAAATCCAATTGTATATCATCCAACGGAAAATGTCAGGTATGTGTGTATTGGCTGGCAAGGAACTGGTTCGGTACCTGCAACAGGCATTGGCAGTAGCGTAGATTTTATTTTGACAAACGAAACATCAATATCATGGGTTTGGAGTACACAAGTTTTATTCCAGGCATCTATTGCTTCAAACGGCACTGTTAATCCTGCATCGCAATGGTTTGATATTGGAACAACAAATGTTATGATTGAAGCTGTGCCAGATGATGGATATCATTTTGTATCCTGGACGGGAGATATTCCTGGTGGCGTATCCTATGATAACCCTATATATTTAACAATGGACCAGCCCAAAAATATTGAAGCTGCTGTTGACTTGTATTCGATAACACCTACGGCGAGTTCAAATGGTTTGATATATCCTGATACAATTCAAAAATACCCAACAGGGGCAACCAGCGGTGTCTTCAGAATTGTTTCAGACGAGGGATGTCATATCAGCGATGTGCTTGTTGATGGTGTGTCAACCGGTGCTGTACTAAATGTGATTTTTAACAATATACAGAGCAATCATACAGTGGAGGCTATATTTGCCACAAATTTGGTTAATACTTTTTCAATTCAGGTTCTGCATAATCAGTTAGGCTATGTTGACGGTCTGGGGTCTGCATATACAGTTGGTTCAACAGCAACATTCTCAAATATTGCATTTGAACATAGTCATGTTGGTGATGTACTAATTGATGGTGTATCTGCGGGAATAACAAATCAATATACATTTGAGAACATCACAATGAACCATCAATATAATGTAGTTTTTGAGATGGACACTAACAGTGTATCTGTTGCCAATGGATATGGATATTGCAATCTTCCGGATGGTGAAACCTATTTTGATTATGGAAGTTATATCAACTGTTTCTTAAACGAAACAGAGTTTACTTTGCCTGAAAATGGTGGTATTAAATTGACGAATATAGGCTGGGCTAATGGTTTTGGTAATATCCCTGAATATGGAACAGTCTCCGATGTTCAATTTAATCTTACTGACGATAGTGGCTTATCATGGCAATGGAATACACAGTATTGGTTTGAAGCATCTGTAAATATTGAAGAAGCTGGTTATGTTTCCGAGTCATCCGGATGGCATGATGAAGGGGAAATGTTATATGTAACAGCAACTCCAGCAGAGCACTATGAATTTGAAAAATGGATTGGAGATGGCATTGTTCCACCTCAAAGTACAAATAGTTATATAGAAATTGTCATGCCGGCAGAGCCTTATGATTTGGAAGCTGTATTTGTTTTAGAAAGTTTTGACATAAGCACATCGGTCTCGGATGTAAATGCAGGTCAAATATCACCATTTGAGGCATCGGCATTTTATGGAACAAATATTACATTTGATATATCTGCAAATGAGCATTATTATGTTGCAGATGTCCTTGTTGATGGGATTTCTGTTGGCGCTACGAACGAATATACATTTGAGTATGTTGTTACTCCACATGAGATCAGTGCTGTTTTTGCCACAAACTCATATAATGTTGTAATTGACTCTCCGTATGATGTTACTAGTCCTGCTGTTGGGACAAATGCTTTTGTATACAGTAACTTAGTTGATATTGTCATAACAAACACCCTTGTTTATGATCAGGATATTTTAGCGAAATATAGTGCTACAGGCTGGGTTGGTAGCGGTAGTGCTCCTCTTTCAGGTTCTGAAACAAATGTTAGCTTTTATATTGAAGAGGATTCAGCTGTTCGCTGGCTGTGGCACACAAATTATTATATTGATGTTGGTATTGTTGGCAGTGGGTATATAAATGCTACTTCATCCTGGATGGATATTGACTCATCTCTATTGGTCGAAGCAACGTCAACAAACGACAACTATCATTTTAAAGGATGGTTGGGCGATACTAATAACTGTTTGATTAATGGTCAGCAGATTACAATCCCGGCTGATATGCCAAGAGTTGTTAATGCATGGTTCAAAACCAATGTATTTATTGTGACTTCTACCTCTGTTGGTGGTGCAGGTAGCATCTCTCCTCAAGGTGATGTTGATATACCTCATAGTCAGAATTCTCCATTGTACTATATGCAGCCCTATGAGAATGCACATATTGAAGATTTGGAAATTGATGGTGTTTCAACAAATATTGTTTTTGAATATATTTTCATGAATGTGACTAATGATCACACAATTACGGCAACCTTTGCAACGAACAGCACCGGCTATCACTCTCTGCTTGTTGTTCCACCTACAACAAATGGTAGAGTTTATGCCAGCTCATATTATTTCCCTGCGGGATCAACCGTGACAGTAACAAATGTTGCTGATGAGCATTATCATGTTAGTGAGATATTTGTTAATGGAACAAATGTAGCACCAGTTGATATATTAGAATTGAATAATATTCAGTCAAATCAGACTGTAAGTGTGTTTTTTGAACTTGATACAAATAATGTTGAAATGGTTGATTCATATGGTCATGCAAGTTTGCCGGAAGGTGACAACTGGTTCGATTATAACTCTCAAATCAGTGTTGATATTACTAATGCGGCAATTGTTTTTGAAGGAATGACCACCCAGTTGTTCTGCTACGGTTGGGCAGGTACAGGGTCGGTTCCAGTTAGCGGGACAGGCACCAACGTTGCCTTTGCATTGAGAGAAAATTCTTCAATTCAATGGTTATGGAATACCCAATATATGTTTGTCGCAACAACTACAACAAATGGTCAGGTTCAATCAGAAAATGGTTGGTTTGATCCGGGTTCGCAAGTTAGTGCAACAGCTGTTGCAGACTATGGATATCACTTTGTTTCTTGGGACGGCAATCTACCTGTTGAAAAGAAATTTGATAATCCAATCAATATGTCAATAAGCAATGCAATTGCTATAGAGGCAATCTTTGAAATCAATCAATATCCTGTTGTTGCAGACTATGGATTAGGAGGCTCTATTGCTCCAGAAGGAACGAACTATGTGACACATGGAAGCAATATAACTTTTGATATTACACCTGAAGAACATTATCACATTTATGATGTTGTTGTGGATGGAGCATCGGTTGGAGATGTGTCTTCATGTACGATATACAGTGTGACAAATGGGCTTCAGATTTCAGCAAGTTTTGAGATTGACGAGCATACATTAACTGTTGATTCTCTATTTGGAGGAGAAACCCCATCTGGTGTTCAGTCTTTTGATTATGGAACTTTTATTGAGTGTTCTGTAACAAATTCTCCAATAATTATTAACACAGAAACTCAATATTTATGTGTTGGTTGGTCGGCTGTTGCTGATAGTGTTGTCACCAATGGAACGGGTACGAATATATCATTTAATATTGCAGTGGATACAGAGCTGACTTGGATATGGGAGACAAACTATTGGGTTGATATTGATGTTGGAACGGGGCTTGGAACTGTTGATATGACTTCGGGCTGGTACAAAGCTGATACTCTTTTGAGTCCAACAGCAACGCCAACTAATGGTTATCATCTCAGCTACTGGAGTGGGGATATATATGCATGGCGTCAATATTTCATTATGTACTACGATACATTGAATATAACAAATGATTATCCAAGAAACTTGAGTGCTAATTTTGCATTAGATAATTCAAATAGTAGTTTTTATATTCCTGGTGCAACAAATGTGGTTTCTGAATTCCCTGCTTATCTTAATGATCAGGATATGTATTCGTTTGTCCATGGTGCATTAGGGAGCAATGGTATTTGTTTTGCGACAGCGACTGGTGATATTATGGCGTACTATGATCGAAATGGTTATAACAATATACCATATTGGAATTTAATTAAGAATGGTATTGCTCCTTTAACTCAGACAGAGATCTATCAGTCTCCTGGGTTGAATGCAGCTGATGTGGCAGCATGTATAACAAATGTTGGTTATGATTATTACGTATTGTATCCTGATTATGAGGTTGCTGAACGTGAAATTATTGAAGACTATTCAAGAACAAAACCAGGTTTAGACTTTGATGTTGTATATCACCGTGTTGCTGATGATGAGGATGAAAAGGAAGCGTATTATAATGTTATTGTGGATGAGATAAACGCTGGACGACCTGTTGTTATTGGTTGGTATGGTGGAACCTTTGGTGGTCATTATTTGCCTGCTATTGGATATGTGATAGATGGGGTAAATCGTATGGTATATCTTGGAGAAAACAGACAGGATTCTTCTAGAAGGAGATATGAAAACTTCTTTGGGCCAGGTTGTGGAAGCCTCATAATGGATACAATTATTCCGCAGGGAACACCTAAAGATATATATGAGAGCATGGACAGTAGCATAATGACAAACACTGCTGTAAGGATTCATCCTGATGATATATATGATTTCAGGCAAACTCACTGCTTTGACGAAACTAACGATGTTGACTGGGTTAAGTGTTCTTTAAACTATGGACGTGAATACTATTTTGAAACTCAGAACTTGGGTATGCAGGGGGGAACAATTCTTGAATTATACACTGAAGGTGGTCAGTTAATACGAAAATCTCCAGAGACAGGTGCGACTCAAGGTTCTACGTCATATATACCATATGTTGCTGTATCAAATCATAATGTTTATCTGAAAGTATCTCCAGCACAACCTGATTTGTTTGGTTACAACTCAAACTATGATTTGCAGACCACATTCAGTAATATGTTTGCGACACTAACGGTTGAATCACAATATGGCATGACAAGTTTAACTAATGGATCCCATGAGTACCTTGTAGGTGCGAACGTCATCTGCTCTATTACAAATCAGACAAGTTACAGCAGTGTGACAAATGCAACTAAATATACATTTAAGAATTGGTTGCTGTCTGATATTGACGGTAGCATCTCTAATAATACGGCAAGTTGCGAGTTTGTTATCACAAAGGACTCAACATTGAAGTGGAATTGGCAGACAAATCATTGGTTGGATTTGGATCGAGCAAGTCATGGTCATTTTGATACTATTGATTCTTGGATTAAAAATAATTCATATATCACAGTGAATGCTGCTGCAGATCAATATTATCACCTCTTCAATTGGGTGGGAGACACAAATGGACTGTTCACCGAAAACAATGCAATTTATGGTTCTGTAACATCGCCATTAATTATAAGTGCAGTTTTTGCAGCAGACCTTGAGACAGGAGGTACTCCTGACTGGTGGCTGGCATCATACGGCTTGACAAATGATTTTGCATTTGAGGAAACATATGATTATGATGGTGATCTGTTGACTTCTGGTGAAGAGTATATTACAGGTACAGATCCAACTGATAGTAACTCTCTATTTTGCGTCACTAGTTTGTCTGTTCATACCAATGGACTAAATCCATACACCATATTGAACTGGACATACACAAATAATAGAATCTATGCTGTTGAAAAAATTACAAATCTACTTTATGAGGCGGTTGAGATAACAAATAACTTGCCGATAGGGGTCTATACAGATTATTATGACTCTGTTGATGAATGTTTATATTATAAAATTAATGTAAGGCTCGATAATTAATGAAAAGAAATATATTGCTAATATTAATAATGCTTTCAACCTTGGTTTATGGAGAAAAAGTATCTATAGAACAAGCTCAAAGAGCTGCAACGGATAAGATTGATAACTTTTATCAAGGCACATGGCTTTACTCTACAAATCTGACATATTATTCAGACGATCATGATGTTGTTGCATATGGATTTGTTTTCACAAACAATTTGTCAAAAACATTGGATGATAAATATCGAACAACAACCTCTGCGACATTTGAGACATATACAGATTCTGAGCAACCAATTATTATGAGTGTTTATAGAGGCATTCCAGATGTCATGTTATGGACGAGTAATATACCTAATGGAATGACATTTGAAAAATATGTTATGTCAACACCTCAGAATACCTATGTCGCTGTTTCATCAAATAGTGTTTCCTATTATATGCAGAATAAGACACTGAAAAAGGTTGAGATCAAAGATGTTAAACAAAGTGATATAAATAATCTTAAAAAAGTATTAACTACAGAAAAATATAGAGCAATGGCGCGTAACGCCTGGAAAAAATACGAAAAGCAATGAATAATCTACCATTTGTAAGCATAATAATTCCAACTCTCAATTCAGGTAGCACTCTTGACGAGTGTTTAACAGCAATTCGTTCTCAAGAATATCCAAAAGATCAATACGAAATCATTATTGCTGATGCAGGCTCTACAGATGACACCAAAAAGATTGCGAAGTCATTTAATGTTGATCAGATTGTGTTTAATGAATTGACTACAGGTGAAGCGGGTAAAACTGCAGGAATCAAAGCTGCAAAAGGAGAAATAATTGCTCTCATTGATAGCGATAATATTATGCCGTTCCCAACTTGGCTGAATATGATGGTTGAACCATTTGAAGATGAAGATATTATGGGAAGTGAACCAATCTCATTTACATGGCGGAAAGAGGATCATCCATTAATTCGATACTTTACATTGCTTGGCATGAATGATCCTGTATGTCTCTTTCTTGGTAATTATGACCGGCGAAGTGCAATCACAAATCGCTGGACAAATCTGCCTGTCAGACAAGAGGATAAAGGTGATTACCTGAAACTTGACCTGTCAAATCATCGTTATCCTACAATTGGTGCAAATGGATTTGTCTTTCGAAAAAAGCTGCTGGATTATGTTGATTGGTCTCCTTACTTTTTTGATATCGATATTATTCCTCAAGCTGGGCTTAAAGATATTAATTTCTTTGCAAAGGTTAAATGTGGAATTGTTCACCTGTACTGCACCAAACTGTCAAACTTTAAGAATAAGCAAGAGCGTCGAATTAAAGATTTCTTGTTTTTTTCCACAACAAAAGAGAGAAAATATCCATGGAAGGCAAACAATCAGGCATTTGGTATAATTCTTTTTTCTTTAGCGACAGTGACTGTTATTCCTCTGGTAATTCAGGCAATAATTGGCTTTGTTCGAAAGCCTGATATATGCTGGATATACCATGTGCCTGTATGTTGGATAACACTTTATGTTTATGCAAAAGAGACTATTAAAAAGGCTGTTGGCATTAAACCTCAGATAAAAAATCGTAAAACCTGGCAGACAAAATAAGATATGAAAATTGTTGAAACAAAAGATTTAGTTAAGGTATACAATAATGGTATGTTTAAGAACAAGAAAAAGGTTGCTTTAAACAAAGTTGACCTGGAGATTGAACAGGGGGCTATCTTTGGACTTATTGGACCAAATGGCTCAGGTAAAACAACATTTATAAATCTTATAACTGGCTTTATTCGTCCAACCTCCGGCAGCATAAAAGTTTTTAACAACGAACCAGGTGATATAAAATGCAAAAAAGATATTGGCTATCTTCCAGAAAAATTTGAATTTCAGAATATGACAGGACGTCAAATCCTAGATTTTTATGGATGCTTCTATAATATATCTGCTGCCGAACTCAAGAGCCGAATCGAGTACCTGATTGACATCACAGGTTTGACAGGATTTGCCGACATGGAGACTAAAGCATATTCCAAAGGAACACTTCAGAAACTTGGTGTTGCACAGGCATTAATTAATGAACCTAAGCTGCTGATACTTGATGAACCATACAACGGACTTGATCCGGAGACCAACCAAAACTTCAGAAAACTTTTCAGAAAACTGTCAGAGCAGGGGACAACCATAATTATATCATCACATCTGCTGTCAAACATTGAAAGCGTCTGTTCTCATATAGGAATCATTGCCAATGGTTCAATAATTTATAGTGGTACACCTGATGATCTCACTGAAGATACTCATAAAACTCTTTTCTCATTTGAGAATCTTGCAGAAGATGATAGAGAACATCTCATAAGCATATGTGATAAAGAGTTCCCTGAATCTTCACTTACTGTCTCATCCTCAAAAAAATCACTAGAAGCAAAATTCCTCGAACTCATCGGAGTCAACTAACAAATCCTTTTGATAATTAATGGTTTTTCACCAATTATTGCAGGTAAACATATCTTTCACATTCGACTCGTCCATGCTTTGCCGACAGGCTACGCAGGACGTAAGAGTCCATCGAAAGACATCAAAACATTGAGTTGCAAATTTCCACAACAACTGATTTTTGCCAAAATAACGCTGTACATTGTACATGTTTAATTTTGAAGAAAACAACAGTAATTCACAACTTAAAAGGTCGGTGAAAACACCGCCTTTTCGTCGGTCAACTGTGTCCTGCGAAGCTCGCTGAGCGAAGAATGACGCCCGACTCTATCCGCCTTCGTTCCTGTGTGGTGTATGCCAACCAGCCTTAGTCCGCCAAAGCTCCTCCAGGGAACGCCGAGTATTACTCGGCTCTTCTGTAGCCGTGTCGCCTCGGCACGGACATAATAATATGAGCATAGCGAATTCCAGTAT
>JAQICX010000223.1 GCA_027858345.1 Kiritimatiellia bacterium | reverse complement strand
GACAATTTTTGTGTCTTTTGTGCCTTGTAGGACGTTCTCTTCGTTCACTGCTACTTTCTACTTTTCTCATTAGAGAAAGCAGCCTCACTTCCGTTGGTCGTGGGTGGCTACATTTTCTTCTTTGCGTTCTTTGTGCCTCCGTGCCTGCCTGTGCGTTGC
Organism: Kiritimatiellia bacterium; assembly: GCA_027858345.1. Taxonomy (GTDB): domain Bacteria; phylum Verrucomicrobiota; class Kiritimatiellia; order JAQICX01; family JAQICX01; genus JAQICX01. The sequence goes on along the minus strand of JAQICX010000223.1, from coordinate 7,775 downwards.
ACGCAGACAGGCGGCTATGCCGCCCTAGGTTTATCAGATGGATCAACAGGTGCCCACACAGAAACCGACCGTCCCTTGCACTTGAATTCTCCCCAACCTTCGCCATTTGTTGTCACTGTTTCCTTGACGTGTTCTGTAACGTCGCCATACGTGACGCCAGGAGAACCAGTATTCATTGACTTGGCACCGTCCGCATCATTGCTGAGCAAGGCCGCCATTCCCCCGGGGTGCTCTGCGTTCCCTGTGCGAGTCCAGCCAATGCAGTTCTGATGATCGAAGTAGTCGTTCTGTTCCCCGAAAGCGTAAGTTCGGCGCACTCCAAGGAAATGATCAATCAGCCACTTGTGGCTTGGCATCTTGATGTTGTATTCATTCCCATCTTTACCGAAGCCTCTGTAATCTGCTCCGTAGTAATCCGGGAAAAAAACGCAGGGGTAGCCGCCACGACGCAAGAGAATCATTGCATATGCCAAAGGTTTGAACCAAGCCTCAACGACCGACTCGAGTGACTGTAACGGTTGGGTGTCGTGATTGCTGACGAGGGTCACGGCCGCATCTGGATGGTCCCTGACTATGCTTCTGTCAAAAATGGTTCTCAGATCATATGCTTTCTCCTCACGCCCTGCCGCAGCAAAGCTGTAGTGTAGCCCGGCGTCGAAGAGCATGAGATTGCTGTCGGTTACTTTGAGAAAATGTTCTAACGCTTCGTCGATCCCTGACCAATATTCTCCGACTGCAAAAAGATCACGTCCGGTATGGTTGCGTATGTGGTTGAGCCATTCGACGAAGAAGTCCGCTCCAACATGCTTAACGGCGTCAAAGCGGAAACCGTCGACGCCCGTCAGGTCGGTGTACCATTCTCCCCAGAACAGCAACTCTTTCTGCACGTCAGGATTGGCAATGTCGAGATTACAGCCCATCAGGTAGTCGAAGTTGCCTTTCTCTTTATCTACCTTGTCATGAAACGTCTTGCCATCAAACAGATAGACAGCCGGGGCATCGCTTGATATGGCGTTGGTGTCAACAGCATTGAAGTGCCACCAGTGCCACTGCAGGGATGAATGCTTATTGCCTCGCCCCGGGAATGTAAAATGGGTCCAAGCCCTTATCGGCTGCAGCTCACTGATGGCTTCGTTTCGATTGTCGGGGTTGTATGGGGTGGCTTTGAACTCCTCTTCCTTGTCGCCTCCCAATTTATGGTTGAAGACGACATCGGCGTACACCTGCATACCGGCCGCATGGGCGGCGTGAATAGCCTGAAGGTACTCATCATGGGTTCCGTACTTGGTGCGAGTGGATCCCTTCTGTTCAAACGCCCCAAGATCGAAGAGATCATAGACACCGTAGCCGGTATCATCGGCCCCCGCTGCACCCTTGTACGCGGGGGGCAACCAGACTGACGTGATACCCGCATCCGCTAGTGAAGCGACCTGTTCTGCAAGCTGCCGCCACAGCGAACCGTCTGTCGGCGTGTACCAGTGAAAAAATTGCATCATTGCACCGTTATATTCTTTCATCCCATTCATCTCCTGCCAGCCCAACGATTATTATACGAATGTTCGTAAAATAATGTTTTTTTCTACCTGAATCAGTTAAGTCTTTTCATCTAATCTGCATATTTCTTTATATTCCCATACATTTGTTAAAAATACTCAACAGACCCTACGGGTATGCCTGTGTTTTTTAGCAAAAGTCTGAGAGCAAAATATATACACATCTCAAATAATAATCTTTTACGGATTTCAATATTTGTTAATAATCTCAAAAAGCATTTTTTTATTATGCTAGCTATGCTAGTCCCGGTTTGCGGGATTTAAAAATTGCTTAAAAACAGTAAATTCAAGTAATTAAACAGTCATAATTAAGCACCGTGTCGTGCGAAGCTTAACAAGCGAAGCTGCAAGCAACGAATGGTAAGGCAACGCATGATTTAATCTTGCGTAACTTGGTTTCGTCACAGCTTCGCCCTGTCGGTTATGCAGTGCATAGCGTCATATGGGTATATTTAATTGTACTTTGACACATCCCGCCGTTAAAACTTTGCACTATCAAAGTTTAGTCGCGGGACCTGTTAATTATGCACTTTATTTAAGTGTAAGTCATTGATATATATATTGTTTTTTGTAATAATATAGATTATTATATTACAAATTTTGTAAAATTACAATATTTTTTTTGGCAAATAAATAAAAGCCTTAATTTTTCGGTTGAACACCCTTTTTGGCGGGGTCACGGACCCCGACCCTACAGTTGCGGATGCTGCAATCAAAGCTAAAAGGTTGATTCGCAGGTCTTTTGTAGGGCCGGGGTGCTTCACTCCGCCAAAAAGTGTGTTCAACCGAAAAATTGAGGGGAGAATCATTTTTTTAAATTAGCACTTGATTATTATTTAAAGTTCTGATAATCTTTGTGCAAATTTTTAACCCAACTCTCTTGAGAGCTTTCTTAACTGAGTTGATGAAATTAACATACAAAAAAATAGACAAAGAACCTTACAAAGAAGAATTTTCTGATTTGGGAGGAAATTGTGCATAACACCTACAGGACAAATGTATCCTTTATATTTGTTTTCTTGCATAACTTTCCTTTTGGAAGGTTGTTTGACTTCAAGGGAATAAATATGAACACAGAATCAACCAAATGGATTGACCAGGTTATCAAACAGGATGAGATTGATAAGTATCTAAAAGACGGCAAAGACTTCATTGATGAGGACGAAATTGTCTCTAAACTGGCTACCAACCAGAATCCTTCAAAAGAACATATAAGAAGCATAATCCAAAAGTCTCTAAACATTGAAAGATTAAGTTTAGATGAAACTGCGGCCTTATTGAATGTTGATGATCCCGAACTGCTTAAAGAAATGTATGAAGCAGCGGGGGAAGTTAAAAGACTGGCATACGACAACCGAATTGTTTTCTTTGCACCTCTTTACTGCGGAAGCCTATGCGTAAATAGCTGTAAATATTGTGGATTCAGAAAAGAAAACCATGAACAGGTCAGGAAATTTCTAACCAAGGATGAAGTCATTAAAGAGACCGAATGTGTTATTGCTGAAGGTCACAAAAGAATGATTGTTGTTTATGGTGAACATCCGAAAACAGATGCTGATTATATAGCAGATAGCATTAAAGAGATATATAAAGTTAGAGTCAAAAACCAAAATGGTAAAGAAGGCAACATAAGAAGAGTTAATGTTAATGCCGCACCTATGAGCATTGATGACCTAAAGAAACTTAAAGCAGTTGGCATTGGAACATATCAGGTGTTTCAAGAAACTTATCATAAGGCAACTTATAAGAATGTGCATCCTGCTGGTCTTAAGGCAAACTACAAATGGAGACTCTATGCTCTCCATAGAGCAATGGATGCTGGAATTGATGATGTTGCAATTGGAGCTCTATTCGGACTTTATGATTGGAAGTTTGAAGTCATGGGGCTGATGTATCATACTGCATCTTTAGAGCAGACATATGGCATCGGACCACACTCCATATCATTTCCTCGTCTAACAGTTGCTTCCAACTCTGAATTAAGCCAAAATTCCAAATATGAAGTCAGTGATGCTGACTTTAAGAAACTTGTTGCAATTTTAAGGCTTTCAGTGCCATATACCGGATTAATAATCACTGCAAGAGAAAAACCGGAAATCAGAAATGATGTTTTAAATGTGGGCTGTACACAACTTGATGCATCTACAAAAATTGGAATTGGCGCCTATTCAGAAAAGAAAACTAAACAAGAGCTTGAAAAAGAGCAATTTGCAATTGGGGACACAAGAAGTTTAGACGAAGTGGTTAAATATTTAGCTTCAATCGGTAAAATAACCTCATTCTGTACAGCAGGCTATAGATGTGGCAGAACAGGTGATACTATCATGTGCCTATTGAACTCAGGTACAGAAGGAAAATTCTGCAAACTAAATGCAGTACTAACATTCAGAGAGTATCTTGATGACTATGCATCACCAGAAACAAAAGCAATTGGTGAAAAATTGATTAAAGAAGAGCTGGATGCCATATCCAAAACAAGTTATTATAAAGAGAGTAAACTATTGGATGTGGTAAACGATTACTATAAAAAGATTTCAGAAGGTGAGAGGGATCTATTTATTTAGGAAATTATGTTTCTGTCAAAAGGTGTATGAGAATAATTAGCGGGATTGATTTTGATGTCTTCCTTCAGAAGACGGGAAACTGGCGGATTTACCTAGGGTTGCGCTACGCTTACCCTAGGCTTCTCGTGATATGTGCTTTCAGCACAACTTATAATGAAGTAAGTACCCCTCCCACCTCGCAGGCGAGGTGACCTCCTCCCGCCTTGCGGGACTAGCAAAGCCAGCCGGGGAGGAGCTTTGGCGGACTAAGGCTGGTTTGCAGCTATAACATCTGTAGCGTCGGGCGGTGACTGACGAAAAAACGCTTGCAAAGTGAGCGTTCAATAACCGTAGGTGATTAAACGTAAGAAGTACATTAAACAGAAGCTATGCTTTTAAGTTGATTTATAATGAAATGGGTGCAGGCACAGCATGAAAGCTTTTGATATAATGTAAAAATAAAAAAGGAAATGATTATGAAAAGAGTAGCTGTTATAAGTGCAATATTAGAACACTCTGAGCAGACACAGAATAATTTCAACAATATTGTTGCATCTTATAAAGGTGTTGTCAGAGGCCGAATGGGTTTACCCATACCGGATGAAGGTATATCTGTGATATGTATAACCGTCATTGGTGAGTTGGATGAAATCAACAGCTTGACAGGAAAACTTGGTAAACTGCCTGATATTCAGGTGAAAACTTCAATTGCTAAAAAGGAGTTATCATAAAAGATTTGATAGACAAATTATATACATCCAATTGTCTGACACGTGATGAGATGCTGCAACTTTTGAATAATCTAAGTAGTGAAGATGCGGATTATCTTCATGAACGTGCAAGATTATTAACTGATCAAGTATTTGGCCGAAAGATTTATATAAGAGGACTGATAGAGTTTACAAATTACTGCAGTAGAAATTGTGTGTATTGCGGAATAAGAAAAGATAACACGAAAGTTCAAAGATATAGATTGTCGGAAGAAGATGTTCTCAAGACATGTGCACAAGCTCATGAATTAGGTTTTAGAACATTTGTTCTGCAAGGCGGAGAGGACCACTATTATCATAATGATAAAATGGTATCTCTTGTAAAGAAGATGAATGACCTTTTTCCAGATACGGCAACGACCTTATCAATAGGGGAAAGAGATGCCGAGATATATGCGAAACTATATGAAAATGGTGCAAATCGATTCTTATTAAGACACGAGACAATAGATAAAAATCGTTATGCCAAACTGCATCCTGGAATGAGCTTTGATGAGCGGATGGAGTGCATTCAAACTTTAAGAACGCTTAATTTCCAGACAGGAGTTGGATTTTTAATTGGATTGCCGGAACAGAAAATCACAGACTATGTAGATGATCTTATGTTTATAAAAGATTTTAATCCTCATATGGTTGGTATTGGACCATTTATTTCGCATAAAGATACTCCATTAGGAGGAGCAGAAAATGGTGATGTAAAAACTACATTGATAATGCTTTCTATAATCAGGCTTTTGCTGCCAAAAGTATTATTGCCAAGCACAACGGCATTGAATACTCTGTCGAAAGATGGTTCATATAGTGGATTTAATGCAGGGGCAAATGTTTTAATGCTCAACCTTACTCCATCTGGAGCAAGAGAGAATTACAATCTTTATGAGGGCAAAACAATAATTGACATATCTGATGGCGTGAACCTGAATATACTTAAAGAAAACATGAGAAAAAAGGGATATATATTAGATATGAGCCGTGGTGATTACAACTCATCTATGCATTAAAACAGAAGGTAAATTTATGAATTATAGAACTGAAAAAGATTGTATTGGCAAGAAAGAGATTCCGGTAGATTGTCTGTATGGTATACATACAGCACGGGCTATTGATAATTTCAGTGTCAGCAATAAACGTGTGAATCTTAATCTGATTTATGCAGTTGTAGAAATTAAAAAAGCTGCTGCAATTACACATAGCCAAAATGGAACAATGAATAGTCAGAAGGCTGCTCTTATCATAGAAGCATGTGATGAAATACTTCTTGGTCTTCATGATAATTCATTTATCACTTGTGCCATACAGGGAGGCGCAGGAACTTCAACAAACATGAATGTGAATGAAGTTGTTGCCAATATTGCTATAAAAAAAGCTGGGGGCAAATGTGGTGATTACACCATAGTTCATCCATTAAACGATGTTAATCTTTCTCAGTCTACCAATGATGTATATCCTACCGCACTAAGAGTTGCAGCCATTAAACTTTTGAGAAAACTTAGTGATGAATTTGCAGAACTTCAGACAGAGCTTCAGAAAAAAGAGAATGAGTATTCGGACATTATCAAGCTAGGCAGAACCCAACTGATGGATGCTTTGCCAATTATGGTTGGTCAGGAGTTTGGTGCATACGCACAGGCTGTTGGTCGAGACAGATGGCGAGTTTATAAAGTTGAGGAGCGTCTTAGGCAGGTGAACTTAGGTGGAACAGCCATTGGAACGGGGATGAATGCAGACAGACAATTTATTTTCACCATAATTGAAATACTGAGAGATTTGACTGGGCTTGGGCTTGCAAAAGCAGAATTTTCTATTGATTTGACTCAAAACAATGATGTTTTTGTTGAAGTATCTGGAATATTAAAAGCCTCCGTCACTAATCTGATAAAGATTGCCAACGATTTAAGACTTATGAACTCTGGACCAAGAGGTGGACTAGGGGAGATTACACTGGAGGAAGTTCAGGCAGGCTCTTCAATTATGCCCGGCAAGATTAATCCGGTTATCCCAGAAATGGTCGTCCAATCAGGAATAAAAGTTATAGCTAACGACTCAGCTATAACGACGGCGGCATGTTATGGGCAGCTGGAGTTAAATGCATTTACTCCCATCATTGCTGAATCCCTACTGGAATCTCTTGAACTTTTGATAAATACAGTAAAAATATTTAGTAAGTGCATTAAAAATCTCAAAGTAAATGAAGATAAATGCAAAGAACATCTGCTGAATTCAACGGCTCTTGTAACCGCTTTGACATCATATATAGGCTATGATAAAGCTGCTGAGATTGCTAAGGAAGCATTGTCAACGAACAAAACAGTCAAAGACATCGTGCTTGAACAAGGTTTGGTTGACGAAAAGAAATTAGACAGCATACTGGATCCGTTTCAAGTTACAAAGCCCGGTATTCCTGGTTAAACTTAGGGTGGGCGAGCGCAACCAAAGCTGGCGGCCTGTCGCACCGTAGGAACAAAGGCGGAGCCAGCAGGTTAAGATTCAGGTTATTAATGGTTGATGGTAAATAGTAAATGGTTGTGGAATGCCTCTGGCGGTATTTATTTAAGATTAAGATTGAGGTTGAGAAGACCCCCTCCGTCTCGCTTCGCGAGCCACCTCCTCCCGCCTTGCGGGACTAGCAAAGCCAGCCGGGGAGGAGCTTTGGCGGACTAATGTTGAATTGCTGTTTCATAGCTGTAGCGGCGGTCGTTGACCGTCGAGGAAGAATAAGGTTGAGATTAAGGTTAAGATTAAGGTTATTAATGGTTGATGGTAAATAGTAAATGGTAGTGGAATGCCTCTGGCGGTATTTATTTAAGATTAAGATTGAGGTTGAGAAGAACCCCTCCGTCTCGCTTCGCGAGCCACCTCCTCCCGCCTTGCGGGACTAGCAAAGCCAGCCGGGGAGGAGCTTTGGCGGA